>JABZFO010000154.1 GCA_014237405.1 Desulfosarcina sp. | reverse complement strand
TTGAGCATATATCCATATAAAATTAAATCTAATGCCGAATCTACTTCTCACGGAAGTACTACCTTTTTTTTGTTTTGCGAGGAGCACCTAAATCAACTGTTTCTGGATGGACACTAGTTTGTATAATCACTTCTGTCACCGGCGCAACCGCAGGGCCACCGTTTTGACGTTTGGCTGATTGACAGCACCATGGGGAGCGGGTAATATTTTTTCACCCTGTCTTGACGAAAACGCGGAGTTAAACAATGAGCGCCATCAAGATCATCCCGCTGCCTTTGGGGCCGTTTCAGGTCAATACCTACATTGTGACATGCCGGGAAACCGGGCAATCCGCCATCATCGATCCGGCGGGCGAACCGGAAACAATCATCGACACACTGAAACGGGAAAAGGCCACCCCCTGCCTGATTCTCAACACCCACGGCCACCCGGACCATGTGCTGGCCAACGCGGCGCTTAAAGCGGCCCTTGAGGTGCCGGTCTGTATGCACGCCGAAGACAGCGATTTTTTCTCCGATTCACCGGAAATCGGGGACCTTGAACGGCAGACCGGACTGACGGTGGATACCGTTGCGGACCGGTTGCTCACCGATGATGACCGGCTTCAACTGGGCGCGGCAACAATCCAAGTGCTTCACACGCCGGGGCATACGCCGGGCTCCTGCTGTTTTCTGGTGGCCGGGCATCTGTTTACCGGTGACACCCTGTTTGTGGGTGATGCAGGACGCACCGATCTGAAAGGGGGATCGTTGGACCGGCTCATCCGGAGCATCGAGAACAAACTTTTTGGGCTTGCGGATGATACCCGCATCTGGCCCGGCCACAATTACGGTAACCGGCCCACCAGCACCATGGGCCGTGAAAAAATAGAGAACACTTATATCACGGATTTTATCCTCGACCCCTGATAGGGGTGAAATCTCCCTGAAATGATGAGCAATGACGGAGGTGCCATGAAATCCCTTCACGTCAATTTCAATGAAGCGACCCAGGCCATTGACACCATCGAAACCGCATCCCCGGAGCCCTGGGATGCAGTCTGCGAAAGGTTCGACAACGATGTCCAGCGGATCATGGCCGTTTCTGACCCAAAGGGCTACACCGCCCTTTATGCCTGTTATGATGAAAACAATCAGCCGGTTTACTATCTGGTGGAAGAAGGCGAGGCGTTGACGAAATTGCGCCAAAAAACATTTCTTAGCAAACTGGGGCAGCCGCAGACGTAAGGGATGGATTCAGGCAGGATGCATCATACGCCCTGCCGCCTGGCAGAGGCGGACGGCGCCTTTGGGGAAAAGATGCGGCATCTTCACCCGTACGAGCGGGTCAAACCCGGCGGATAGACTCAGCCGCCGTTGATTTTGCTTCGCAGTTTTCCCGAGCATTTGAAGGTGACCACCTTGCGCTCCCGCAGGGTCAGGTCGGAACCGGTGGCCGGATTTCTGCCCCGCCGTTTCTTTTTTCCCTTCACGCAGAACTTTCCAAAACCGGATACAAGTACATCGTCTCCACTTTCGAGGGTCCCCTTGATGATTTCAAGCAGGGATTCGACGGTCTCGATGGACTTTTTTTTCGTAAAGCCCAGGTCGTTCACCTTTGCGACGATATCATTCTTGGTCAATGCCATAGCGCCTCCTGAGAGAAATGGTTGCCGGTTGCCTGGTATTGATGGTCAAACTGTATCGGATCACGATTCGGTCACCCCTGGTCGTCTGTCTCTTTCTTGTTTTCGGGAATGACCCGGGCCACCTTGTCCATAATCGTATCCACCATACTCATTATCTCGTCGATCTCCGTTTTAAGCGCTTCGTCATCTGTTTCGGTCATTTGAGAATTTCCTTTATGGATAATCCGACAGGGAATAAAAATTTACTCTTCAATTCACGAATCGAAACCCGGCTTCTGCCTCGGAATACGTCTTTGGTCAACGCGGGTAATTGCCGTGGGCGTAGACATAGTCGTAACAGTATGCCTGGTACTCGATATCGCGCTTGCTCCCCGCCTCCTGATCAGGCACAATTTTATCCAGACGCGCCAGCCACTGCGCTTTTGCATAATCGTAAAGGACACCCCGGATCAGTTCCGACGTTTCGCTGACCTCCGGGTTGTTTTTCACAAACAGAGCCACGGCATCGATAACCACCTTCACATTGCGGATATACTCACTGGCGTCCAGACGATGCTCGGTGGAGACATCGAGAAACTTCCCCAGCAGTACCTTGGCCATGCCTTCTACGGCATCAATACAATTCATCAGCTCTCGATCCTGTGCCTCTGACCCGGGTCATGGTGTCCCAAGAATGTTTCTTTACGATAAAACACCTCTTTGTTCAATAAAATCATACAGCTATTAAAAATATACGGAAGACCGGATGATGTCAAGTTCATAAACATGAAGAGGCAGCGCTCCGCCCGGGTCACCGCCACGTACATGAGCCGCCGCTCCTCCTCCAGGTCTTCGGCACGGTCCATGGATCGCCAGTGGGGGAACAGCTGCTCTTCGCACCCGATCACGAACACCGTGTGAAACTCAAGCCCCTTGGCCCCGTGCACGGTGGAAAGGTTGACGCCGGCGGATTCATCCTCATCATCCTTGTCCTCGCGGACCAGGGCCGCTTCTTCCAGATAGTCCACGATGGTCTCTTTCTGGGAAGCGGCGTGGATCAGCTGATCGATGTTTTCCTGCCGGACGGTGAAATCCATGGAGTTGGACCGGGTATAGTTCTCCAGGTGATCCATGTAGCCTGTGCGGGCAATCGTCCGGTGGATGGCTTCATCCGGCCGCAGGTCCCGGATCTCGTCCAGCAGAGCCAGCAAATCTTTCAAGGCACTGTAGAGCTTGGGGGTAAGCACGCGGTCGGCCACAGCCTGCCTGGCGGCCTCCTTCAGGCTCATGTTTTCAGAGCGCATCTGGGAAATCTTTTTCACGGTCCCCGGTCCGATGCCCCGTTTGGGCTTGTTGAGGACCCGCTCGAAGGCGGCGTCATCCTTGTCGAATACGGCGGCGGTGATGTAGCAGTTCAGGTCCAGAATCTCCACCCGGTCGAAAAAGCCCTTGCCGCCCATCATGCGGTAGGGAATGTGCGCCCGGCGAAACGCCTGTTCGAAGGGCAGGGAGCAGAACTTGGTGCGATAAAGTACCGCCATCTTTTCATTGGGGATGTTCATCCGAGCCAGGCTGCGAATCTTGTCCGCCACCCACCGGGCCTCTTCCCTGTCAGTATAGAACTCATGGGTCTCCACCACCCCGCCGTCCTTGTCCGAATAGCAGGCCTTGTCCATGCGGCTTTCATTATAGCCGATGATCCGGTTGCCCAGCTGAACGATTTCATCGGCGGAGCGATAGTTCTGTTCCAGTCGAAAGATCCGTGCCCCCTTGTATTTCTTTTTAAAAGAGAGGAAATGGCTGACGTTGCTCATCCTGAACGAGTAGATGGACTGCCAGTCGTCGCCCACGGCAAAAAGGTTCCCGTCTTTGAGCAGCAGGGCGGTGATCTCCTCGTTCAGATCATTGGTGTCCTGGTACTCGTCGCACAGGACATACTGAAAACCGGTCTGGTAGCGCTGCCGGATATCCACGTGGTCCCGCAGCAAGTTTCGGGTGAGGAGCAGGATGTTGTCAAAATCCACTGCATTGGCCGCCTTGAGCATCCCTTCGTATCGCTCGTACACATCGACAAGGCGGATGCTGCCCTGCCGGGGGTGACTGTCGAAATAAGCGCCGGGGTGTCCGCTGTTTTTGGCGTTGGAAATCTGTCCGAGCACGGACATGGCATGTTTTTTATCGAAATTGAGGGCCAGCAAAACCTCCTTGACGGTCTTTTGCTGGTGGTATGACGTAAAAACCTGAAGGGGCGGGTGATAACCCAGCAGATGGCTGTGTTCCTTCAGGATCTTGAAGCAGGCAGAATGGTAGGTCCGAACCCAGGGGAAGCGCTGCAGCCCCATGCCGGTCATATGAATCAGGCGGCCCTTCATTTCGTCAGCCGCCTTGTTGGTGAAGGTAATGGCCAGAATCCGTTCCGGAGGTATGCCCGATTTCACCAGGTGGGCGAATTTGGCGGTCAGGGTGCGGGTCTTTCCCGATCCGGCACCGGCTACCACCAGGGCCGGAGAGCCGGTATGTTCGACAGCGGCTTGCTGCTGGGGTGAGAGCTGCATGGATGATCTCTCCTGTCTCGGCTGAAATGGTTCGACCTGTGCGGTTAGCTTTTAGCTAATGGCTAACCGCACAGGTTGAAATGGTTACCCCCCGGTACAGTAGGAATGGCGGGAAGGGCCTACAATCGCAAACGACGGTTGCAAAAGTGATGCGGGTTGCGCTAATAAGGCGCCCATCCGCCGCGACGGATACTACCCCTTGCCGGATTTCAAAAAAAACGGGTTCCCGCAAAGCAGATGAGGAAACCCGGAACTGGCTCTGGAGCCGGCGCGCGGACTCGAACCGCGGACCTGCTGATTACGAATCAGCTGCTCTACCAGCTGAGCTACGCCGGCCAAAAAATAGAGGGGAAAAGTATAGTGTTTATGGACCAAATGCAAGAAAAAAGTGCATCGGATATGCTGATCCGGACCATTGCCGAGCGCACCGCCCCCCTTGTGATTACCGGAATCAGCAGCAGCGCCGGTGCTTATCTGGCAGCCGGTGTCAGGCAACAGCTCAAGTCGCCCGTGCTGGTGGTGGTCGAATCAACCAAAGCCGCCGAGCAGCGGCAGGCGGAAATCGATTTCTTTTCCGGCGAAACGGGTTCACCCGCCGTTCACTTCCCTTCGTATAATATTTCCCCGTTCAAATTCATGTCCTACCACAACGAAACGGCGGCCCGCCGGATCCGGGCACTGTATTCCATGATCGAGGGCCACCGGAGGCAGGTGACGGTGACCACGGCCGCAAACTGGTGGCCGGCGGATACACCCGCAGCGTGGTGGTGGAGGAGCCGGGGGATTTTTGCGTCCGCGGCGGCATCATCGACATCTTCTCGCCCCTGTACGACAACCCCCTTCGCATCGAATTGTTCGGCGACTTTGCCGAAACCATCCGTTTCTTTTCCCCCGCCAGTCAGCGAAGCCTGGACCATGTGCATGAAGCGGTGATTCTGCCAGCCAGGGAAGTGACCCTGGAAAAAGCCCGGCTGGATGTCATCGTCGGCCGGTTCCGGGTGCGGGCACTGGAGCAGGAGCTGCCGCGCACCACGGTCCGGGATATCGTGCAGCGGATCAAGGAGCAGGGAGTGTTTCCCGGCATCGAGAGCCTCACCCCGCTGATCTACGACCGGATGGACACCCTGTTCGACTATCTGCCGGACAACACGGTCATCATCGCCGAAAACCCGGCCGAACTGGCCCAGGCCGCTGAAAAAAGCGAGCAGCTGGCCCAGGTTAACTATGACAAGGCCTGCAGCGAAAAACGCCTGTGCGTGGAACCGAAGGACCTGTTTTTAAACTGGGAGGAGATCACCGCCGGCCTGGCCCGCCGGGAGGCTGTCTCCCTGGCGCCGCTGGCAGTGACAGGCATTGGCGTTCGCCTGACAGCGGAGGCCGATATTGCGGACAACAGCGACCTGGTGCTGGCCATGGACCAGGCCAAAAAGACCGACCACCCGGCCGCCCCGTTGGTCCGGTGGATCACGGCCCAAAAGGAGGCGGGACACACCGTGGTGATGGCCTGCGAATCCGACCGCCAGGGTGGCCGGCTGGCTGCCATCATAGAGCCCCATGGGGTGGATGCGGTGACCGGCCAGTCATTTCCACAGGTCCACCGGCCGGGGCGGGTGTTCATCTGCCGGGGTCGCCTTTCGGAGGGCTTTGTCTGGTCCGGGAACAGCCTGTCCGTGGCCACGGAAGCAGAGATCTTCGGTCCCCGGGTCAAACGCCCCAGGCCCGGAAAATCAAAGGTGCACACGGAACTGATGGCCTTTTCCGATCTCAAGCAGGGTGACCTGGTGGTCCACGACGAGCACGGCATCGGCCAGTACGAGGGCCTGGTCAAACTGAGCCTGGAGGGTACCGTCAACGACTTCCTGCTGATCGTCTACCGGAACGATGACCGTCTCTACCTGCCCGTGGACCGGATGGGCCTGATCCAGAAGTACATGGGCGTGGAGGGCATGATGCCGGCCCTGGACAAGATGGGCGGCCGGTCATGGGAGCGGGCCAAGGAAAAGGTGCGCCAGTCGGCTGAAAAAATCGCCGGGGAACTGCTCAAAATCTACGCCCAGCGCAAGGTCAAAGCCGGGCATGGCTACGGTGCGGCCGACAGCCGCTTTGCCGACTTCGAGACTGACTTTCCCTACGAGGAGACCCAGGACCAGCTCAAGGCCATCGAAGATGTGCTTGAGGACATGCGCAACCCCAGCTCCATGGACCGTCTGGTATGCGGGGACGTAGGCTACGGAAAAACCGAGGTGGCCCTGCGGGCCTCGTTTCTGGCCGTCAGCGAAGCCAGACAGGTGGCCATACTGGTGCCCACCACGGTGCTGGCCGAACAGCACTATGCCACCTTCGTCCAGCGCTTTGACGCCTACCCGGTGAAGATGGCCTGTTTGAGCCGCTTCCGGTCAAGGATCGAACAGCGCCGGATCGTGGAAGAAATTAAAAAGGGCACCGTAGACATCGTCATCGGCACCCACCGGCTGCTTCAAAAAGATGTCGCCTTTGCCGATCTGGGGCTGTTCATCATTGACGAGGAGCAGCGCTTCGGGGTCCGGCACAAGGAAAAACTCAAGCGGCTGCGGACCAGCGTTGACGTGCTGGCCCTCACCGCCACCCCCATTCCAAGAACCCTACATCTCTCCATGATGGGCATCCGGGACATCAGCGTCATCTCCACGCCCCCGGAGCAGCGCCATGCCATCATCACCTATGTGTGCGAATTCGACGACACCGTTATCAGCGAGGCCATCCGCAGCGAGCTGGCCCGGGGTGGTCAGATCTTTTTCGTGCATAACAACGTCCGCTCCATCGACCGCATGGCTGCCTACCTTCAGGAAAGGGTGCCCGAGGTCCGCCTGGCCGTGGCCCACGGACAGATGGCCGAAGAAAACCTTGAGAAGATGATGATGCGTTTCATGGAAAGGGAGGTAGACATGCTGGTGTGCACCACCATCATCGAGTCGGGCATCGATGTGGCCACGGCCAACACCATCCTGGTGAACCGGGCGGACCGTTTCGGTCTGGCCCAGATCTACCAGCTGCGCGGCCGGGTGGGCCGGTCCGATGAACAGGCCTACGCCTACCTGTTCATCCCCGAAGAGAGCCGGCTGGGGAAAGATGCCCAAAAGCGTCTCAAGGTGCTCATGGAACACAGCGATCTGGGGTCCGGCTTCCAGATTGCCATGAACGACCTGAAGATCCGGGGTGGCGGGGCCATTCTGGGTGCTTCCCAATCCGGCCACATTGCCGCCGTGGGGTACGACATGTTCCTCAAACTCATGGAAGAGGCCGTGGCCCAGTTGAAAGGGGAGCCCAGGACCGAAGGCCTGGAGCCGGAGATCAACCTGCCCATGTCCGCTTACATGGCCGAAGACTATGTCGCCGATATCGACCAGCGGCTATCCCTCTACCGCCGCCTGGCCAAAATGAGCGACCTCAAGGAGATCGCCGCCATGAAAGCGGAACTGGCGGACCGTTTCGGGCCGCTTCCCGAAGAGACGGAGAACCTGCTGTTCAAGATCATGCTGCGGGTATTGTCGGTCCGCGCCGGGGTCAAGCGCCTGGACCTGTACGGCCGGCAGCTGTGCCTGGCGTTCAGTGAGGCCCACCAGCACCAGCCGTTGGGAATTGTCCAGATGCTCACCGCCGGCAAACAGCAATACCAACTCACTCCGGACCACCTGTTCAAGACAACCCTGGCCAAAGGAACACCCCGGGTCATGCTGGCCCAGACGAAAAACATCTTGATCGAAATAGCGCAACATGTTAACTCCTGATCGTTTATGGGAACCTTATTTGGAAAGGTTGCAGTAAGTTATACACATGACAAAACATCGGCGAAACGATGCGGTGCGCCGGCCGGGATCCCTGTATGCCGAATCATCTGTTTCGCGGTGATCATTGTATTGACGGGGTGTTCCGGTCCGGACAGCACATCGCAGCAGGATGCCGTGCTGATCCGCACCGATCGGCAGACCGTCACCCAGGCCCAGTTCGAACGCGCCTTCGACGTCGCCCGGATTGCCTACAGCGACGACCGGTTGGTGGATTCTGAGGTGATTCTAAATGCCCGATTGCGCCTGCTGAACCAGATGACCGAAGAGGTGATCATCGCCCGCCGGGCCAAAGAATTGGGAATCGTGGTGGAGGCCCCCGGACTGGAGGCGGCGATTCAGGCAATTAAAAAGGATTACCCTGAAGACGAATTCGAACAGATGCTGCTGGAAAGTGCCATCCCCTACTCCCTGTGGAAGGATCGGCTCCGAATGCGGCTCCTTATGGAAAAGGTCGTAGACCGGGAACTGGTGCAGCCGATGGATATAACGGCGCAGGATATCGAAGCGTACTATAAGGCCCACGAAGAAGACTTTGCTGTCAAAGACGGAAACGCGCCAAAGATGGACTTGAATCGTCATATCGTAGAACAGCTCCGGCGCGAAAAGGTGGAAGCAGCCTACCCGCAATGGATGGACGGGCTGCGAAAGCGTTACGGGGTAGAGATCAACTGGGAGCTGTGGGAACAGTCCCAACACCCTGACACCGGACCCAACGGTTAGGGAAAGGAATCGTTGCCTTGAAACGAAATCTGACTTTGGGTGTACTGATCGGGATGTTGATACTGGCTTTCACCGCTACGGCGACGGCGGCGGCGGCGTCCGAGGTGCTGGACCGGATCGTGGCGGTGGTCAACGAAGACATCATTTTGCTGCTCTTCAAAGTGCGCGAGGAGATGCTCAACCGCCTGGTGGATGAAAAAATCACCGATCAGGAGATCAAACGCAACGATATCCAGGTGGATGAAGCGGAGATCGACAGCACCATCGAACGCATCAAAGCGGCCAATACCTTTACCGATGAGGATCTGCGCCACTTTCTGGAGCAGGATCAGATGACCATGGAGCAGTATCGGGACAGAATCAGGGAGCAGGTCCTGCGCACCCGGCTGGTCAATTACCAGGTCAAGTCCAAGATTGTCATCACCGAGGAAGAGATTCGAGCCTATTACGACAGCCACCCCGCAATTTACGGTGGGAAGCTCCGCTACCATTTGAGAAATATCCTGATGCGGGTGCCGGATTATTCTACCGATACCGAAAAGCAGGCCCTGCAGGAACAGATGCAGCAACTCCGATCGCAGATTGAGGCCGGTGAATCCTTTGCCGATCTGGCACGAGCTTACAGCCAGAGCCCGGCCGCCGCAGACGGCGGGGATATCGGCGAGTTTGCAAAAGAGACGCTTTCGCCCCAGATCCAGGCGGCACTCGACGGGTTGAATCCGGGCCAGACCACCGCCGTTCTGGATACGGATCAGGGGTTTCAGCTCTTTTATGTGGAGGCGGTGAACCGGACCGAAGGAAACCCCCTGGAAAGCGTAAGGGGAGAGATCCATCAGAAGCTGTTTGCAGAGGTGGTGGATAAAAAATTCGTCTCATGGCTGGAGGATCTGCGCAGCCAGTCACACATCAAAATCATCAATTAAGATTGGAAACGAATCAGGATACATTCGGAAGCTATCTAGAGGGCTTCCGGCTAAACCAGGACCTGGCGATCGAAACCATCGCCGAAGAAACAAAAATCGCCGTTCACTGCCTCAGGGCCATGGAGCAGAATGCCCATGACCGGCTCCCCCCGCGGGCCTATGTCAAAAGCTTCATCCGTGCCTATGCCGATGCCGTGGGAGCCAACGCCGATGTGGCCCTCGACCTGTATCTGTCCGATCTTGAGCAGCAGGCAAACACCAAACATCAGCGCCTGAGACGACGGGCGAAACTGTGGGCGCTCCGCCGGACGCTGATGACAGTGGGGGTAATCACCAGCATTTTACTGCTGGTGCGGTATACCGATATTGTCATGGACCCGGCACCGCCTCAACGCACCGATGCGCCGGAACACGCCGTTCTGCCAGAGCCTTCAGCCACCAGAACGGAGACGGCCGTCAGCGGCCTGCCCGGCGCAAAACCGCAGGACAAGCTGAAACTTCAGGTCATCGCGGTGGAACAGACTTGGCTGAAGGTTATTGTGGACGGACGGAATGCCCGGTCCTATGATCTGAAGCCTGAGGATCGCCTGGAGATGGAAGGAACGAACAACTTCAATCTGATGATCGGAAATGCCACCGGGCTGCAAATTTTCCTCAATGAGCGGCCGGTAAAGATCTTCGGGAGCAGCGGCCAGGTGGTGAGCCTGAAAATTCCATGACCCGTTAAATCCTTAGCTCAAAAGAAATATCCCATGCAGCAGGATCGACAAAGAATTCTGACCGTCAGCGTCAAACGGCTCCTGCGTCGGGGTGCCAGCAGCCGGCTGCGCAAAATCGTCAACAAAACCCATGGCGCGGATCTTTCCATCCTGTTTCGGGATCTGTCGATCCAGGATCAGCGGGTGCTGTTCGACATGATCGACGATGTGGAGCAAAAGGGAATCCTCTTCAGTGAACTGGATGAGGATCTCTTCATTGAACTCATCGACGGCATGGATCCTGATGAGGTCGTGGCCATTTTGGAAGAGATGCCCAACGATGATGTCGCCGACCTGCTCAACCAACTCCCCGATGATGCCGCCAGCGACATGCTCAAGCGCATGAAGAAAGAGGGATCCGACGAGGTCGAGGACCTCATGCGGTTCGAAGACGATACCGCCGGCGGCATCATGAACCCCGACTTCATCGCCTTGAACCAGGAAATAACCGCAAAAGAGGCCATCGAACGCATCCAGAAGGAGTTTGCCGATGTCGAGATGCCTTTTTATCTCTACGCGGTGGACGAATACGGCAACCTGGTGGGGGTCTGCTCCCTGCGGCAGCTGGTGGTGGTCAAACCCCAGACGCCCCTGAAAGCCTTCATGGCCACGGATGTCCTTTCCGTGCAGACCCACATGGACCAGGAGGAGGTGGCCAAGATGGTGGCTCGCTACGATATTCTGGCCGTACCGGTGGTGGATGACAGCAACCGGCTGGTGGGTATCGTCACCGTAGACGACGTCATCGATATTTTCCGCGAGGAGGCCACCGAGGACATCCTGAAGATGGCCGGTGTGGGCGAAGAGTTCGTGGAGACCAAAAGCATCCTCAAAAGCACCCGCATCCGCCTTCCCTGGCTCTTTGCCAGCTGCCTGGGCGGCATCTTTGCCTTTTACGTGATCGGCCAATTCGAGGACAGTTTGCGCAGGATCACCTACCTGGCCGCCTTCATCCCGGTCATCATGGGCATGGGCGGCAATATCGGCACCCAGTCCTCCACTATCGTGGTGCGTGGTCTGGCCACCGGACGGATCAATATTCGGGAGATCTGGTCGGTGGTGGGCAAGGAGCTAGCCGTGGGCTTTATCCTCGGTCTCGTCTACGGCCTGCTGCTCGGATCGGTGGCCCAACTGCAGTACAGTACCCTCATGCTGGCACTGGCTGTCTGCCTGGCGGTGATCTGTTCCATGTCCGTAGCAGCCCTGGTGGGATCATGTGTGCCCATGCTGCTGGCCCGGAACAATATCGATCCGGCCGTTGCCACAGGACCCTTTGTGACCACCGCCATCGATATCATCAGCGTCTATTTTTACTTCACTATCGCCACCCGGTTTCTCGGTATCTGATACCATGACCACTCTGAGTACTTCAGCCATCCTGCTCCGTCGGATCGAGTTTGGCGATTACGATCTCATTGTCTCCCTGTTCACCCTGACACAGGGAAAGACCAGCGCCATTGCCAAATCCGCTAAAAAGAGCGTCAAGCGGTTTCCCGGAGTACTGGAGCCCTTTTCCCGTCTCAACGTGGTGCTGGCCAAAGGGCGGGGAAAAGGCATGCCGGTGCTCCAGGAGGCGTCTCTCGAAGATCCATTTTTCAGGATCCGCGAAGATATCATCAAAACCGCCTACGCCAGCTACTGGGCGGAGTTGATTTATCTGTGGATGGCCGAAGGAGAACCCCAGGCCCCCCTGTACCGGCTGACGTCCCATGTGCTGGCCGAACTCAACCGAGGAGAGACGCCCGTTGAGGCGCTCAGTATCTTGTTTCAGATGCGCTTTTTATCCCTGGCGGGGTTCCGGCCCAATTTCGACCACTGCCATGCCTGCAAGACCTGCCTGGACCAGATCCGGCATGCATCGGTGGTCTCGGATCCATCCAAAGGCGGTATTGCCTGCCCCACCTGCGGGAGCCCCACCAACGGCCGGCTGACGATTTCCAAAGGCACGCTGAAACAGCTCATATGGACCGACACCGGCGATCTGGAACGGGCCGCACGCGTCCGGTTCACGCCGACGGCCATCTCCGAAGGGCTGAAATTTCTGGAAACCTTCGTTCCCTTTCACATCGGCAAATCCCCGAAGAGCCTGAAGGTACTCCGGGCCATAAGGCATTCGATCAATGGCAGAAAAAACCATGACGCCGCATGAAAATGACCCGGGACTGGGCAATATCGGACCGCTGCTGGACAACCATCCCATCGATGCATCGGCACCCTGCCGCATCGATTTCGGGGGAACCCTGGATATCAGCAGCTTTCACTACCCGCTGAGGCACCTGGTCCCATCCACGGTCAATATCGCTTTGGACCGGCGTACCACCGTCACCCTTCGCCCGACCACCGGCGACCGGATACGCATCTCGTCAGAAGGTTTCGCAGATGCGGTGTTCAACCCGTCAACCGCCCCCTACGATCATCCCCTGGGACTCATGTTCGCCGTGACCGACTATTTCAACGCCAGGGGGGTCCACATTCACATCCATTCCGCTTCACCGCCCAGGAGCGGGCTGGGGGGATCGTCGGTGGCTGCCGTAGCTCTGATCGCCGCCTTTTCCAAGGTGCTGGGCTGCATGGGCAAAAAGGAAATCCCCCGGGAACGGATGGTGCTCCTGGCCCACGCCATCGAGCAGGGCGTGGCCGGCGTGGCCTGCGGTCTCCAGGACCAGCTGGCCGCCGCTTTCGGTGGGGTCAACGCCTGGACCTGGCCGGCAAATCCGGACCTTTTGCCCTACGCCGGACGCCCCCTGTTGAAGGGGAGAGCACTTCGGCGCCTGGACCGCCACCTGATCGTGGCGTACCTGGGCGTCACCCATGTCTCCAAGGATGTCAACAGGTCCTGGGTCAGGCAGTTCATCACCGGGAAAGGCCGTGAAAACTGGCACGAGATCGTCCGTCTGACCCACGATTTTGCCGGAGCGATCGCCCGATGGAACATGACGGCGGCCGCCGATGCCATGAACCGGGAAACGGCCATTCGAAAAGCCATGACCCCCCAGGTGCTCGACGACATGGGCGACCGGCTGGCGGCGGCCGCCATTGAAAAAGAATGCGGTGCCCGATTCACTGGCGCCGGTGGCGGCGGGTGCCTGTGGGCCCTGGGCGAGGCCGATGCCGTGGCGGCCCTGAAGCCGGTATGGAAAAAGATGCTTGCAGGGCGTCCCACGGCCGGGTTGCTCGACTGTCGTGTAGATGCCAACGGGGTCATGTAAGCACAGGGGTCTTGTTAAACCATACCGATAATGGTACGAAGGGCGCTTATCGGACACACCGTCAGGTCTGAAAATCCCAATCGATTATAAACCTGATCAACCGTTTGACTATCGATACGGACAGTCGAGGAAACGCGCATGAATTTTCAGGATGTAATTATCATTGAAAGCATTAGGGCCCGAGCCCTGGGATGTGGCTTACGTTCAGCCGTCCCGGCGGCCCACCGACGGGCGGTACGGGGACAACCCCAACCGCCTTCAGCACTACTACCAGTACCAGGTGCTGCTCAAGCCCTCCCCCACCAATGTTCAGCAGCTCTACCTGCAGAGTATGAAGGCCCTGGGTGTGGACCCGCTGGAGCACGACATCCGCTTCGTGGAAGACGACTGGGAATCGCCCACCCTGGGCGCCTCCGGCCTGGGCTGGGAGGTGTGGCTGGACGGCATGGAGTGCACCCAGTTCACCTATTTTCAGCAGGCCTGCAGCATGGAGCTGTCTCCCATTTCCGTGGAGCTGACCTACGGCCTGGAACGTATCGCCATGTACCTTCAGGACATCGACAACGTCTACGACCTGAAGTGGAACGACACGGTCACCTACGGGCAGGTCCACCACCAGCAGGAGGTGGAGCAATCCACCTACAACTTCGAGAAGGCCGATGTGAGTATGCTGCTGGACCTGTTTAACCGGTATGAGGCCGAGGCCAAGCGGATTATCCAAGAAGGTCTGGTGCTTCCGGCCTATGAATTCACCCTCAAGTGCAGCCATACCTTCAATCTGCTGGACGCCCGGGGAGCCATCAGCGTCACTGAACGGACCGGTTACATTGGCCGGATCCGCAACCTGGCCCGGGCCTGCGGCATGGGCTACCTGAAGCAGCGCGAGACCATGGGGTTTCCGCTTTTGAAAGACAAATCGTGATCGAGGTGAAAATGGAAACCCTACTACTTGAAATCGGCGCCGAAGAGATCCCGGCAGGATATATCCAGCCTGCGCTGGATGCCATGGCCCAGAACCTGCTGAAACGGCTGGACGGGGCCCGCATCGGCCACGGCCAGGCCCGCACCTGCGGCACGCCCCGACGGCTGACGGTAACCGTGGACCAGGTGGCACCCAAGCAGGAAACCGTTACCGAAGACATCATGGGGCCGCCGGAAAAAATCGCTTTTGACGATAAAGGCAATCCCAGCATGGCCGCAGTGAAATTTGCCGAAAAGGCAGGCGTTCCGGTCAACCGCCTGAAGGTGACCCAGACGGACAAGGGCCGGTACCTGATCGCCCGCAAGACCAACCGCGGGCAGGCCACCATCAACCTGCTTAAAACCATCCTGCCCGAGGTAATCCTCGCTACCCCCTTTCCCAAGAGCATGCGCTGGGCCGACCTTTCCATTCAATTCGCACGACCCATCCAGAGCATCGTGGCGCTTTATGGCACGAAGGTGGTTTCTTTCAGCCTGGGCGGCCGGATCAAAAGCGGCCGTCAGTCACTCGGCCACCTGTTCATGAATCCGGGTAAAGTGACCATCCCCTCCCCGGAGGCCTATGAGAAAACGATGGCCTCGGTCAACGTGGTGGTGGACATCGCAAAACGCCGGCAAATGACCGCGACGGCCGTGGCCAATGCCGCCGCCGCCATGGGCGGGCAGGTGTTGCCCGACGAAGAGTTGATGGACATCGTCACCAACCTGGTGGAGACTCCCATTGCCACGGCGGGTAAATTTGACGACATTTTCCTCGAAGTGCCCAGGGAAATTCTCATCACGGCCATGCGTGAACACCAGAAGTATTTCGCCGTGATCGACAAAGCCGGCAAGCTCATGCCCGGCTTCATCGCCGTCAACAACACCCGGACCCGGGACATGGACCTAGTGGCCACCGGCCACCAGCGCGTGCTGCGCGCCCGGCTCGCCGACGCCCGCTATTTTTACACCGCCGATGTCAAGGTGCCCATGGAAAGCTGGGTGGAAAAGCTCAAAGGCGTGCTTTTCCAGGCCAAACTGGGCAGCATGCACGACAAGGTGATGCGGGTAAAGACGCTTGCCGGCTGGCTGGCCGATACGGTCAATCCGACTGAAAAGGAGAAGGTGACCCGCGCCGCCCACCTGTGCAAGACCGACCTGGTGAGCCAGGTGGTAGGCGAGTTCGCCAAACTCCAGGGCGTTATGGGACGAATTTACGCCACGGTAGCCGGTGAGCCATCGGAAGTGGCGGTAGCCATCGAGGAGCACTACCGGCCCACCCACAGCGGCGGGCAGCTGCCGGAGACGGAAACCGGCGCCCTGCTCTCCATTGCCGAAAAGATCGACTCCATCTGCGGATGCTTCTCCGTCGGCCTGATTCCTACTGGCGCCGCTGACCCCTATGCCCTCCGTCGCCAGGGCATCGGCATCCTGCAGATCATGCGCAGCCGGAATCTCAACGTCTCCCTCGCCGAGCTGGTAGATAAGAGTGTCTCCCTGTTTGCGGACAAGAGCACCGAACCGCCGGCCCAAACCGCAACCGCCGTGTTGACCTTCCTTAAAAACCGCCTCTCCCGTCTGCTGGCCGACGAGGGGTTGTCCAAGGACGTAATCGCCGCGGTAATCAGCGTCTCGGCAAACCGGATCCCCGATGTGGAGCGCCGGGCAGGCGCCCTGGAAAAACTCAAGGGCAAACCGGACTTCGAGCCCCTGGCAACGGCCTTCAAGCGGGTGGAGAACATCCTCAAAAAAGCCACGGAAACCGCAGCCGCACCGGTCAACCCGGCCCTGTTTGCACACGCCTCGGAAGGCGCCTTACACGCGGCCTGCCAGACGGTAACGGCACAGGTGGACCGCCTCATGAACCAGGGTGACCTGGACAGCGCCCTGGGCGCCATCGCCACCCTGCGTGACCCGGTGGATGCCTTTTTTAATGATGTCATGGTCATGGCCGACGACGACGCTGTTCGCCGCAACCGGCTGGCACTGCTGGCCGCCATTTCGGCCATATTCGGCCATATTGCCGATTTTTCGCAGATATCGACGTGACCCGGATAAAACCGGGTCAAATTGGGGAATTCGGAATTTGGGTATTGAGGGATTGAAGAATGGTCCGATCGATCTTTATCCTTCAATTCCAGCATTTCTAAATCCCTAAATTCCTCAATCCCTATATTTAAATAGCAGGAGGAACCTATGCCTTTTGATCCAAACAAAGATAAAGTCCTCAAAAAATGGCAGTGCCCGGAAACCGGCCTGTTGGTGACCATCAACCGCTACGACCAGGGAGAAGCCAAGGTGCAGATCGGTCCCCGAATTCTCAAAAAAAAGGACGGCAGCGATCGGGCCCCGGTGAAAGCCGGCCGCCTGACCATCGAGGACATCCTGTGGCTTTACGACATGATGGACGATATCAAGGATGAACTCACCGACCTGCAGCGCCCGACCTGATCCGCAAACCTGCCGGAATAACTACGGTGGGACGGCGGCAAAATCTCTGAAGATGGCCGCCGTCCCATCTTCCACCAGCCTGAAAACCCATGCCTGACCGCCGCGCCATCGTCAATCCCGTAAAAGGGAAAAAACCTCCCGAAACCGGTCCCATGACCATCATTGCGGCCACGGAAACCGACCTGCGGCTGCTGGGCCGGATGGCCGAAGCGCCGGTGGTGGACCAGCGCAAGCTTTACATGAGCAGCCTTCAGGTGCGCGCGAACGGCCATCGGCGGTTCACCGTTGTCGGGCCGTTGATCGGCGCCCCCTACGCGGCCATGATGGTCGAGGCCCTGGGGGTCTGGGGGGTCGAGAAAATCATCTTTTTAGGCTGGTGCGGGGCGGTGGCCCGCCGGGTGAAAGCCGGCGATATCATCCTGCCGGACAGCGCCATGGTTGACGAAGGGACCTCCGGCCATTACTGCGATCCCTCATGCCACGTGGCCCTTCCCGCACGGATGCTGGTGCATCAGACCAGGCTGGCCCTTGAGCACCACGGGGCAGACTTTCACGAAGGCCCGATCTGGACCACCGACGCTATTTTCAGGGAAACCGTGGAGAAAGTGAAACACTACCAGGCAAAAGGCGCCCTGGCCGTTGAAATGGAATTGTCCGCCATCTTCACCGTGGCCGGTTTCCGCAGGATCGAAGCAGCCGGCATCCTGGTGGTCTCCGATGAACTCTCCGATTATCACTGGCGCCCCGGATTCAAATCCCCGGCCTTCAAAGCCGCCAGGGAGAAAGCCTGCCGGGCGGCGCTGACGATTAGTAGCAGTTTAGGGGTTTCGGCTGCTTGAACCCCTTTTTATCAACGAATCTGGAAAAGATGAGCCAAGAAACCATAGACGAGCTGATCGACCTGTTGAAAGCTTACAATCAGGCCTATCGCCAGGGCGCCCCCATTGTCAGTGACGCCGAATACGACGCGCTGGTGGAGAAGCTGCGTGTGATCGTCCCGGACCACCCGTTTTTGCAGGCTGTGGAGCCGGAGCAGTTGACCGGCCGTCAGGAGGTGCGCCACCCGGCCCCCATGCTCTCCATCGAGAAGGCTTACACCCGGGAGCAGCTGGAGCGGTTCGTAGCCCGGGTGGAAAAGGAAGCCAATACTCTGAACATCGATTCGGTGACCTTCCGCCTCACCCCGAAACTGGACGGCCTGGCTGGAAGGGACGACGGCCGGATATTCGCCACCCGGGGAAACGGCGAAGTGGGGTACGAAATCTCAAGCGCTTTCGCCAAAGGCGTGGTTCCCGTCGGCGGCCGTGGCCAGGGGGTGGGGGAGGTCGTGGTGGTCAAGTCCTATTTCGATGACCGCATGGCCGACTTTTTCGAACACCCGCGGAACATGGTGGTGGGAATCATCTCGTCGGATACGCTGAACGAAAACGCCAAGACCGCGCTGGACGACCGCATGGTCCACTTTATGCCATATAGCCAAATCCCCTCGACCACGGTCGACGGCCGCCGGCTGGTGGAAGACGCCCGGCAGCTGGTTCGGGACATGCTGGCCGGTGTGGACTATCCCACTGACGGCGTCGTCGCCGAGGTGATCGACGATCGGCTGAAAGCCCATATGGGGGCTACCGCCCACCACTACCGTTGGCAGATCGCCATCAAGACCAAAGGCGAAACGGCCCGGACCACGGTGGTGGGCATCCAGTGGCAGGTGGGCCGTACCGGTAACGTCACGCCGGTGATGGAGGTGGATCCGGTGTCGCTGTCCGGCGCCACCATCCGCCGAGTGACCGCCCACCATGCCGGAAATATCCGCAATTCAAGCATCGGCATCGGTACCCGCATCGAGATCATCCGCAGCGGTGAGGTCATTCCCAAGCTGGAAGACGTTCTGGAAGCCCGGGGAGAGGTGCGGCTGCCCGATGCATGCCCATCCTGCGGCGGACCGCTGGTGTGGCAGAACGATTTTCTCAAATGCACCAACAGCGCTTGCCAGGCCCAGATCGAGCAGCGCATCAGCCACTGGTTCAGGATCCTGGGGAATGCCGACTGGTTCGGCATCAAGACCATCCGCAAAATTGTCGAAAACGGCCATGACAGTCTGGAGGCGGTCTACCGGCTCTCCGAATCGGATTTTGCAGACATGGGGTTCGGACCGGTGCAGTCGAAAAACCTGGCGGAGGCCATCATTATCAGCCGCACCAAACCGGTGGAGGACTGGCGGTTCCTGGCCGCCTTCGGCATCGCCGACCTGGGCACCGGAGACAGCCGCAAGCTGCTGGCCCACGTGCCCCTGGAAAAGGTCATGGAGATGGAACGGGAAGCCATCATCCGGATCAAGGGGTTTGGCGACAAGACCAGCCAGAGTATCGTGGATAGTATCGGCGCCATGGCCGGAACCATCCGCCACATGCTCCACCTGGGCTTCAATCTCCAGCACACACCCCTAACGTCGGAGCGGGAGGCCATCGACAGTCCCATTGCGGGAAAAGGCATCGTCTTCACCGGGAAAATGATCCACGGCTCCCGGGAAGCGATGCAGGCCGGCGCGCGGGCGCTGGGCGCCAGGGTGCAGACGGCGGTGAGCGGCGCCACCGATTATCTGGTCTGCGGCGGGAAGGTGGGCGCATCGAAAATGAACAAGGCCGAAAAACTGGGCGTGGCCATTCTCACCGAAAGCCAGTACCTGGCCATGTTGGGGCCGCGGAAAAAATAAATTGACCCGATCCCACAAGATATCCGCTATCATCCTGGCCGCCGGCTTTTCCCGGCGCATGGGTACATTCAAGCCATTGATGAGGCTGGGCGGACAGGCGGTGCTGGACCGGGTGATCGCCCTTTACGCCGACGCCGGGGTGAAGGACATCCGGGTGGTGACCGGCCACCGGGCGTCAGCCATCCGGTCCGCCCTGGCATCCCGCCCCGTCTCAGTGGTTCACAACCCGGACTATGAAACGGGCATGTTCTCGTCGGTACGGGCCGGCGTCCATGCGCTCCCGCCGGACGCCCGTGCCTTCTTCGTCCATCCGGCGGACATCCCCCTGGTTCGCCCCCACACCGCAACGACGCTGATGGATGCTTTCGATGACAACCCGGCAGCCGTCACCTACCCGGTGTTCGACGACTTGCGGGGCCATCCGCCGCTGGTCCATGGGGAGCTAAAAGATGACATTCTCTCCCATGACGGAAGCGGCGGACTCCGGGTCCTCCTTCGCCGTTTCGTTTCAAAGGCCCGGAATATCCAGGTGGCCGATGAAGGGGTGATGTTGGACCTGGACACACCTGACGATTTTCAGCACGTTTCAACTCGGCTGGCAAGATCTGATATTCTCACTGATGATGAGTGTCGGGTGCTCATGGAAAAGGTCATAGTGCTGCCCAGGCCAGTAATTGACCACTGCCGGCAGGTGGCATGCGTGGCCGAAACGGTGGCGAGCGCCGTCAATGGCAGCGGCGGAGTCATTGATGTCCCCCTGGTTCAATCTGCCGCCCGAGTTCACGATGTGGCACGGCTTGAGAGAAACCATGCAGCCGCCGGGGCCGGCCTGTTAAATGAAATGGGGCTTCCCGCCATGGCCGCCATCGTCGCGGTTCACATGGATATCAACGTGTTTGAAGATTCTCCCCTGGATGAAGCGCAGGTCGTTTACCTGGCAGACAAGCTGGTGGCCGGAAGCACCGTGGTGAGCCTGTCGCAGCGGTTCGACGCGAAGCTGAAAAAATATGGCCACGATCCGAAGATCTCAGAGAAAATCAGCCAACGACGGCGTGCTGCGTTTAATATCCAGAATAAGGTAGAGCGGACATCAGGTGACACGATTCACCAGATTTTGAAAAAGGCCGGGATAATCAATTGGAGCCAACCATGCGAAACATCCTGAAGACCTGGCTTTTTGCAGGCAGCGAGAAGAAGATTCTACTGCTTCGCCACGGTGAGGTTCAGGCCGAAACCGATGAAAAGCGGTTCATTGGACAGGTGGATCTGCCGCTGAGCGACATGGGGCGCCACCAGGCGCAATGCTGGTGGAAATGTCTGTCCGACGCCCCGCTGGAGCGTATCATTTCCAGTGATCTGTCCCGCTGCATGGAAACTGCCCGCATCATTGCTGCCCATCGTTCCATGAACGTAGCACCGCTAGCCGGGCTGAGAGAAATAAACCTGGGTCAATGGGACGGAATGTCGTTCCGCAAGGTCAAGGAACGCTGGCCCGATGCCTTTCAAAAACGCGGGATGGAGATCGCCCGGTTTCGGCCGCCGGAGGGAGAAAGCTTCCTGGACCTGCAGCAACGGGTGGTTTCGGTTTTTGAAAAGGCGGTTGATCAGACCGGCAAGAACATATTGATTGTGGCTCATGCCGGTGTCAACCGGATGATTCTCTGCCATCTATTGGGCATGCCGCCGGAAAATCTCTTTCGAATTGCCCAGGGCTGGGGAGCCATGAATCTCATTGACCGACACACAAACGGCTATCGGATTCAGTCGTTAAACCTGCCTCCGGCTTGGCGCGGTGTTGATTCAACCGCCCAATGATCCGCCAACGGTTTGACCACTCCCCTGTCTTGCTTTACGTTAGTTCCTTAATTGTAAAATCGTAAGCGTTCACGGGTTCAAAGGTTCAGGGTTCAGAGGTTCTTATAAAAGAAAGACAGAGCGAAGCTATTCAACAAATATTCAATCTTCAATAATCAATCAGGTTCCGGCAATTGACATTCGGACGTATCTTCGACTCCTGCGAATGAGGACCGATGAAATCCTTCAAGCTGATTAAGCCCTACTTGGTCGCCAACCGCACCAGCATCATATTCGGCCTGTTGTGC
Source organism: Desulfosarcina sp. (assembly GCA_014237405.1). Lineage (GTDB taxonomy): Bacteria > Desulfobacterota > Desulfobacteria > Desulfobacterales > Desulfosarcinaceae > Desulfosarcina. The sequence goes on along the minus strand of JABZFO010000154.1, from coordinate 57,298 downwards.
CTGATCGTGGTGGATCTGCTCCAGCTATTCATCCCCCGCGTCATCAAGCGGGCGGTGGACGATCTGACCCTCATTCAGGTGGACCGCAGCGGTCTGCTGAATTATGCCGTGATCATCCTGGCCCTGGGGCTGTTTATCGGCCTTTTCCGATTCTTCTGGCGCCGATGCCTCCTGGGCACCGCCCGCAAGACCGAAGAGGCCCTGCGAAACCGGCTTTTCTCCCATATTCAGACTCTCTCCCCGGCCTACTTCGACCGGATGCGCACCGGCGACCTCATGGCTCACGCCACCAATGACATCCAGCAGGTGCGCATGGCCTCCGGCATGGGACTGGTGGCCTTGAATGACGCCATCTTCCTGGGGTCGGCCGCCATCGGGTTCATGGCATACATCAACCTGGAACTGACCCTTTACGTGCTCATCCCCATGCCGTTAATCGTCCTGGGCACCCGCTTTTTCAGCCGGAAAATGCACCGGCGCTACAGACAGGTCCAGGGCGCCTTCAGCGAGCTTACCGAAGCCGTCCGTGAGCGATTTGCCGGCATCCGGGTAGTAATGGCCTACAATGCCCAGGCTGCAACAATACGGGAGATCGAGCGCATCTCCAACGCCTATGTGCGCGAAAACATCGATCTGGTGAGAATCACGGGGGTTTTCTTCCCGCTGATGCTTCTGCTGACCAACCTGAGCATGGCCATTGTCCTGTTCCAGGGCGGTCGACAGACCGTCTTCGCCCGCATCACCCTCGGCGATTTCGTGGCCTTCATCAGCTACCTGGGGCTGCTCACCTGGCCCATGATGGCCCTGGGCTGGGTAACCAACCTTATCCAGCGCGGACGGGCCTCCCTCGACCGGCTGGAATGTATCTTCAGTACGCAACCGGAACTTGCCGAAGCCGAAGATGCCCGTCCGATCTCCGGCTTTCAACACGGCCTGACATTCGACAACGTCGGCTTTGCCTATGACGCAGACCGGGGAGAGGTTCTCCGACAGATCGACATATCCCTGGAAAAGGGGAAAACACTGGGAATCGTGGGGCCGCCGGGGTCCGGGAAAACCACGATCCTGCAGCTGCTCATGCGCCTTTACGATGTGGACTCAGGGGCCATCCGCATCGATGGGACAGACGTCCGCCACCTGAAGACCTCCGATTTACGGTCGCTCATGTCCATTTCCCCCCAGGAGCCGTTCCTCTTCGCCGGCACCGTGAGGGAGAACATCACCTTCGGCAGCGAGGGGGTGACCGATGCAAAACTTGATCGGGTTACCTGCCTGGCGGCCCTGGACAGCACCATCGATGAACTGCCCGACGGGTTTGACACGGTGGTGGGTGAAAAGGGCGTAATCCTGTCCGGCGGCCAGAAGCAACGGGTGGCCCTGGCCCGGGCCCTGCTCAACGATGCGCCCATCATGATACTCGACGACCCGGTGAGCCAGGTAGACACGCGAACCGCCACCCGTATCGTCGACACACTGAGGTCCATGGCCGGAGACAAGACCCTGCTCATTGTCTCCCATCGCCTGTCGGCGGTACGCCATACGGATCGAATCGTGGTGATGGAAAGTGGACGGATCGTCGCTTCCGGCAACCATGACCAGATGATGGCGGCCGAAGGCTACTATGCCAGGGCCTATCGGCTCCAGGAGCTGGAAGATGCGCTTTGATTACGGCTATGACGAGGAGCACCGGCTGGGAAAGTCCTACGACCTGAAGCTGCTGCGCCGGATTTTTCCCTATGCCGCCCCTCACCGGGTGAAGCTCGCCGTATCCGTGGTGCTGGTAGTGGCTATCACGCTTCTGGAGTTGTCCGTCCCCTACATCACCAAGGAGATTATCGACCGCCATGTCGTCCCCCGGGACCGAATAAGCGGCGATGTCGACGGTGCTGACGGATCCGTCCGGCAATGGCTTTCAGTGGACCTGTCTGACCCTGTGGTCGCCGTAGTGGTCGAAGAAAAAAAGGATCTGTTCCGCATCCGAAACGGTCGGGCCGATATCCGGATAGAAGACCTGCACCGGCTTGATCGGGCCAGCCTGGGCCGGTTGCGGCACGCGGACCTGTCGGGCCTGGTTCGCATCAGCGGTTTGTTCCTGCTGGTGGTGGGCGCGCTTTTCATGTTCACTTTTGCCCAAAACCTGATCATGGAATTCGCCGGCCACCGGATCATGCACGATCTTCGCGTTGGCCTATACGCCCACATCCAGGACATGCCGCTTCGTTTTTTCACCCGGAACCCCGTGGCCCGCCTGGTCACCCGGGTGACCAATGACATCCAGAACATGCACGACCTGTTCACATCATTCATTTCCATGGTGTTCAAGGATATGTTCCTGCTGGTGGGGATCGCCGTCGTCCTTCTGGCCATGGACTGGCAACTGGCCCTTTTGACCTTTCTGGTGATGCCGCTGGTGGTGATAACGGCATTCGGGTTTTCCAAAAGAGTACGCGACGTGTTTCGTGAGCTGCGGATCAAGGTGGCGGAAATCAACACCCGCTTTTCCGAAACGATCAGCGGAATCAAGGTGATCCAGACGTTCAGACGTGAACGAGAAAACGATGCTGCGTTTTCCCGGCTCAATCACGACAACTACCTGGTGGGGATGCGGCAAATCAACATCTTTGCCGTGTTCATGCCCATCATCGAAATGCTGGGTGTTACCGCCATCGCCATTGTCATCTACGTTGGGGGCGGCCATGTGCTTGGCCAGTCGGTGAGCATCGGTGTCCTGGCGGCTTTTATCGCCTACATGAAGATGTTTTTCCGGCCCATCCGCGACCTGGCGGAAAAGTACAACATCCTGCAAAACGCCATGGCTTCCGCCGAACGGATTTTCCTGCTCATGGACATCCAGGCCGACACCGTGTCGGAGGAGGACAACGTTCCAATCCCCGGGCCGCTGGAACAGATCCGTTTCGAGGCAGTATCCCTTGCCTACAACGAAGGCGAACCCGTCCTTAAAAACATCGATTTGACTATCAATGCCGGCGAAACCATCGCCATCGTGGGTGCCACCGGCTCGGGTAAAACCTCGCTGGTGAATCTGCTGGTGCGCTTTTACGACCCCACCGCCGGCTTCGTGCGGTTCAACGGCATCGACTGCATGCAGATTCCGCCGCCGGTTCTGAGAAAGCGGATTGCCCTGGTCATGCAGGACCCGTTCCTGTTCACCGGCACATTGAAAGCGAACATCTTCTTTGCTGCCAACGGCCTTTCCTCTCAGCACCAGGCTAATATCCTTGATGCCTCCCGCTGCCGGGAGCTGGTGGCTCGGTTTCCGGAAGGGCTCGACACCATCATCTCCGAAGGAGGCGCGTCCCTGTCAAGCGGCGAGCGCCAGATGATCTCCGTGGCCCGTGCCTTTTCCGTGGACCCGGAGATGATCATCCTAGATGAAGCCACCTCCTATGTGGACTCCCAGACGGAAGTCCACCTGCAGCAGGCCATAGCCAACCTGATGAGCGGGCGCACCTGCGTGGTGGTGGCCCACCGCCTCACCACCGCCCGCACCGCCGACCGGATTGTGGTGCTCAACAACGGTGTGATGGTGGAAACCGGCAGTCATGAATCGCTGATGGCTGGACAGGGGTTTTATTACCGGTTCTATCATCTTCAGGGCAACGGATCGTAAAGTTTTATTTGCTATTTATCTTTTGTTTTCTGACATAAAAAACACGAATTTCAGGATTAAGATACTAAAGCAGGATCATGGCATGGCGGGTCGGCGGTTTTCGGACCTGTTTCGACATCACTCATTCTTGATATTTTTCAACATTTTATCATCCTTTCCAATGCGGTTTTCAGCGGCCATATAAGTCTTGCCAAAATCGGTTCGGCATGTTAAATTGAGCGCGTTTTTCTGGTCCCGGAAAATTTTTGATCATTCTAATCTCATATCAATCCAGTTGTGATTTTTCATTGATCCAACAATGCAGCGGCACCTGATGATGGGTAATCAGGGCTCACCATCGTTAATCATTAACTTAAAGGAGGATTGGATAGATGGCTTACGATGCGGTTAATATGGCGGACTGGCAGATTTCTGAAGCAGCTGAAGCAAACATGCCGACGCCGGAACAGTGGCAGGAGAAGCTGGGGCTCCGGAAAGAGGAAATGCTTCCCATGGGGCGTCTGGCCAAAATCGACTTCCTCAAAGTGATCGACCGACTGAAAGACAAACCCGACGGCAAGTACATTGAAGTCACCGCCATCACCCCGACTCCGCTGGGTGAAGGCAAAAGCACCACCTCCTGCGGCCTGATGGAAGGTCTGGGGTTGCGCGGCGTCAACGTGGGCGGCGCCCTGCGTCAGCCCTCCGGTGGCCCCACCATGAACGTCAAGGGCACGGCGGCCGGCGGCGGCAACTCCCTGCTGATTCCCATGACCGAGTTCTCCCTGGGTCTCACCGGCGACATCAACGACATCATGAACGCCCACAACCTGGCCATGGTGGCCTTGACCGCCCGGATGCAGCACGAGCGCAACTATAACGATGAGCAGCTGGCCCGCCTCACCGGCATGCGCCGCCTGGACATCGACCCCACCCGCGTGGAAATGGGCTGGATCATCGACTTCTGCGCCCAGGCGATGAGGAACATCATCATCGGCCTCGGCGGCCGCATGGACGGCTTCACCATGCAGAGCAAGTTCGGCATCGCCGTTGGCTCCGAGTGCATGGCGATCCTGGCGGTTATCCGGGACCTGGCCGACTTGAAAGAACGCCTCAACAACATCACCGTGGCCTTCGACAAGAGCGGCAAGCCGGTCACCACCGGCGACCTGGAAGTGGGCAACGCCATGACCGCTTTCATGCGCAACACCATCAACCCGACCCTGATGTGCACCGCCGAGTACAACCCCTGCATGGTGCACGCCGGCCCGTTCGCCAACATCGCCGTGGGTCAGTCCTCCATCATCGCCGATCGCGTGGGCCTGAAATTGTTTGACTACCACGTCACCGAATCCGGGTTTGCGGCCGACATCGGCTTTGAAAAATTCTGGAACGTCAAGTCCCGCTTCAGCGGTCTGAAACCCAACGTATCGGTGCTCACCTCCACTATCCGCGCCCTGAAAATGCACGGCGGCGGTCCAAAGGTGGTCCCGGGCATCGCCATGGACGAAGTCTACACCAAGGAGAACCTGGAGCTGGTGGAAAATGGCTGCGAGAACATGGTCCATATGATTGGCGTCATCCGCAAGGCCGGTATCAACCCGGTGGTCTGCATCAACCGCTTTTACACCGACACCGACGCCGAGTGCGCCATCGTCCGCAAGGCTGCCGAAGCGGCCGGGGCCCGCTGCGCCGAGTCCAAGCACTGGGAAAAGGGCGGCGAAGGCGCCCTGGAATTTGCCGATGCCGTCATCGATGCCTGTAACGAGGAGAACGACTTTAAATTCCTCTACCCGCTGGAGATGAAGCTGCGCGACCGTGTCGCCACCATCGCCAAGGAAGTCTACGGCGCCGACGGCGTGTCCTGGACTCCCGAAGCCGAGGCCAAGGCCAAGATGCTGGAAAACGATCCCAAGTACGACGATTTCGCCACCATGATGGTCAAGTCCCACCTGAGCCTGTCCCACGACCCGACGGTCAAGGGCGTGCCCAAGGGCTGGACCCTGCCGATCCGCGACGTGCTGATCTACTCCGGTGCCAAGTTCCTCTGCCCCTGCGCCGGGGCCATCAGCCTGATGCCCGGAACGGGCTCCAACCCGGCCTTCCGCCGCATCGACGTGGACACCGCAACCGGCAAGGTAAGCGGCCTGTTCTAAGTCGACGCTCAACGTGCAATCAACTCTCGGCCCGGGCATTCTGCCCGGGCCTTTTTTGTTGTAAATCATTGACAAAAATAGGAAAATGTCCTTAAGATAAGAACAGTAGACAATCGCCGAACCCACGGGGATCCGATGGAAAAAATCACCAACGACGCCATTCGCAAAACAATTGAATCCACCCTCATCGAGACCTTCGATGCCATGATGTCCATGGCCTTGGAAACCGTCGACGACAACGTGGCCACCGGCCTCGACGACAGCCGGATGGTGGGGGCTATCCACTTCGGCGGCGAAGTGGTGGGCGTGATGAGTTTCAATCTCTCCGAGGCGTTCGCCCGAACGGTCACTGCCGCCATGCTGGGCAGCGAGGCCGATGAAATCAAAAGCATCGAGGAGATCAAGGATGTCATCGGCGAGTTGGCCAACATCGTGGCCGGAAACCTGAAAACGGAATTTCTCGACGCCGGACTCACCTGCGTCATCTCAACGCCATCCATCACATCGGGAAGTGATTTCAAGATCGATCCGGTAGATATCGCCACACCGGTAAAATTCACGTTCCGGCACCAGGATGATTATGTACTGGTAGAATTATGCGCCAAGGAAGATATCGGCGCCAAAGAAGATATCATGAGCGATCTGTCCAGCGAGGTCGTCATGGAGCGGATCGCCGGCGTTGACATCAAAACGGCTATTGTCAACTCCGTCATCGACGTTTTCTACACCATGCTGGAAATGGAAGTGGAGGCCATTAAGGAGGTCCCGGATTCCTTCACCGAAGAGATGCGAACCGTGGGGTCGGTCACCTTTTCCGGCGAAGTAGACGGTCTTTTCAACATCCAGGTCAATGACGATTTTGGCAGGAAGATGACCGCGGCCATGCTGGGCATGGAGGTGGAGGAGATCGAAAGCGAGGAAGAAGTCTACGATGTCATCCGCGAGGTGAGCAACATCATCGGCGGCAATCTCAAGTCCAACTTTGTAGATGCAGGGCTTTCATGCGTGCTGTCTACCCCTTCCATCACCAATGGCCGAGACTTCAACGTCAGCCCCACCAACGTCATCAAGCCCATACGCTTCCTTTTTTCTCATAAGGACAGCATCATCATTGTTGAAGCCGGCGTTAAAACGGACAAGTACGCCGCGGTGGAAGCGGAAGCAGAAAAACCGGAAACTGAGGCGGCGGAGGCGGTTGCGCAGGAATCCGTTGAAAGGGTGAAAACGCCGGAAGCCGGCGGTGAAGTGGATCAGTTCAAAAACCTCGGTCTCGTCATGGACATCCCGCTGCAGGTCACCGTTGAACTGGGACGCTCCAGAAAACGAATCAATGATGTACTCAATCTGAGGCCGGGTTCGGTGGTCGAACTGGAGCAGATGGAAGGAGAGCCGGTTGATATTCTGATCAACCAGACACTGATCGCCAAGGGTTTTGTGGTGGTCGAAAAAGAGAAATATGGCATTCGTATCAGCGAGATTGTCAGTCGAAAGGAGCGGATGAAGAGCATTCGCTGAACCACTGCGGGGGCAGAGCGGCCCCGTGCTGCATCATGCCATCGCAACAGAAAAGGAGAGATGAATGAAAATCCTGGTCGGTTATGACGGGTCCAATTCGGCCAAGGATGCCCTGGCCCTGTCAAAAAAACACGCCGCTGCGTTCGATGCGAACGTGATCATCGTTTCATCGCTGACCGGCGGAAATGTCACCCACGCCGTGGAAGTGAAAAATGCCACCGAAGATCTGGAATTTGCCAAAAAGATGTTCGACGATGACGGCATCCAGTGTGAAACCAAACTGCTGGTGCGCGGCATGGCACCGGGAGAGGATATTGTCGAATATGCCAAGGAAAAGGCGATTGATGAAATCATCATCGGCATCAAACGCCGTTCCAAGGTGGGCAAACTGCTTTTCGGATCCAACGCCCAATATGTCATCATTAAAGCCCCCTGCCCCGTCGTCACCGTTAAATAGTCATCTGCGAGGAGGGATAGACGACCGTTCCATCCATCGGCACCGTATACTGCGCTATGAGCAATTGAAAGGGGCACAACGTGATCATTGCCGGTCTCACCGGAGGCATTGCCAGCGGCAAATCAACGGTATCCAGATTTCTTTCCGATGCCGGTGCCCGGATCATCGACGCCGACAAAATCGCCAGGGAGGTGGTCAAACAGGGAACCCCTGCCTACGATGAAATCCTCTCCTTTTTTGGCAATACAATTCTACTGCCCGACGGTGAAATCGACCGCTTGCGGTTGGGTGACATCATTTTCAATGATCCGGAGAAAAAAGCACGCCTCGATACCATCGTCCACCCACGGGTCTTTGAACGGTCAGCGCAAATGATCGGTCATATCGCCGCCCAGGCGCCCAACGCAGTGGTGATCATGGACGTCCCGCTGCTTCTGGAGGCGGGGATGGAAAGAGATCTGGCGGAGGTGATCGTTGTTTATGTGCCTGAAGCCCTTCAGTTGGAACGACTCATGAAACGGGATGGCATCGGCGAGAGGGCCGCCATGGCCCGGATCCGGTCCCAGATGTCCATCGAGGAGAAACGCAAACGGGCCACTATCGTCATCGACAACAGCGGCACCTTGGCCGATAGCCGAAGGCAAACGCTGGCGGTTTTTAACCGCCTGAAGAGGAAGTCGGATAACAGCACTGGGTAAAACGCATGCCGATGGCTGCCTTTTGCCGCCCTAATCCACCCGGCCGTGGCACGACACGGCCGGCACCGGCCACAGCCGGGTTTAAGTAGCCGTTCACGGGTTCAAAGGTTCAGGGTTCAAAGGTTCGCCGAAACCTCAGCTAAAGTGACCATTAACGGCAAACGATGATCCGGTGAACGGTTACATGCCGGAAATACTCGCGCTGCGATTCGCGGTTTCATCAGTAACTTGATAGCCTACGAGCAAGGTCAACGAATGAAAGCCAACCCAGAACGGTGAACGCTGAACCTGTGAACGCTTACGGGTTTAACGGTCCGTTTCCGTTTGACACTTTTTCTGCCCTGCATTATAGTAATTTGCGTTTTATCGGTACATACGCTGGCAAACACGGAGGATGCCTGTCACATCCATGCGACAAGATTTAACGAGCCGAAAACGGCTTTGTATACAACACCTGCAGGCGTTGAATGAAATATCCCTGGCCCTTGGGGAAAAGGACCGGTATACCCAGGCTCACGGCCACCGGGTGGCCCTTTATGCCATGCGCCTTGCCCGGCGGTTGGGGTTTTCCCCGGAAGATATCCGGAACGTGGGTATTGGGGGGTTGTTTCACGATGTGGGTAAGCTGGCCCTGAGTGATTGTATTTTTACCAATCGAGAGACCTGCCTGTCCAGTGATCTTCAGCAGGAAGTGCGCTGCCACCCACTGATCGGTGCTGCCCTGCTCAAGAATATCGACTTTCTGGAACCGGTCGTCGATTTCGTGCTGTTTCACCACGAAAGGGAGGACGGCAACGGGTATCCCTTCGGGTTGAAGGATAAAGAAATACCGCCGGGCGCCAAGATTGTCAGTATTGCCGACTGCTTCGATGCGGTTACCACGGACCGTCCCTATCAGAAGGGACAATCGGTTGCGTCGGCCTATGAAATCCTTCGTGAAGGATGCCGCCGCTATTTCTGTGAAGAGTATGTGGAGACCTTTATCGAAGAGATCGAGGAGAACGGAATCATTCAAGACACCGGCCCCGATCTGCTGCTCGCGGATGAACTGGTTCTATCGGCCGCCGGATGCAGCGCCATGTAACCCACAACACCAAAACCATCACCATGTTTGGGTACTACGGTAACGGGCCGGATTCGGCCTGTTTTTTTTGGTTGAACGAAAAAAGACGAAACGCATATGGATCGGCATTTTTTAGAGGAGCTCAGAAAACGGAGAACGTTCGGCATCATCAGCCACCCGGATGCCGGCAAGACCACACTGACGGAAAAGCTGCTCATGTTCGGTGGCGCTATCCAGATGGCCGGAGCCGTGAAGGCCAAACGGGCCGGACGCTATGCCACCAGCGACTGGATGACAATCGAAAAGGAGCGCGGCATTTCAGTGACCACCTCGGTCATGAAATTCAATTACAACGGCTTTGAAGTAAACCTGTTGGACACACCTGGCCACCAGGATTTTTCCGAGGATACGTACCGGGTGCTCACCGCCGTGGACAGCGCCCTCATGGTGATCGACAGCGCCAAGGGCGTGGAGCCCCAGACCGAAAAGCTCATGGAGGTGTGCCGTATGCGCAACACCCCCATCATGACCTTTATCAACAAGCTTGACCGCGACGGATTGCCTCCCCTGGACATTCTTTCGGACATCGAAGAAAAACTCCAAATCGAATGCGCGCCCCTCTCCTGGCCCATCGGCATGGGAAAGCGCTTTCGCGGGGTCTACAATCTGTATCATCGGCAGCTCCACCTGTTCAGCCCCGGCGGGCAGACCCGCCACCAGGAAGGAAGCCTGATCACCGATCTGGCCGATTCCCGACTGGACGAAATGCTGGGCAGCCAGGCCAAGGAGTTGCGCGACGATGTGGAACTACTTGAGGGTGCCGCCAACCCCTTCGAGGTCGACCAGTACCTCAAGGGCAGCCAGACACCGGTATTCTTCGGCAGTGCCATCAACAACTTCGGCGTGCGGGAACTGTTGGACGCCTTCGTAAAAATGGCGCCGTCGCCCGGGGCCCGGCCCACCACCACCCGCCTGGTCTTGCCCGAAGAGGATGCCTTTTCCGGCTTCGCCTTTAAAATTCAGGCCAATATGGACCCGGCCCATCGGGACCGCATCGCCTTTGTGCGCATCTGCTCGGGTAAGTTTACCCGTGGCATGAAGGTGTTCCAGCCCCGTCTGGGCAAGCAGGTCACCTTGTCCAATGCCACCATCTTCATGGCACAGGACCGCACCCATGTAGAGGAAGCCTACCCGGGTGACATCATCGGCATCCACAACCACGGTACTATCAGCATCGGGGACACCTTTTGCGAGAGGGAACGTCTCAGTTTTACCGGGATTCCCAATTTCGCGCCGGACCACTTCCGCCGGGTCCGCCTGAAGAACCCCCTCAAAGCCAAACAGCTGCTCAAAGGGCTTACCCAGTTGGCCGAGGAAGGGACGGTCCAATTCTTCCGCCCGTTGTCGGGGAACAGCTATATCCTGGGCGCCGTCGGCGTTCTTCAGTTCGACGTGACCATGGCACGGCTTAAAGCAGAGTATGCGGTCGATGCCGACTATGAACCGGTAACCTTTGCCGCCGCCCGGTGGGTGACCAGCAACGATAAAAAGCAGCTGGTCGCCTTCGAAAAGGAAAAGGTCGCCAGCCTGGCCCATGATTCCCAGGGAAAGCTGGCCTACCTGGCCTCCAGCTTGTGGCGCCTTGAAAATGCCATGGAAGAGTGGCCGACGATCACTTTTCTCAGAACCCGCGAGCTGGCAGCTTGAGAAAATGCGGCCTGTGTGGTTAGCTTTTAGCTAATGGCTAACCGCACAGGTTGAAAAAATGGGGTGATTTACCATTGAGTCCGTCGTGTCGCTGTTCAGCACGGCATTGCCGGCTAACGAATCCAGCCGCTGCCGCCGGGAATGGTGTCGGCACCATCAATGGAGAGCAGGTATGACCTGAGGTTGGACCGCTTTTTCTTGATGCCCAGTTTCCTTCGAATGGTATAGCGGACCGCCTCGATGGTTCGGGTGGACAGCCCCAGTATCAGGGCGATGTCCTTGGTGGCCTTTCCCTGTTTGACCAGGTTGGCCACCTGGATTTCCAGGGGGGTAAAGTTCAGGTAGTGCCGGGACATGCGCCGGGACAGGGGTGAGATGATTTCGTTGAGATTGGACTCTACGAGGTTGAGATAGACCCGCTGGCGCGCATCCATCCGGCTGGCATTGAGCTTTTCCAGGTAGGGCAGAATCAGGCTCTTGGCGTTGGACAGCATCTTCTCTTCCACTTCCATGCGATCCGCTTCACGCTTTCGCAGCAGCACCTCCAGGGCCGTGTTGACCTCGGACAGGCTCTCGGTTCTTTCCTTCAGCTCATTTTCCCTGGCTTTCAGCGCCGCAGTGGCTTCCATCTCCCGGGTAATGTCCAGTATTATGCCGTTGAAAAACAAGCTATTGTCGGTTTCGTCGGATACGGCAACGGAAATGATGTGCAGCCATCGCCAGCCGTTTCCGGCGGGATCGAGGATGCGGATGGTTTCATCCAATCGATAGGTGTCAAGCATCTTCTGCCCGGCGGCCAGCAGGACTTCCCTGTCATCCGGATGAATCACCTTGAGCCAGGATTGGAAATCGATCACCTGAGTCCGGTCGACAATTTCCGCAATGGAAGGACTGATCAAAATCCGCTTGGGCTGGCAAGGATTGTCCGGGTTGTAGCGCAGACGGAACAGTACGAAATTGGAGGCGCTTTCCATGAGCGAACGCAGGTGGCGTTCGCTTTCTCTAAGCGCCCCTTCGGCCGTTACCTGAGCGTCGATGTCACGCAGCACCGTCACCCGGACCTCGCTACCGCCGATCCGGATCATCTTTCCATGGATCATCACATGAAACCGGGTGCCGTCCTTTTTTACGGCCACGACATGGTACGGATCTTCGTAGCCGGAAAGTATATTGTCCTTGACCCTTGACTTGTATTCCGGTGCAATGACGTCGGTGCCGAAGATGCCGATCAGCTCTTCGCGGGGAGTCTCAAACATGGTGGATGCGGTGCGGTTGGCGTCGATGCAGATCCCTTTTTTGGAAATAAACACCGCCTCGAAGGTGGCATCGGACAAGGCGCGGTACCGTTGCCGGCTCTCCTCCAATTCGGTTTCTGTGCGGATCAGACTGCTGACGTCCTGGATCTGGACAATGAGATAGCGGGCATCGCCAGCTTTGTCAGGGACCATGGAGAGATTCAACAGTCCCCGGACTGCTTTTCCGCTCTGGTGCCGGCATTCGAGGGTCAGCTGGGCATGGCTTCGTTTGCCGGCCAGAATGGCCTGAAACAATTCCCACAACCGGTCCCACTGATTCGGCGCTATGATGCTTTCCAGACGAAGGTCCAGAAGTACTTTTTCCGAATAGCCAAGCATGGTGCACAAGGCCGGGTTAACCACGATGAAACGACCATCGGGAAAAGTGATGGCCAGTCCGGTGCCCGCATGATCAAAAAGGGCACGGAACATCGCATCACCGTCCTGAAACGGTTCGCTCAGGGAAGGTTTCGGCGGGTCACGCCGGGGGGATCTTTTCATTTCCCTCCGTTTCCGCGGGGTTGGTTTAGAAATGCTCGTCGTGGGTGAACTCATGGGATTCACGGCGCTTGGGGGCGCTGCCCACCTTTGCAGGATACCCCAGTGGAATCAGAGTGACCAGTTCATATCCGTCCGGGACGTTTATCACCGCCCTGGCGCGGTCATGGTCGAACAGGCCGACGATGACCGTGCCCAGGCCCAGCGCGTGAGCCACGAGGCAAAGGTTCTGTGTGGCCAGGCCCAGGTCATACATCATCCAGTCACCAAACTTGGTGGTTTCCAGATCCTTGTAATAGCCCGAGGTTCCGGTTTTGGCGCACAGGGCCAGCAGTACCGGCGCCTGAACAATGGCATTGACGGCCGGGTTGCCTTTCGGGGGAAGGGTGGCCTGGAGCTGCGCCTTGATAGTCGGATTTCGGATCACCACCACTTCCCAGCACTGGCAGTTGGTCCATGACGGTGCCCACTGGATGGCTTCCAGAACCTGATCCACCATCGCGTCCGGTACATCCTGTGCTTCATATTTGCGGATACTTCGCCTGCCCTTAATGATCTCCATCAAATCAGCCACCGTGATCGCTCCTTTCAGAAAAGTAGAAATAAAAAGCGTCGTTTAACCATTCAGGGAACCCGATCAACCGATATTGAACTGTCCCGATTCGATGTAGGGAACATCCTCGATATCGATGGCGTGGACGATGGCCTGATTCAGCCGTTTTTTCATCTCCTCCACCACTGGACGCCGTTTGTTGATGGCCATGGCAAAGGCTGTCGTCTCCTCCATTAACGTTTCCATGGGGCAGGCCTTGTGGACGATGTGGTGGTCCACACACTGGGCGGCGGTGAGCCGGACACCGGTGTACTCCATGTACTCCACCATGTACGTGGGCATTGCCTTTTTCAAAAGTGCATTCATGCCCGGCAGAAAAGGAATGCCCAGGTCCACTTCGGGGAAGCAGAAAAACCCGCGGTCCGATCGCATGAACCTGAAATCGAAGGCGCAGCACATAATAGCACCGCCTGCGAAGGCGTGGCCGGAAATGCCGGCCACGGTCACCAGGGGATAGGTGGCGATGCGTTTGAACATTCGGTTGAGCAGGTAAAAATAATCCTTGACCCGGGCGATATCGTTCTGTTGGATAAGCGGCACCAGCCACTCCAGATCGATGCCGTTGGAGAATATCTTTTCATGGGACGAGGTCACCACCAGTGTGGTGGCGTCGGTAAGACTCTCGATCTCATAGAGCACGCCGAGAAAAGCGTTCAGAAAATCCGGGTTGAACCGGTTTTCCCCGTCGTTTAAGGTAACCGTGGCCACATGCTCATTTACAGCGTACATCACCAATGTCATCATCTGCTCCTTGGGGTCCGTCTATCATTGGTCATGGATGGGAAGAAACACCCGGCAGCCAAAACGCCATCCATCGGTAGGGGCATCCGCTGTTTGCCGTTGGAATTGAGGGCGTTATAGCAAGGCAGCGCCGGTGCCGCAAGAGAAAGAACAGCACCAGCGGGAAACGGGTGCACAGCCGGCAGATAGGCTGGAAGCCATCGATGATACCGGTGGTAGAAAGATAAAAAAAGGCGACCAGGAAGGATCGCCTTTTCAGTAAAACCGATCGGGGCCGATCAGGCGCAGCAAGACCCTTCCGTACTGCAACTGGTGCAGCCGGGGCCAAAGTCCATGCCGCAGTCCAGCTTGAAGCCGTACATTTGAAAGTCCACCTTGATGGGCTGGGCTTTTTCCAGAAATTCCGTGTTGACGATAAACTTGAAACCGTCGACGTCAAACTCCTTACCCTTGAAATACTCGGCAATCTGCTGGACTGCCGGTTGCGTAATCTCGAACATGGTATCCTCCTTAAAAATAAAAATCGGTCCGTGATTGTTCAGGACCGGAACCAGTATTGGCTTCAGTTGTAAAACTTAACCATGTCCATCGGGTTTGTCAATCCCAATTCCTGTGGGTATCGACGGTGGATATGGTAACATTGATGAATTCGTAAAAAGTCAGTTTTCAGACGGTTTCGTAAAACGTTCGAGATCAAGGCTTGCGAATCCCGAGAATACCGCTACCGCGGGTGCCGTAGGCAGCGTACTTGCCGTACGCCGCAGTGACGAGGGATGAAGCGTAACGCAGATATCGGACTTTTTACGGAATCGTCAACGTTGTTTATACCACGTTTGGGTGATGTCAACCGCCGGCACATCCCCCTACCCCCATCTGGAAGCCAGATAGCGGGTGTAGATGTCCAGGTCCGGCGCCGAGAAGAGCATGAAAATGACCTTCTCCGGAGCGTCATAGGTTTCCATGAATGTTTCGCAGGTGTCCACGGCAATTTTACAAGCGTCGGCAATGGGGTAACCATAAACCCCGCAACTGATGGCGGGAAAGGCGATGGTTCGGATCCCGTGGTCCATGGCCAGCGTCAGGCTGTTGGTGTAACAGCCGGCCAGCAGGCGGCTGTCCTCAGGCCGGCCCCGGAATATCGGTCCCACGGTGTGGATCACATATCTGACCGGCAGCCGGTAGCCCTTGGTCAATCGGGCTTCGCCTGTGGGGCACCCGCCGATGGTTCGACATTCGGCCAGCAGTTCGGGACCGGCGGCCCGGTGAATGGCCCCGTCCACCCCGCCACCGCCCAGCAGCGACGTGTTGGCCGGATTGACGATGGCATCCACAGCCAATTTGGTGATGTCGCCTTGCCGGGCTTTCAATCGGTCTTCAAGGTTCATTGGGTTTGTTGGGTTTGAAACATTAAATCGGTGAAATACAATCCATCTAAACACCTTCAGCCTTAAGCCTATCCACCTCCTTACAGATCGTAAAGGGTATCATCCCGCATGGGAGCACGTCTGATGGCGGTCCCCCCCCTGCCTTTTTTTTCGGGGAACATGAACGGGTCTTCCCCTTCCATCAGGTCTCCCATCTCCGCCTCCACCTGCTCCGGGTCCTCGCCGCGCTCCATGCGCCGCAGGGCTTCTTCCATGCCAGCGCCCAGTTCCATGCCGGTCATGTCAGTGAGTTTTCGCATGAGATTGGCCGCCTGGCGCGGATCGTCCTCGTTGATCCGATCCGCTTCGCTGGCCAGCATCTGCATGGCCTTTTCCATCTTCCCCTCGTCAAAGGGCAGGTCTTCGCCGTCGTCGGTCTCCCTGGCCTTGCCGGTAAAGGAAAAGGCGGACATCTGCCGCTCTAGCGTGCGGGTCTTGCATCGAGGGCATTTGGGTTTTTTGGATGTGTTGATGGTTCTGGAAAAAAAGCTGAACAGGGTGTTACAGTCCGGACAGTAAAACTCATAGATCGGCATGTTCTCTCCACAATCGGTTGCTATTGGATGATAGGAAAGGACGATTACTGTGCGATCAAAATTATAGGACGCCCACCCGATGATGTCAACGGGTCAAAACGGCTTCGGGGAATCGGTTAGGGATTAAAAAAATATTAAGATATCAGTTTGTTGAATCATTGCAGAACAGGGCTTGCCTGCCAGTGGGAACCAGTTGACTTGGTACCGGCCTTCTGCTAAGGCAGCGTCAAACCAAAATCCATCCCAAAAATGTCTTTTGGCCCAATGTCTTTGTTGGATCCACGTTTCACGTCCTCGACATACTTCAGTATGCCTGCGAGGTGAAACCTGATTCCGCCGCGATCTTGGGCCAAAATCCTATTTTTGAAGTGGTCAAACGGCTGGAGGCCAATGACCTGAAAATCATCGCCATGAAAATGATCCACCTGACCCAGACCCAGGCCGAAGGGTTTTACGCCGTGCATCGCGAGCGGCCCTTTTTCGGCGGCCTCACCGACTTCATGTCTTCCGGCCCGGCGGTGGTCATGGTGCTGGAGGGAGAGAACGCCATTGCCCGCTATCGTGATCTCATGGGCGCCACCAATTACAAGGAGGCGGCCGAAGGCACCATCCGGCGCGATTTTGCCACCGATATCGAAAAAAACGTGGTCCACGGATCCGATGCCCCGGAAACCGCGGCGTTTGAGATCGGCTACTTTTTCAATGCCTTTGAAATCAACGCCCGATGACCGTCAGCATCACCCGCGACAACATCGCCATCGTCCTGCAGCGGCCCCGGTTTCCGGAGAATATCGGGTCCGCGGCACGGGCCATGTGCAACATGGGGTTTACCCGCCTGATCGTGGTGAACCCTGACATCTGGGACGAAGAGCGGATCCGGCGGCTGGCCACCCACGTGGCCGGAGCCGTGGTGGACAAGATCCAGCGCTTCGATTCGCTGGATGAAGCCCTGGCGCCATTTGGCCATGTGGTAGGCACCACCGCACGGGTGGGTGGCCGGCGTCCGGTGATCAAGTCCCCTGAATTCCTGGCCCGAAACCTCATATCCCTTTCCAAAAACAACCCGGTGGCCATCCTCTTCGGTCCCGAAGACCGGGGACTCACCAACGACGATCTGAAGCGGTGCCACCCGTTGGTCAACATCCCCACGGTAGGTTTTACCTCCCTGAACCTGGCCCAGGCGGTCATGGTGGTCTGTTACTGCCTGTCCACCGCCGGCCTGACCGATCCACCCGACTTTACGCCCCGTCTGGCCAAACGCATCGAACTGAACCAGATGGTCGACGAACTGACAGCAGCCCTGGTTCAAATCGGCTACATGAACCCGGAAAATCCCGACTACTGGATGGCCCGCATCCGCCGGTTCTTCTCCCGGCTTCCCTTTCGCTCCGGAGAAGTAAGCATCATCCGTGGCATCTGCCGGCAGATCCACTGGTACGGAAACAAGCGCTATGCCGACGGGCTGAAAAACGGCGGCGAGGGCAAGGCCTGACGGTCATCCGTTCTCAACGGCCCCACGATCCTTACCGGACAGGCGTGGTCATAACCCAAAGCGCCGATAGGAATCGCCGGCGGCCTATTGGCCGTCGCGAAGGTGACGGGCCACGGCGTCACCCATTTCCCGGGTGCTCACCGCACGGCCGCCGACGGCGATGTCGGGCGTCCGAATGCCCGCTTCCAGCACCCATGCCACCGCTGTTTCCACAGCGTCGGCAGCATCTGCCAGGTTGAGGCTGTAGCGCAACATCATGGCCGCGGACAGAATCTGGGCGATGGGATTGGCGATTCCCTGGCCGGCAATATCCGGGGCGCTGCCGCCGGCCGGTTCATACAGGCCGAATCCGGTTTCGCTGATGCTGGCCGAGGGAAGCAGCCCCATGGACCCGGTGATCATGGCGCACTCGTCGGAGATGATGTCGCCGAACATGTTGCCGCACAGCAGCACGTCGAACTGGTGGGGGTTTTTCACCAGCTGCATGGTGGCGTTGTCCACATAGATGTGGCTCAGTGCCACATCCGGGTATGCGTTAGCAATCTCGATGACCACTTCCCGCCACAGCACCATGGTGGTGAGCACGTTGGCCTTGTCCACCGAGGCCACCCGCTTGCTTCTCAGCCGGGCCGCATCAAAGGCGGCCCTGGCGATGCGCTCGATCTCCCGGCGGGTGTAGACCATGGTATCGAAGGCGCGCTCGTCGGGCCCGCTGCCCTCCCGGCCCTTGGGCTGGCCGAAATAGATGTCACCGGTCAGTTCCCGGACGCAAAGGATGTCGAACCCGTCCCTGACAATTTTTGGATGAAGAGGACTGGCATCGGCCAGGGCGGGAAAAACCTTTGCCGGGCGAAGGTTGCAAAACAGGTTGAAATGCTTGCGAAGGGGCAGCAGGGCACCGCGTTCGGGCTGTTGCGCAGGGGGAAGCATTTCCCACTTGGGCCCGCCCACGGATCCGAAAAGAATGGCGTCGCTGGCCTCGCACAGGCGCAGGGTCGCATCAGGCAGGGCCCGGCCGTGTCGGTCGATGGCGATACCGCCAACATCAGCGGGGGTGTATGCCAGCTGAAAAGCGAACTTCTCCTGAGCCGCGTCAAGCACCTTGAGGGCTTCTTCCATCACTTCGGGACCAATGCCATCTCCAGGCAGAACAGCAATCTTGAACATTTGCAACCATCCAGATTCATTTAAAATGTTGGGGTTTATTGGCTGAATTCCTGCTTGCGTTTTTTCAATAGCCAGTCGATGGCATCGGCCGGATCGGGCCGTTCCGGTGCAGGTGTCATCACGGCGGCGGCAGGCGACACTGAAGTGGTAGCCGATTGCGCGGCTGGTGTTGCGCTGGACAGATCTTCAACTGTTTCCGGAAAGCTGACGTCCGGGGGCCGTTGGGGCACGCGCAACGGCAGTTCGGCGGCCATCACGGTTTTAAAATCATCTATAGAAACGTTGGGGCTGACCGTTTCAACTTCGGCCTCGGCTGATTCAGAGGCGTCAACAGCCGACTGTGCCGTGTCAGACAGCTTGCCGGATGGACGGAAATAGGTCTGATAGGTTTCACGGGCCCACTGCCCGGCGCGGTCTTGCCACTGATCCGGCACAAAATAGACACTGGTGCCCAGCATAAGCAATGCCGCCGAGACCCCAACCGCACGCGCTGCGGTAAACAACGGCCGGCGCTCTTTTTTTATGGGCCGATATCGGGTCGCTGGCGCTGGCGCCCGGATATTGTTCTCCGTTTCCGCCGGCGATTCATCCACGGTGAATGATATCCGTTCACGGCATTGGCTGACGATCTTCCGGTTGATGGTCCGTCCAGCCACCTGGGAGGCAAAAAACATGGCCAGGTCACAGATGATGTTGATCTGCCGGGGAAACCCGCTGGAAAAGTTGAAGACTTCTTCCATGGCCGCACTGGAGAAGATTTCGTAGCCGGCGCCGGCGGTTTTCAGGCGGTGGCGGATGTACTCGCAGGTTTCGGCCTGATTCAGCGGATCGATGTTGTAGGTGATGGTGATCCGGCGCATTAACGCCCGGTTTTCCGGCTGGAGCAGGATGCTGTTGAATTCGTTCTGGCCCACGAAAAATATATTGAGAAGTTTGGCATCCTGCCGTTCAAGATTGGACAGCAGGCGGATCTCCTCCATGAGGTCGTGTTTAAGACGCTGGGCTTCGTCGATTAGCAGCAGAACCGATTTTCTTTCTTCATGGGCATCGTTGAGAAATCGGCTGAATGGCTCTAAAAAGTCGCTCTTGGTTCGCACTTCAATGGGCAGCCCGAAGTATCGGGAAACCATGCGGTAAAAATCGTACTTGCTGAGGCCCGGGTCGGGAATTTTGGCGGTATAGGCTTTGCCCTTGATGTCTTCCACCAGCCGGTTGATTAATGTGGTCTTACCGGTCCCCACATCGCCGGTCAACAGCAAGAATCCTTTGTTGTCCATCACCCCGTACTTGAGGGTGGAAAGGGCCTCGCGGTGCTTTTTCCCCATCCACAGGAAACTGGGATCCGTGGTAATCTGAAAGGGCTTTTTATTCAGGCCAAAAAAGGTTTCGTACATGATCGCTTCCGTTCAGGTGTGTCAGGGGCGAAACACCGCCTCGATGGCATCGGCCACCGGGTTGGGTTTCCTGGCGTGCGATGGTTCGGTTTCTGGTTCAATGGGGGGTGGGGTGTAGTTTTTCACGCATTTATACTGTTCCCATCCCTTCACCGGTTCGTCCAGATCCACCGATTTCCACTTGGGGTGGCCATTGAATCGAAGCCAGTCTAAATCCTCTGCCATCAACCGGGCCATTTTCCCGATGGTGTTGCAGTGGTGGTTGCGGAAATCGTAGGCCACCAGAACAGTCTTGACCGACACCGTATCCACATCGGCCGCCTGCCAGGGGTAGGTGCCGGCGGGAATCCGGGATGCCGGGTAGAAAGTTCGGATGCCGTCATGAGTGATCGGAACCAGATGCAGACCGTCTGCCGGGGAAACGTCCAGCGCAAAACGCTCCACCGGAAACCCGTCTACGGTTACCATGGCATCGATGCTGTCCGCTTTTAGCGCCGCCAGTGCCTGCGCATTTCCGATAGCCACCATCTGGCGGGGCAGAACACCCGAAATCTCGAAAAGCAGTCGGCTGGTCAGATAGGTGCCACTCTCCTCATGGCCGATGGCCACCCGCTTGTCGTGAAGATCGCTAAAACTGCGGATCTTACCTGTGCCGAGGATGTGGATCTCCTGGTCGTACAAAGGGGAAACCCATTTGATTTTATCTGCAATTAGATTGAGCCGCGGGTCGGTTTTAACCTTGGCCACAAAGGCCAGTACGTCGGACTGCACCAGGCCTAGATGGTTGCCGGGGCGCTGGTAAACGGCGTAGATGTTTTCGACGGATCCACTTGAGTTGAATACAGCCAGGTGGATGTTGTTCCGCTTGACCAGGGCTTTTAAATCCATGCCGATCTGGTGAGCGGTGCTTTTCACGTCACCGGTGATGATACCCAGGAAGTCCTGTTCGTCCTCGGCGGCCACGGCGGGCAGGGGGCCAACCAGCAGGACCACCATCACCCACGCCACCACCATCACGCGTCTGTTCATCGACCAGACCTCTTTGCAGGGATCGCTTTACGGACGAAAGGATCGATCGTCATTAAGGAGCCGATGATAAAAGAGGCAAGATCCGGAGTCAACATAAAACTGGGTCACCGGCGGCATGAAACAGCGAAAGGGGGGATGGCAAGCAGCTTATCGGTCGGCCTGGCTGCAAGAAGCGTCACGGGCATTTTTAGCCGCCGGCTCGCTGCATGAATCAGAGATGCTGCAGCAGGTGCAACCACTGGCACAACCGTCCTTTTGTTTGAATCCCTTGTATAGAGTTCGCCCCACATAGGCGGCTGCCGCAACGACAATGAATATGACAATCAGTGTTTCCATGATTCAAGACCTTGTTGTTGGTTTGGGGCACCGCTGCCGGTAAAGCATCTGCACATGCGTATCAGTATCCGAGCGCGACACCGGCCTGGTAGATGATCACTGCCAGGAAAAAGGCCAGGGATGTATTGAACACCATGGAAAATACGCCCCATTTCCACGAAGATTCCCGGGCGATGCAGATCACGGTGACAAAACAGGGCGCGTAGAACATGATAAAGATCATCACGCTCCAGGCGGTAAGCGGTCGCCATCCCGGCTCGGCGGCCAACCTACCGGCCAGCGAATCGGCAGCTTCGGCGTCCACCTCACCCAGTGAATAGGCCGTTCCCAAGGTGGAAACGATCACCTCCTTGGCGGCAAATCCGCCCAGCAGGGCAATGTTGGTACGCCAGTCAAAGCCGGCCCAGCGGGAGACGGATCCAATGCCGGTGCCGATGCGGCCGGCCAGTGAGTAGCGCAGGGCGGCCCCGGCCTGCCGGGCTTCCACGGCCAGCAGATCGGCCTTCAATTCGGCGGCGGAATCGGAAAGGGGCTGCTCCCCCGTTGATGTCTCAAGTTCTTTTACCACCTGTGGCGCTGCTGTCGACACAATCCCACCGCGCTGGGTGTCATAGTATTCAATTTGAGAATCCGGCAGGCGGGGAAAGGTCATGGCCGCCCACAGCAGCACGGAGATGCCCAGAATCACGGTGCCGGCCTTTTTCACATACTGCCAGGTCCGCTCCCAGGTGTGGATCATCAGGCCCCGGAAGGTCGGCAGGCGGTAGGGAGGCAGTTCCATGACAAAGGGGGTGGAGGCACCTTTGACCACGGTCATCCGCAGGAACTTGGCCGCCAGCAGGGCCCCGCCCCAGGAGATCAGGGTGAGGATGAACATCATCCGGGCGCGGCTGTGGGGGAAAAAGGCGGCGATGAGCAGGGCGAACACGGGCAGTTTGGCCCCGCAGTTCATGAACGGCACCGTGAGCAGGGTGGCGATGCGCTCTTTGGGCGACCTCAGGGTTCGGGTGGCCATCACGCCGGGCACCGCACAACCGCCGGCGATGCCGCCGGAGACGATATAGGCCATCACCGAGCTGCCGTGGAGCCCGAAAACCTGAAACACCCGGTCCAGCATGAAGGCCACCCGCGCCAGGTATCCCGAATCTTCCAGCATGGCGATGCCGAAAAACATGAACAGAATCAACGGTACAAAACCGAGCACGCCGCCCACCCCGTCGATGACGCCGGAGACGATAAGGGACTTTAGCAGACCGTCGGGCAGGGCGGTGGACACCACGTCCGAAAGCCATTCAAAGACCCCCTCGCACCAGGCAGCGGGCACTACGCTGTAAGTAAACACAAATTGGTACAGC
Organism: Desulfosarcina sp.; assembly: GCA_014237405.1. Classification (GTDB taxonomy): domain Bacteria; phylum Desulfobacterota; class Desulfobacteria; order Desulfobacterales; family Desulfosarcinaceae; genus Desulfosarcina. The sequence goes on along the minus strand of JABZFO010000154.1, from coordinate 34,212 downwards.
CCCATGAGCACCAGCAGCATGATGATGGGGCCGGCGAAGCGGTTCACCAGCACCTTGTCGATGCGGTCGGACAAGAAGAGCCGGTGCTTGTCATGGCGCTCCTTGACCACCCTCTGCTTGAGCATGGAACTGATAAACCCGTAACGGTGATCGGCAATAATGGCTTCCGGATAGGTCTCCAATGTCTCTTCGATGTGCGCCCCCACCTTTCGGGTGACGGCCTCCAATTGATCGGCGATCTGCGGATCTGTTTCCCTTCCCTTTTTAAGGATCTGCTCGTCGTTTTCCAGATACTTGATGGCGATCCAGCGAGACGGATACAGGTCTGTGAGAAAATTTTTACCGGCGATATTTTTTTCCATCTCCTGGATGGCGGTTTCCAGGTCCCGGCCGTAGGAAACCCGCAGGGGCTGGGGAAGTGGCGCTTTGGCCACCGTTTCCACGGCGTCCATCAGGGCTTTTTTCCCAAACCCTGAACGGGCCATGATGGGAACGACCGGCACACCGAGGAGACGGGAAAGTTTTTTATCGTTGATCTCGATGCCCCGGCTTCTGGCCACGTCTATCATGTTCAGGGCCACGCAGGTGGGAATACCCAGTTCCAAAAACTGGATGGTCAGGTAAAGGTTGCGCTCCAGGTTGGAAGCGTCGACGATGTTGATGGTTACCCGGGGGCGTTCATTGACCAGAAAATCCCGGGCCACCACCTCTTCGACGCTGTAGGCGGTGAGGGAATAGGTGCCGGGAAGATCCACGATATGCATATCGTGGCCGTTTTGCACATAACGCCCCTCTTTGCGGTCCACCGTCACGCCGGGATAGTTGCCCACGTGCTGCCGCGAGCCCGTGAGGGCATTAAAAAGGGTGGTCTTCCCGGCGTTGGGATTACCACCCAATGCAACACAAAAATTCATTGTTATCCGTTAACCTCGACTTCGATGTGGTCGGCTTCATTGTTGCGAAGGGTCAGGGTAAAGCCTTTGACCCGCAGGGCCACCGGATCGTAAAGTGGTGCCCGTCCCTGGATCTTGATTTCGGTTCCCGTCACCAGACCCATATCCCGGATCCGACGCCCCAGTTCACCGCCAATCTTGATGCTGGCGATGGTTCCTTCCTGGTTGACCTGCATGTTTCGAATATTTATTTTTTTCATTGGAACTCCACGCGCTACACAAGTATTTCGGGTCTCGTAAAAAGTTAGGTAATCCAAACTTTAAGAGGTGTCAATAAAAAAATACGGAAAACAGATGTCAGAAGTCGGAAAACCGATCGCGGCTGGAAGCCGCTCAACTGCATCAGCGATTCTGACCCCCGTCCTCCGACTTCGTTCCTCAGTCTACCGGCCCCACGGGTCAGTGGGCGCACCCTCATGTGCTGCCGGCACAGTGTTCCGGCGCGTTTAAGCGCTCGCGATTCGTCGCCAACGATTCAACTGCCGGTCCTGGTTTGACAAAATGGCTGTAAATGGTCCGCCATACCGGTTTCACAGACAGCGCAAGAATGACGATTGCGCCGGTCAGTTCAACGGCATGCGGCATGGCTTCACCGGCCTGCCCCACCACCGCCTGCGCTGAGATGCCCAGGGACCGGTAGATCCAGTCCACCAGCAGCCCGAAGCCCACCGCGCAGACGGCAATGCCTGTCAGATAGATAGCCGTGGCCCGCCTGCCCAACACACGGGTGAGCACGGTCAGGGATGTGACATTGGTGGCCGGTCCAGTCATCAGAAACACCAGCGCCACACCGGGACTGACACCTTGCAGGATCAGGGCCGCGGCAATGGGCGTGGATGCCGTGGCGCAGATATAGATGGGAATGCCCACGGCCAGCATGATCAGCATGGCACCAATGCCACCGCCCATGTACCGGCTGAAGATCGATTCGGGGATCAGCACGGTAATCATGCCGGACAGTAGCAGGCCGAACAGAAACCACACGGCCAGATCTCCCCACACATCGGTAAAAGCAAATCGGAACCCGGCCCTTGTTTTTTCCCCGAAGCTGTGGTGATTGCGGTGCAACTCCGGTAAGCAGTTCTGGCCGTCACAGCAGCCATCCACCGGGCAGGAGAGGTCCGGCACGATGGGGCGAGCCGTATCAGGCTTTCCCAGCAGATTCTCGGCAATGCCGGCGGCAAAGGCCGTGAAAAAGGCCGCCACCGGCCGCATCACGGTCATGATGGGATCCATCAGGGCATAAGTAATGGCGCGGCCGCCGGCAGCACGCCGCATGAGCACAGGGGAATGGGGATGCCCATGAGCGAGGCCTTGAACACCGACTTGAAGCGCCCCTGGCCCAGGTGCCTGGAGACCGACCCGGGGTTGAGGAATACCCGCAGCAATCCGCTGACGATCAATCCCAGCAGGATGAAGGCGGATGACTCAACAAGGATGTTCCAGGACTGAAGAAAAATGTTGAGCACAAGATTCATAGGATATCGCTCCTCTTTCTCGAAGATGGGCATGGCCGCTGTGTGACGGGCCGGGTTGTGGTGGATTATTATTCCTTGATGTGGTGAAGGCCGATGGTGACCAGTTCCAGCACATGCTTGTCGTCCAGCGTGTAATAGAGAATCTGGCCGTCGCGGCGGGAGCGGACCAGGGAGAGTTCCCGCAGGCGCCTGAGCTGATGGGAGACGGCCGATTCGCTCAGGCCCACGAAGGCGGCGATGTCGCAGACACACATCTCCCCGCCCCGCAGGGCCATAATGATCTTGAGTCGGGTGGGATCGCCCATTATCTTGTAAGTCAGTGCCAGCCGGTCCAGCTCCTTTTCTGCAATGGCCTCCGCTTTGGCCCGGGCCACCCGATCCAGGTGAACCACCCGGACATCGCATGTTTCAGGCGTACAAGCGGAATGGGCATTTTTTTTGATCACAACGACCTCCTACCAGATAAATATATGCATGTATGATCAAATATAAAATCAATCAATTCATTGTCAAGCAGGTTGGAGCCTTTTTAAAGGTCGTGGGCGGGCAGCGTCGTCACCGGCTTTCCAGTGGTCAGGGCATGGTAGTAGACCTGGGCGGTCTTCTCCAGCAGTTCGGCGTTTTTCCACCCCGCGTCCAGGGTCTGGCCCAGATTCAGCGCTCCGTGGTTCTGCATGATAAAGCAGTTGCAGCCGTTGGTCACCGTTCGTGTGACGTTCTCCACCAGCTCCGGGGTTCCGGAAAAGGCATAAGGGACCACATCCACGGTCTCGCCAATGGCCAGAGCCACTTCGTCAAACAGGGCCGGGATCGGCTGGTTGATCAAGGCAAAAACGCTGGCGTATGCCTGGTGGGTATGAACCACGGCCCCGACATCCGCCCGGTTTTGGTAGATGCCCACGTGCATGGCGGTCTCGATGGAGGGTGCCAGGTCGCTGTCGATGCGGTTCAGGTTGAAATCCACCACGCAGATGTTTTCCGGAACCAGCTCCATGTATGGCTTCCCTGACGGGGTGATCACCACCACCGGTTCATCGGGAATACGCACCGACACGTTACCCCCGGCGCTGAGCAGGGAGCCGAAATAGCCGTGCCGGCACAGCCACTGACAGCAGTCGATGATATCTTTTCGGTACTGAAAATAAGGATCCATAAATTCTCCTCTGATTAGGAATTCTCCTTTCCGGATTCATGACACGGCAAAAATTGAGTTTGGAAACTGTGCGGCATCCGGTTGTTGTCGTTTGCAAGTCGATTCTTTTTGTGCAATCAGGGTAATCGTTGTCTATAAAATTTTTCACCAACGGCCCCATCCGGTTGACGGGTAATCCCCTCCTCCTGCAAGGCCAGCACCCCATAAAATTTCTATTATTTCATTGACATAGTACCCGAAAAAAACTTATTTTGAAGAGATTTTTTTTGAATTGCCATCCTCTCATACAATGCATATAAAGCAGCCGATGATACGTCAAATACAAATATCTGTCGGATAATAATTCTTCTTTTTTAGGATCTGTACTTGTTTATGGATACGAACCCGCATCAATCGGACAGCCTGCATCAATCGGAAATTTTCATAGGCCTTACCCGTGAACAGAATGCAGCGTTGTTAAAAGAGGGTCGCAGCATAACATTTCAGCCCAAAAGCATATTGTTTCATCAGGGTGATCCGGCAAAGCATTGTTACCTGGTGAATCAGGGTCGTTTAAAACTGACCAAACTCAATGAGCAGGGCAGGGAAGTAATCATCGGCTATATCGGTGCCGGAGAATTAACCGCTGTGACCGCCCTTTTCAAAAATAGAAATTATCTGGTCACTGCTGAATCTTTAGAAGAGACGGAGGTCATCGGCTGGGATAAGCCGAAGATGATTCATTTGATTCACCAATATCCGGATATCGCTATCAACCTGCTGGGCATCGTTCTGGAACGTATCGACGATATGCAGCACCGCTACCTGGAGGTTTGCACCGAGTATGTGGATCAACGTATCGCCCGTTCCCTTCTTCGACTGATGCGGCGGGCCGGTTCGAAGACCCGGGATGGGATACTCATTGATATCGCCCTGAGCCGCCAGAATATCGCTGACTACTCCGGGACCACCTTATACACGGTCAGCCGCACGCTTAGCGCCTGGGAAAAAAACGGCTGGATCAAGTCCGGGCGCGAGCAGATCGTCATCACCAATCCTCACGCCCTGGTCCAATTCGCTGAAACTGGCTGACTCGTAATCTCGCTCCCCTCATTGTTGCAGCCCTGCATTTTTTTAAAAAAATCCATCTTGTTTGCGCCAGCGCAAAGACAGGCTTGGAAACAATGGCTATTCTTCATTTTAACACTGACCCGTGGATCCGGTTGCTGGAGCTTGTCGGTTGAAACACTTCCGGCAACATGAACCCCATCGGAAAGGAAACCATTCCCAATTATGAATCCACGTTTATCGGCAGACATTACCGTCAAGGAACTTTTAGATCGGTACCCGAAGCTCCTTAAACCGTTCATGGATCTCGGCCTGTTGTGCGTGGGCTGCCCGACGGAAGCCTTCCATACCGTGGACGATGTCGCAAAAGCGTACGGACACGATCCAAACGAATTGATTCAGCATTTTCAACGCATCATTGACGCATCCGAGGCGTCAGCGGCGCTAAAACCATAATCACACTATAGGAAAGGAAACACACCATGTTTTGTTTTCAATGTCAGGAAACCGCCAAGAACACCGGCTGCACCGTCAAGGGCGTATGTGGCAAGCCGGAGGAAACCGCCAACCTTCAAGACCTGTTGATTTTCGTACTCAAAGGAATCTCGGTTTACGGTGAAAAGCTCAAGGAGCTGGGTGCTGCGGACCGCACCAACGATGATTTCATCGCCCAGGGCCTGTTTGCCACCATCACCAATGCCAACTGGGACGATGCCCGCTTTACCGTCATGATCCAGGAGGGCCTGGAGCGACGGGACCAGTTCAAGTCTAAATTCCTGGCCGCCTACAAGGAGAAAAACGGCGGTGATTTTGACCAGGCGCTGCCCGAAGCGGCCACCTGGGTGGCCACCGATCCATCCGCCTATGCCGAAAAGGCAACATCCGTGGGTGTTCTGGCCACAGACAACGAAGATGTGCGCTCATTGCGGGAGCTGTTGACCATCGGGTTGAAAGGCATCGCCGCGTATGCGGACCACGCCGCCATCCTGGGACTTCAAAAAGATGAGGTCAACGACTTCATGATGGAAGCCCTGGCCTCAACCACAAAAGACTTGACGGTTGACGAGATGGTTGCGTTGGTGATGAAAGCCGGGGAAACGGCTGTATCGACAATGGCCCTGCTGGACGAGGCCAATACCACAGCCTACGGCAACCCGGAAATCACAGAAGTGAACATCGGCGTGGGCAGCAATCCGGGGATACTGATCACCGGCCATGATTTGAAAGACATGGAGGAACTGCTAAAGCAGACCGAGGGCACAGGTGTGGATGTTTACACCCACGGCGAGATGCTGCCGGCCAATTACTATCCGGCCTTTAAAAAGTACGACCATTTTGTGGGAAATTACGGCGGATCATGGTGGCATCAGAACAAGGAGTTCGAATCCTTTAATGGGCCGATCCTGTTGACCACCAACTGCCTGGTGCCGCTGAAAAAAGACAATACCTACCTGGACCGGCTCTTTACCACCGGTGTAGTGGGTTATGAAGGTGCCGTGCACATTGCCGACCGGCCTGCCGGCGGCGCCAAGGATTTCTCTGCCCTCATCGAAAAAGCCAAGACCTGCCCGCCGCCCATCGAAATCGAGACCGGCACCATCGTCGGCGGATTCGCCCACAACCAGGTCCTGGCCCTGGCCGACAAGGTGGTGGAGGCTGTGAAATCCGGAGCCATCAAACGGTTCGTGGTCATGGCCGGCTGCGACGGCCGCCATAAAACTCGAAGCTATTACACTGATGTGGCAGAAAACCTGCCCAAGGACACGGTAATTCTCACCGCCGGATGCGCCAAGTACCGCTACAACAAGCTGGCCCTGGGTGACATCGGCGGCATTCCCCGGGTGCTGGATGCCGGCCAGTGCAACGACTCCTACTCCCTGGCCGTAATCGCCCTTAAACTCAAAGAGGTGTTCGGCCTGGAGGATATCAACGACCTGCCGATCTCCTACGACATCGCCTGGTACGAACAAAAGGCGGTAGCCGTGCTCCTGGCATTGCTGTTCCTGGGAGTTAAGGGCATCCGGCTGGGGCCGACGCTGCCGGGTTTTCTCTCCCCCAATGTGGCCAACGTGCTGGTGGAAAAGTTTAATATCAAACCCATAGGCACCGTCGAGGAAGATATTGCGGCCATGATGGCCGGGAAATAGAACCGCGATAGCGAGCGTATTCCCCGCTGCTTGCGGCGGGGAATACGCTCGCCCGGTTGAATTGCGCTGCGCGCACCCGAAGGGATTCAACCGGGCGAGCGAGCTGGAAATCGATAACGCCCTTACGGTGAAGATTCCCCGTGGTTTGCCGCAGGGAGCTTCAATTTTGTCATTTAGGGTTCGCGCAAAAGGAGAAATACAAATGGACAAATGGCGCTGCGTTCCTTGCGACTACATCTATGATCCTGCACTGGGAGACGAAGAGGGCGGCATCGCCCCGGGAACCGTATTCGAGAACCTGCCCGAGGACTGGGAATGTCCCATCTGCGGGGTCGGCAAGGATGAATTCGAGAAAACCGAGTAATTGGGCCCAACGCTGATTTGAAATATGGTCAGGATAAAGAAGGAATACCCATGAAAAAAACCATTCTCGTTCTTCTGTTAACCGTTTTCATGATCGGTACGGCTGCCGCCCAGGGTGGCCTGGTCAGTGTAAAAAGCAGCCACGATGTGGCCACCACCGCCAACCGGCTGGAAAGCGCATTGAAAGAAAAAGGCATTGCCGTCTTCGCCCGGATCGACCATGCCAAAGGCGCCCAACGCATCGGCCAGGCGCTGAAGCCCACGCTGCTGATTGTTTTCGGTAGTCCTGCCATGGGGACCCCGCTGATCCAGCGCAGCCGATCCATGGGCATCGACCTCCCCTTAAAGGCACTGATCTGGGAGGACAGCGCCGGTCAGGTCTGGTTCTCCTACAATGCCCCGGATTACCTGGCCCGTCGCCACGGGATCACCGAAATGGGCGACGCAATCCGGAAAATGGAACAGGCATTATCCAATTTCGCCATGGCGGCCACCCTGCCCTGACACCGCGAATAAGTATGGAACCGGCAGACAAAGATTTTTTCATTCTTTGCCGTCTCACCACACCATACCCCGCCGGCATCCTAAAATAACCATTCAGGATGCCGGCTGTTTTCCAACCGCCCCCTTATACCCATCCGGACAAACGGTTCGCATATTTTTCTTTTCTAATTTAGAAGAATGCTTCTTTATAAGAACAGAACCTTTCCCTGTGATGTTGCCCGTTGCCGCTGATCTGTCAATGTGTTAAGAACAGAATACTTTCCCAGCGCTTATCTCCACCTGTAACAAATAATGATGCGGTCGGCCGCAGCCCGATTCAGCCAATGGCACTCCGGGCCATCTCTGCAGGCGACTCCTTTTCGAAACGGCGCTGATTCGGTCTGTACAGATGGTCCATTCTGGATTGAAGCGCAGAAAACCGTTCATGAGGCTTAGGAAACCAAGATGCCATCGGAAGCCATGACACCCGAACCCAGCCTGCAATGGCAGGAAGAGCAGGGTGTGCCCCGCCGCCTCGCCCTGACCGACAAGATATTTCTTGGCCGCGTCTGCCGCGGCATTGACAGGGGCAAGTGCATCATAGTGCGCAATCCAATGGTTTCCCGTGACCATGCGGTGGTTCGGCTGACCCGATATGGCGTGGAAATCACCGACATGAGCAAAAACGGCACCTGGGTCAACGACGTCCGAATGGCGCCGGGCGCATCCCGACAGCTTGAAGACGGAGATCTCATCTCCCTGGGCGGCACATCCATCCGTCTTTTCTGTCCGCATCTGGCACCCCAGCCAGAGAAGGAGAACTGGACGGAGCAGACCGCCATCAGCCCGACAGCGATCTGCGTCACCAGTCTGGTGGCCGATGTCCGAGGCTTCTCCGCCTTTTCCCAGAAGGTGGATTCGGCTGTGGTCTACGCCTTCATCAAGGAGATTTTCTCCCGATTCAGTACCATTGTGAACGAGCACCATGGAACGGTCAAAGATTATATCGGAGATGCTGTCTTCGCCTTCTGGGAGCATCCCGGGGGGTTTTCCCCCGACCATGCGCTATCGGCCTGCCAGGCCGCCATCTGCCAGCTGCGCAGCGGCCCTGAAATCCACCGGCAGCTGACGGACCGGGGTCTTGTGATCCCCCCCCCGGTGCTGGGCTGGGGACTGACCACCGGCCAGGTTACCCTTTCCCATTACGGTTCCCGGCCCGCCGATCTGGCTTTGGTGGGAGACTGCATCAACCTGGCGTTCCGCCTCTCCTCCATGGCCAACAAAACACTTCCCGGCCCCATTGTCATGTGCCGGCAAACCGCATCCCTGGTGACACAGCAACTGCCGCTCATGGACCTGGGAAACCAGGAGATCCGGGGCCGAACCGGGCAGGAGCACCTTTTCGGCATCCAACTGGGGTAAATACAATACCCGTTTCAGCGGAGAGAATCGCCTTGGCCTTCAACAGCCTTGCAACAACCTTTCGCCGTCTGTCTATAGACGCCTGCTTCCGGTGGATTATCCTCCGGCGGATCGCCGTCCTCATTGTCATCGGCGCCCTCACCTTCTTTTTCCTGAGCACCATCCCTCGACTCGCCTTCAACACCTAGATCTACGACATGGTCATCGAAGACCTGGATGAAACCCGGCAATACCAGGCATTCAAGGTTATTTTCGGCTCCGAAGAAATCATCCGGGTAGTCATTTCCTGCGAAGACGTCTTTGACGCCGCCACCTTTAAAAAGATCGGCATCATGGCCGAGTCCTTGGGCAAAATCGACGGGGTCCGCCCGACTATCAGCCTGCCGGACGTCAAAAAGGCAGTAGATCTGTCCGGCAGCTTTCCCGTCAATGTGATGATGACCTCACCCGCCTGTGCAACCGTAAGGGGTTCTGCGGGAAGCGAACCGAGCCGCCCGGGCAGGCCAGCCGTTGACGCTGTGCCGTATCGATGTAACTTTTCAGGGCACCCTGCCCAATGTGAAAAACGATGTCCTTCGGCAATTGGGTGCGGCCCTTGCCGGATGCATCCGGGGCGGCGACACCTTGAGCCGCATCGATGCCCAGCAGTTCGTCCTGCTGATCACCGGGTCAACGGACGGCGAACATGAAGCGCTGCTCCAACGGATTCAATCCGCGGCAGACGGCATCCGGTCGGATACCGGCGACAAGACATTTTCCATCCACCTCTCTTCCACCACTGTGCCCCTGGAATCGGCCACGGACGGGGGCTGAATTCTCGAATGTACCCTGTCGTGTCTTGAATCTCAAAAACCCTCGAACTAACCTGTTAGATAGTAAATTGTAAAATCTTTGCATTTTGCGGAAAAAAATAATGGGTAAACTTTCTCTATCTTGAACAATTGAATATTTTCGATTGAATATTGACTATTTAATGTCCGCCTCCGGCGGATCTATTTTAAAAAAAGATCATAAAAATGACAGAGCGAAGCGATTCGACAAATCTTCAATAATCAATTAGGTTCCGGCTTGTCCGGGTTAGGGATTGAGGGGTCAAGGATTCGAGGGGAATGCTCAGGAATTAAGACGAGCTAGACGTATGGCAGAAATCCCATGAACGTGGTAACAGATAAACAGTCACCGAGATTTTACTCAGAACCTGTGGTGCAATGACTAACAGGGTTGCCGACGGCATGAAACGATTCTCCTTCAATGCCTATCTGAACATGGTGGTCAAAACGCCTGGATGGGTGCTTTTGTGCTGCGCCGCCATCACCTTTTTCTTTGCCTGGCACCTTCCCGGACTCTCCTTTAAAACCACCGTTTATGACTTAGTTATCGAAGACCTGGACGAATCGGACCGATACAATCAATTTCTGACGCAGTTCGGCTCCGATGAGATCATCCGGTTGGTGGTCAAGGCCCGGGATATTCTCGATCCGGCCACCTTTTCCAAGATCACCCAGCTGTCCGAGGCTGCGGCGCAAATCGACGGGGTCATAAGGATCATCAGCCTACCGGAGGTCAGAAAGAGCGTTGACCGGAGCAATGAATGGGATATGGCCGAATTCGCCGCCATGCTGGTGCCGGTGGAACTGTTTCAGAGCAACCTCATCTCGGCAGACCGTAAAACCACCATCATCACCCTGGTCCTCGACGCCGAAGCGGATAAGGATGCGGCCATCGCTGCTGTGAGACAGCTCTTCAAAACGACGGGCAAAAACCTGCGCCTTTACCAGACCGGCATGCCCCTGGTCTCAGAAGCGCTGGCGGAATATACCCGGCAGGATTTTTTCCACCTGACGCCCATCACGCTGATCATTATCGCCGTGCTGCTGGTGGGGCTGTTCCGTAATCTGCACTGCCTGATCCTGCCCCTTTCGTGCGTAATGCTCGCCGTGTTATGGACTTTCGGTCTGATGGCCCTGAGCGGCATTTCCGTCTCCATGCTCACCATCATCGTCCCGGTATTCCTCATTGCCGTCGGCACAGCATACTGTCTGCACATCTACACCGAATACCTTCAGCAGATCAAAGCATCGCCTTCGAACAGAACAGCCAGCCGGGCCACCTTCGGCCGCATGGCCTTCCCCGTCACACTGGCGGTGGCCACCACGCTCATTGGTATCGGTTCACTCGGGGCCAACCGCATTGCTGCCATCCAGGAGTTTGCCCTGTTCGCCTGTTTCGGCATGGCCAGCCTGCTGGTCATTGTGCTCACCTTTTTTCCGGCCATGCTCGCCTGGCTGCCTGCACCACGCACCAACGCTGCCGGCGCGTCGGCAATCGATCGTTTTTTCGACGGCGTGATGGCGGGCATTATCACCTTGAACCTGAAGCACCGTAAAACCTGCCTGATCGCCATCGGCCTGGTATCGGTCGTCTGCGCCGCCGGCATCTTCCGGATTCGCGTGGAAACCAATCCGGTGGCTTTTTTCAAACGCAACACCAATGTGAGCATGCATTTTCATGATATTTACCAGGATATGTCCGGCAGCTTTCCCATCAACGTGGTCATGGCCGGTACTGAGGCGGACTATTTCGAAATTCCGGCCAATGTGGCCGGGATCGCCCGGCTGCAGACCTTTCTGGACCAGCTGCCCGGGGTGGACAAAACGATATCGCTGGCCGACTACCTCAAGCTGGTCAACTACGTCTACAACCGGTTCGACCCGCAGTTTTATGTGCTGCCCGAGGACAGCTATGAACTCAGGATGCTGATGAACAACTTCAAAATCATCCTGGGAAATGATTTGCTGCAGCGGTTCATGGGTGCCGACTATAGCCGGGTCAACATCCTCATGCTCACCCATATTGCCAACTCCCGCGACTTTATCCATACGCGTGACCGGATTTTGGCCCACGCCAAAACCGCCTTCGACGATGATGTTACCCTTGATGTTACCGGACTGGGCATGGTCATCGCCGCCTCGAGCCATCTGCTCACCTTGGGACAGGTCAAAAGCCTGGCCATTTCCCTGGCGCTGATCTTCGCCGTTATGGTGGTTCTGTTCGTTTCCAGCAAGGTCGGCCTCATCGCCGTGGTACCGAACCTGTTTCCCATCGTGGTGAATTTCGGACTCATGGGGCTGCTGGGGATTCCGCTGTCGGTTGCCACTAGCCTGATCGCCAGTGTGGCCATCGGCCTGGTAGTGGATGACACCATCCACTACCTGGTGCGCTACAACACCGAGTTCAAACGGGACCTGGACAAGGACCGGGCCATGCGCGACACCCTGATGAACGTAGGGCGGCCCATCATTTTTACCTCCCTGACCATCAGCCTGGGATTTTCCGTGTTGATTTTCTCTCACTTTCAGCCCACCGCTATATTCGGTTTTCTCATGGTCGTGACCATGATTTCAGCCTTGATCGCAGACATCATACTGTTACCGGCCTTGATGATGCACGTCGAATTGGTAACGGCCTGGGACCTGCTCAAAATGATGCCCACGCCGGGCGGTATCTCTCCAGCCACAGTCCACGAACTGAACCAGCCGCTCAATGCCATCAAAGTGGGCAGCGACTTTCTCAAAATGATGGTACGCCAAAAGGGCCCGCTCAAAGCGACGCACCTGGCGGCCGTTTCCCGGGAGATTAGCGACCAGGTGGCCCGGGCATCACAGATGATTCAACGGCTCGGTGATATGGGGCAGACACCGGGGTTCGAAAAAGAGCCCTTGCAGATTCAACTTCCCATCGATGACACGCTGGCCGTCATGAAAAACCAGCTCAAGCTGGAGAGCATTGCGCTCGATGTCCGCATTGAACCGAACATGCCGCCAATCATGGGCCATCGCAACCGATTGGTGCAGGTGATCTACAATCTCGTGGATAATGCTAGAGAAGCCATTGCTATCCAGAAGCAATCAAATGCACCGGAAAGAGATCACGTCATCACCATCAACACATTCGAAAACAACGGATCAGTGATGGTCACTGTTGCCGATACCGGCACGGGCATCGCGGATCACTTTCGCGACCGCATCTTTGAACCTTTTTTCACCACCAAAAGCGCAGGTAAAGGCAAAGGTTTGGGGCTATCCATCAGCCAGCAGATCATTCGGGATATCGGGGGACGCATCACCGTAGCCAGCCAGCTGGGACAGGGAACGACGGTGACCATGACCTTTCCCGCCTTGAAAAATGCGGATTGATGCAGGCCTTGCTTTATCGCCGCCGGTTGTATTAAAATAAAAATATTGGTCCAGAAGACCTGGTTTTCAGTGAAAAAATAAATGGCAACATACCCCACAACTGAGGGAGGGCGACCATGTCGAAAACCTTATACTGGATCCAGGGGGGCAGCTGCGGTGGAGACACATGGTCCCTGATGAATGCAGACACGCCGGATCCCGTCGAACTGTTCGACGCGTTCGACATCGACGTGCTCTGGCACCATGCACTCAGCGTCACATCCCTGAAAGACCTGACCTTGCTCAATCAGCGGATATTGTCCGGTGACCAGCCCCTGGATATCCTCTGCGTGGAAGGATCGGTGATCAACGGGCCTGACGGCACCGGCCGTTTCGACATGCTGCCCGAAGGCCCCCGCAAGGATTTCATTTATGACCTGGCTCAGCGGGCCTGGGTCGTTCTGGCAGTGGGCACATGTGCCAGTTTTGGGGGCATCGGCGCCGACACAGAAGCCATGGCCGGGGGGCTTCAGTTCAACAAATGGGAAATGGGCGGCCTGTTGGGCGAAACATTTCTCTCCAGTGGTGGGTACCCGGTGATCAACCTGCCCGGATGCCCCTGCCACTGCGATGTGGTGGTGGGGACGCTGTCGGCCCTGGCCACGGACACTGTGGTTAACCTGAGGCATCACAACACCCCGTCGGACTGGTACGGGGTCATGGTTCACCAAGGATGTACCCGCAATGAATACCACGAATACCGGGTGGAGGAAAAGCAGTTCGGCGAGCGCGGATGCCTCTTTTTCCATATGGGATGCCACGGGCCGCTGGTCACCGGCCCCTGCAACAAAGCCCTGTGGAACCGGCGATCGTCCAAGACCCGCGTGGGGGTGCCCTGTTTTGGCTGTACCCGTCCCGATTTTCCCCAGCAATACCCATTTTTCGAGACGCGCAACATCGAGGGCATTCCCATCGAACTGCCCGATGGCGTGAGCCGCGCCCATTACATGGCCTACAAGGGAATGGCGGCGGCGGCGGCCCCTAAACGCCTGATGGAACGGAAAACCAGTATCTAACAGCAGCCCTCAAACGGCCACATGGCGATTGCATACCCAATTTCCGGACACCCCCTTAACGGCGACAACAAACACCAATGGCTACCATAAAAAAAATCATTCCTTTGAATCGGGTGGAAGGGGACCTGGAGATCCATTTGGAACTTGACCGGGACCATGTGGTCAAAGCGGCAAAAAGCGTGGGCACCATGTATCGGGGCATCGAAAACCTGATGACGGGCAGGGGTCCGCTGGACAGTCTGGTCATCACGCCGCGGATCTGCGGCATCTGCACCACGGCCCACCTGAATGCCGCCGCCAAAGCCCTGGACATGGCCTACCAGGTATCCATTCCCGCCGATGCCCATCGGCTGCGCAATGTGACGCTGATGGTGGAGCAGATGCAAAACGACCTTCGGCACCTCTTTTTGCTGTCCATGCCGGATGTTACCCGTCCCCGCTATGCCGATCATCCCCTGTATGCGGAGGCGATGGCCCGTTATCAGCCGCTCAAGGGACCGTCCACCGTGCAGACCCTTCAGGAGACCAAAAAACTCATCGAAATCATCGCCATTTTGGGGGGGCAGTGGCCGCACTCCTCCTTCATGGTGCCCGGCGGCGTGGTGTCCGTGCCGAGCGGGAGCGACATCGCCCAATGCCGCCATATCCTGTCCAGCTTCCGTAAATGGTACGAAAAAAGGGTGCTGGGCTGCACCCTTGACCGATGGCATGCGGTCGGCACCTGTGACCAGCTGCAAGACTGGCTGGCCGAAGCGGTCGCCCATCGGGACAGCGAACTGGGTTTTTTCATCCGGTTCTGCCTCTCCGCCGGACTGGATGGCCTGGGCCGCGGACACGACCGGTTCATCAGCGCCGGCGGACCGGATCTGCCGAAACCGGGCGGCGACATTATCCCCCTCTTCCCGGCCGGGATCTTCACCCCGGCGGGCACGGCCCCCCTGGACCTGGAAAAAATAACCGAGGACGTGACCTGTTCGTTTTTCAAGAAAACCCCCGGTCATCCCTTTGACAGCCGAACCATTGCCGACCCCTATACTGACGATGAACGAAAATACTCCTGGGCCAAAGCACCCCGATACGACGGCCAACCGGCGGAGACCGGTCCGCTGGCCGACATGCTCATGGCAGACAAACCGCTGTTTGTTTCATGGGTTCGTTCAAATGGGGCCAGTGTGTTTATCAGGGAATTGGCCCGCATGGTCCGACCGGCTATGATCCTGCCGGCGGTGGAACAGTGTGTGGCCGGCATGGCCCATGTCGACGCACAATTTTACACGGACACCTTAAAGCCACTGTCGGCCAGAAGCTACGGCGTCGTTACTGCGCCCAGGGGAATTCTGGGGCACTGGGTGGTCATCAAAGACGGAAAAATCGCCAACTATCAGGTTATTACGCCCACTGCCTGGAACGGCTCCCCCCGGGACAGACACGGAATCCGGGGGCCTTGGGAGGAGGCCATAACGGGGACAGCAGTGCGGGACCCGGACGACCCGGTGGAAGTGGAGCAGGTCGTCCGGTCCTTTGATCCCTGCCTGGTCTGTACGGTCCATGCGATCATGTTATCCTGATGGTCGCTGATTATTTCCATATCACGATGCAAAAGAGGTTGACACCATGACACCTGTGGCACACGCATCCATCCAATCCAGGATGCCGATCCAGGTATCTTACCGGTGGCCCAAACGTTGTGAACATTGCCAAGACCGTGAGAATTGCCCAATGCAGGATCTCATTGTGGAAAATGAAATCCTGAAGGAGGAAATCCGGGTCTCCCGTGAATCAGCGGAAATCACCGCCAGCTTGGTGGTCAAGCAGTTCGAGGAGACCGAACGAATTCTCCAACGATTCCAGATGGCCAATGCCCAGCGCAAGACGGTACTGGACTCGGCGTCCCATATGGCGATTATCGCCACCGACAAACGCGGCGGGATTATCGTTTTCAACAAATGTGCCGAAAGGATGCTTGGCTACCGTGCCGGTGAAGTCATCGGGCGACTGACCCCACTGGTTTTCCATGACCCCAAGGAGCTTCAGGAAAAGGCGGCAATCGCCGGTATGGATGTGAAGCATCCGGTTGAAGGCATTGATCTCTTCTTCCACTATGCCATGCAGACGACCCAGGAGCAGCAGGAATGGATCTACCTCCACAGAGACGGAACCGCCTTCCCGGTGACCCTTTCCATCAATCCCTTGCGCGATCCGGACGGGATGGTCAACGGATTCTTATGCATTGCCACGGACATCACCGAAAAGAAGCGATCCGAGATCGCCCTGAGAGAAAGCGAGCGCAATTATCGACTATTGATCAACAACATCCCCAACGTGGTCTTTAAAGGATATCCGGACGGCACCATCGATTTTTTCGACGACAAAATCGAATCCATTACCGGGTATCCAAAAGAGATGTTTTTATCAAAAGCACTGAAGTGGACCGATCTTATTGTCGAAGAGGACAAGCCGCGAGCCAAAAAAATATTTCTCGATGCACTGAAGAGCAATCGCCAGTATATCCGTGAATATCGAATCAGGAAAAAAAAAGGCGAGGTCGTCTGGCTTCAGGCCAGCAGCCAAATTGTCTGCGATGAGAATGGGCGGGTTGACTTTGTCAGCGGTGCATTCCTCGATATCACCGAACGGAAAATGGCCGAGGCGGCCCTACACGATTCGGAAGAGAAGTACCGCTCTTTATTCGACAGCGGACCCAATCCTATTTTTGTCCTTGACCCGGCCGATCTGCGGATTCTGGATGTCAGCCCCGCCGCTTTGGATGCCTATGGCTATACCAAGGACGAACTTTTAGGGCGTTGCTTCGGCGAGCTGGGCGAATTTGAAATTCATGAAGCGACGCTCTATACCGATTCAGCCACCGGGGGGGCTGACGGATGTTTCATCAACCAGAAAGCACGGCATCTTAAAAAAGACGGCACCCCCTTTTACATCCGTGTCAAAGCCTGCCCCATTAAATACCAGGACCGCGAGGCCCTGATCCTGGCGGCCACCGATATCACCGAAGCCATCGAAAAGGACGCCCAGCTGTTTCAATCCAGTAAAATGACGACCCTGGGGGAGATGTCCGCCGGCATCGCCCACGAACTGACCCAACCCCTCAACGCAATCAAAATCGGAAACGATTACTTGAAGCTGAAAATTGAAAAAGGGAACCCGGTCTCCAGCGAGGAACTGAACCGGATGGCCACGGCGGTCACTGACCAGGTGCAGCGGGCCTCGGAAATCATCAATAGACTCCGTGAATTCGGGCGCAAGCCCGATTTTAAAAAAGAGCCGGTGAATTTCAACACCATCATTACCGATGTCCTTAAAATCATCGGCCGGCAGCTCTCGTTGAACAACATCCATGTCGTGTACGATCTAGCGGAAAACCTTCCGACGATTCTGGCCAATCCCAACCGGCTGGAACAGGTTCTGTTCAATCTGGTCACCAATGCCCGCGATGCCATCGGACAACAGCCTGACGATACCGGCGGCATCAATAAGCGAAACATCATCATTGAAACCTATGTGGGCAACGATGACGTGGTGTGTGCCGTGGCAGATACAGGCAGCGGTATTCCTGACGAGAACCGCGACAAAATCTTCGAGCCTTTTTTCACCACCAAGGAAGTAGGCAAGGGCATGGGGTTGGGACTGGCTATCACCTACGGCATTGTCCGAGATTATGGCGGTAACATCACCGTAAGAAGCAAAGTGGGGAAAGGGACGCGGTTTGAAATGCGGTTCAAACGTGCATGAACAGAGAGCAGAAAAGTCTGATATTAAAAAATTCATAAAGAGTGCGACCATGACGCAAATTCTCATCATCGATGACGAAAAGCCGACCTTGCAGATGCTTAAACTGTATCTGGAGATGTGCGGACATGAGGTTCTGACAGCAGAAAGCGAATCCATGGGGATAGAAATTTTCAGGACCCATCACCCTCCGATCATCCTCACAGACATTAAGATGCCTGGAAAAGACGGCTTTGCCGTGTTGCGACAGATCAAATCCCTGGCGCCGGAAACGTGGGTCATCGTCATCACCGGCCATGGCGATCAGGATCTGGCCCGCCAAGCCTTTGACTTGGCTTTGACTTGGATGCCTGCGCCTTTTTCAACAAGCCGCTGGATACCGAAGCACTGGAAAAAGAAATCAAGAAAATAGAAGCAGCGTTGAAAATTGCTTTGTGATGTCAGCTATCGCCCCGCGCGTGATCCAACACCTGCCGGATGGCAATGGCCAGCTTCTTCAACACCACCGGTTTATCGAGGACGGCGCTGATGGCCAGTGCCTTTGCCTTCTCTTTTGACAGCCGTTTACTGTAGCCGGTACAAAGGACTACGGGAAGCGTCGGATGAATCTCGCGTATCCCCTGCACCAACTGGTCGCCGGTCATTCCGGGCATGGTCATATCCGTGATAACCATATCGAAGGCGGTCGAATCGGCGTCGAGCAGGGATAGGGCCTGTGACGGATCCGTACAGGTACTTACCCGGTAGCCCAGCCGGTCCAGGATCTTGCCGTAAAGCTCGACGATCATCTCTTCATCATCCACAAACAGGATCCGCTCCGTACCCGTGGGGATGTCCTCCTCCCTTGAAGACGCTGCTTGAGCGGACAGGTTCACCAAAGGAAAGTAGAGTTCGAAGGTTGTGCCCTCCCCGGGTTTGGTGTTGAGGACGATCCCGCCGCCGCTGTTTTTCATAATGCCATGGACCATGGATAACCCCATACCCGTACCTTTTCCCACTTCCTTGGTGGTGAAGTAGGGATCAAAAATCCGTCTTTTTACCTCATCGGGGATGCCCGTTCCCGTATCCGCCACCGTCATGCGGACGTATCGGCCTGACGGAACCGAATGGATGGGGCCAGCCAGCGAATGGTTCAGTTCCACATTGTCTGCCCGGACAGTCAGGCTGCCGCCGGTCTCTTCCATGGCATGACTGGCATTGGTGAACAGGTTGATCATGATCTGGTGAATCTGAGTGGCATCGGCCCGGATGACGTCATCATCAACCGACAAGGCCGGATAGATGCCGATATTGGCCGGGATGGTGGCCCTCAGGAACTTCACGGCCTCCTCCACCACCGGGATCAGGTGGATGGGCTTGAGGATCTGTTCGGTTTTCCGGCTGAATCCCAACAGCTGCCGGACGATATCCTTTGCCCGCAGACTGGCGCTTCGGATCTCCTGGATGTTCAGGCGGGCCGGGTTCTCCTGGGGAATGTCAGCCAAGGACAATTCCGCATTGCCCAGAATGATGCTGAGGATATTGTTGAAGTCGTGGGCCACCCCGCCGGCCAGGGTACCGATGGCCTCCATCTTCTGGGCCTGCTGAAGCTGAAGCATCAGCAGTTCCCGCTCCTTTTCCGCCGCTTTGGTCGGTGTCACGTCAACCAGGGAGGTGAGAATCTTAGACAGGCCGTTTACTTCACGTTGGATCACCGCCTTCCGGATGATCAAGTGAAGCGTGTTGCCTCTAAAGTCCACATTCCTGGCCTCCCCTTGGTATCGGTCCTGTCCACCGGTAAATGCTACCACCTGATCAATGAAATGCTGTCGGTCGTTGCCTTTGAATACCTTGCACAGAGACCCCAGCATAGCCCGTTCACTGGGAGCCTTGTACAGGTCCACCAGGGCCTGATTCACCTTCACCAGCGTCACCTGCTTTCCCAGACGCGAGACCTCATCGGGGTGAGACATCAGATAAGACTGCAAGTCCTTCACGCCCGCACCTTTCAGTGCCTGGACCGACGCTTCGATGGGAGAGAAATCCTGAATGGCGATACCGGTGGGTGCGTCATTAAAAAAGGTCCGGTGAAAAGCTTCGCTCTCCAGCAGGACTTTCTCCTGATACACCCGGTCCGTAATCTCCGTTGAGTTGACCGCCACGGCCACTGTCTGATCGTTCACGGTCACCGGTCCCATGCGCAGTTCAAAATATAAGCTTTTTCCATTGGCGCCATTGTTCTCCACTTGGCAGGCATCGGACTTTCCGCGCGCCACAACCCCTTCCATGCAGGCTCTCACCACCGGTTCGAATTCCGGCGATATCAAACTGACCAGGGTTTTAACAATCAGGTCAGGTTTCTCTATTCCCATGAAACTGCGGTTGGCGAAAAGAATATGGCCATCCAGATCCATAAGCATGATGTGGTCCGGCGAGTTCTCCATCAGGGACCGCCACTTTTCCTCGGATTCGCGAAAAGAGGCCTCAAAGAATTTGCGTCGAGTGGTATCCTGACCGATTCCAACAATCAGATCGTCACTGCTGTTCGCATCCTTGATGGTGAATGTCCGGGCATGGATCCAGCGGATAGCACCGTCGGGCCGGACGATTCTGAATTCGGGAAAGGTCGCGCCATCAAAAAGGGTTGTCTTATCCTTGCCAATAAAATCCATAACGGCTTCCCGGTCGTGGGGAAAAAGGCCCTCCATCAAGGACAGGGGATCTTTATACAGGCTTTCGCAGGACCGCCCCCAGATGGTTTCATAGGCGGGGCTGATATAGTCTAGGCGTCGGAAATCAGGCGTCCCCACCCAGAATACCTCACGAATGTTCCCGGCAATCTGTTTAAATAGGCTTTCGCTTTTTTTAAGGGCCGCTTCGGCCTTTTTTATTCTCATCAATGCCCTTGCCATCAAGATGCTCACACTGCATACGGCAATCAAGGCAGCAATGGCCGTCCAAAACCAGGAGCGATACACATATGTTGGTGTCGCGCTTCGGCTGGCAGTTTCAGATATCCGGGAATGTTGATCGGCAGGATGGGACTGTTGTGATGCTGGTGTAGGGCGTGATTCATCGCCCATGGCTGAGCCGGTGCAGATGCCTACCAGGCAGAAGCAGACAAACAGTGCGACCAGGCATGGCCCCCAGAATAGAAACCGGAGCTTTAAATCAGTTTGATTCGCCATCTTGCGTCTCGCTCTGTTCATCGATAACCGAGGATCAATAAAGCGTGGTAGAACAACCTACCCGCAGGCACAGTATGAATTCAGCAGAAAGATAAACAGAGTCAACGCAGTAGGATACGCTAAAAAGTAATATCGGCAACCATTTATATAAATGAAGCGATTTTTTTGTTAACCCTTTGTAAAAAGCAAATCGATATTTCAATTCATGTCTGGTTTCGCTATAATTGCAGCTACAAAAGGAGAAAAATGAATCTCACCAAAATAATCACCACCGTTGACACGCATACAGCAGGAGAACCAACGCGCGTTGTAACCGGAGGTATTCCCCATATCCCGGGAAAAACCATGGGTGAAAAAAAATCGTGGATCCAGAACAATCTGGATCATCTTCGAAAAATGCTCATGTGGGAACCTCGCGGGCATCAAGATATGTTTGGCGCGATCATCACGTCGCCAGCCTCAAAAGACGCCCATGCGGGGGTTATTTTCATGGATTCAAGAGGGTATCTTGACATGTGCGGCCACGGTTCAATCGGCGCTGTTACGGTACTGATAAACACCGGCATGATCCCCATGCCCCATCAACACAAAGCGTATCTCCATGATGTCGTACTAGATACCCCGGCAGGAAAAATATCAGCAAGGGCACTGATCGAAAACAACACGGCAAAGGAAGTTACCTTCCAAAATGTTCCCGCTTTCTTCTATGAGTCGGTTGAAATTCAAATTCCTTCCGTTGGCAACCTATCTGCAGCAATATCGTATGGGGGCAATTTCTTTGCGCTGGTCGATGCACAGGCAATTAAAACAAAACTTGAATTGAAAAACATTGAAAAACTCAAGTCTCTAGGGCTTGAAATTCGGGATGCCGTCAATGATGCTGTCTGCATTATTCATCCCCTGACAGGAGAGAAAAAAAGCGTCGACTTAGTAGAAATCTACCAGGAAGGAAACCCCGTTAAAAACATGGTGGTCTTTGGTAATGGCCAAGTGGACCGATCTCCCTGTGGGACAGGAACATGTGCGAAAATGGCTTATCTTTATTCAAAAGGGATACTGCCGATTGGGCAGCCCTATATTCATGCCAGCATTATAGGCACCACTTTCGTCGGTAGAATTGTTGGAGAGACCGTTGTTGGAGAAAAAAAAGGAATTATCCCCGAAATAACGGGCCAGGCCCACATTACCGGTATTCATCACTTCGTTTCTGATGAGCAAGACCCTTTCAAAAATGGATTTTCTTTAAATCTTTGATGATGGCCTCGCAGGCTTAGAGGACCAGATTTTCAATGTAAAAATAAAAAAAACCGTAATTGCCATCGGTACCGTAGTGGCACTGCTGGTGGCCCTCGGGATAACTGGCCGGCTGCACACCCCCCAGAGTATCCGCGAAAAGCTGGAGGCGAGCCGCACCTGCCGGCTCTGCGACCTGAGCGGCACGGATTTGAGTGGTGCCGACCTGACCGGTGCCGATCTCATCGGCGCCATATTAATGGAAACGGACCTGACCGGTGCGGTGCTGAAACATGCCGATCTGACCAACGCCGACCTTGGATATGCCCGCCTTCAAGGCGCCGTAATGGACGGTGCCACCTGGGTCAACGGCCAGGTCTGTGGACCGGATTCGATCGGACGTTGTCTGACGCCGGATACCGCCGCCCTGATGGCCTCCCGCCAGTGCCCCGACTGCAATCTGAAAGCCGCCACGCTGGCGTCGCTGGACTTGGACGGCGCATTCCTGAAGGGTGCAAACCTGGTGCGGGCGGTACTTTCCCACGCGAGCCTTTACGGTGCAGACCTGACACGGGCCAACCTTACCCGGACGGTGGCCCGGCATACCGGCTTTCAAAAAAGCCTTCTGCTTGAAGTGGATTTTACCGAGGCGGACCTCACCGGCAGCGACTTTTCCGAGGCATACCTGAGAAAATCGCTCATGGTGAAAACCCGCTTAAACGATGCTGTTCTGGAAAAAGCGGATCTGCGGCAGGCCGTCCTCCACGGTGCATCCCTGACCGGTGCCCGCCTGGCGGGTGCCGACCTTTCCGGCGTCAGTCTGAAAATGGCCGATCTGACCCACGCAAACCTTTCCGTCGCCAACATGGAAGACGCCAACCTCGTGGGCGCCACCATCAACGGGGTGACCTTTACCGACGCCTACCTGGTGGGGGCCATCTGGGTCAACGGCAAAAAATGCGGTGCCGGCTCCATCGGCCGGTGCATTCAATAGCTGATAAGCCGGCAGTCTCCCCGGGGAGGCAAAGTGTCCGTAGAATCAGAGATCGGAGAACTGCTTCTCCAGCATGATGTTGAGGATCGTCCGATCGGTCTCGATCATTCCCTGGGTGGTCAGGGTGCCGATGTTCTTCATGGTCTCTTCAGGCGAACGGCCGATGATACCGTCGGTGAAGCTGACGTTGACGCCCTGGAGCGAGAAAAGCGCCGCCTGGACGGCCGTTCCGGCAGCGGTGGCCAGCTTCAGGGCGCAGCCGCCTTTGGCCCCGTCGCAGATCACCCCGGCCAGGTCTTCGGAAAGGTTCTTGATGGCGCCGGCAATGTGCTGTTTCGTACCTCCCATCAGGTAGGTGACGCCGGCCGTGGCTCCGGCGCCGGCGGCCACCGAGCAGCCGCAGATGGCCGACAGACGGCCGGTGTAAGCCTTCACATAGGCGGTAATGATATGGCTCAGACCGATGGCCTCCAGCACGGTGCGATGGTCCACCGCGATGAATTTTTCAATGGCGACAATGGGCAAAATGGCCGTCAGGCCGTGGTTGCCCGACCCGGCGCTGCTCATGGCCGGCAGCTTGACGCCGGACATGCGGGCATCGGCGGCCGACGATGCAAGAATACGCGCGGCGGCGATCATGTCCCGCTTCATCAGTCCTTGGCGCACCAGACGCTCCAGGGTGCGCCCCACCCCCAGACCGCAACCGTGCTTGAGGCCATAGTCCGCAAGCCGCATGTTGACCTCGACGCCGGATTCCAAGAATTTTAAGTCCTCGTCATCCAGGTCGTCCAGCAGTTCGATAAGCTGGTCCAGGGTGAGGTCCTTGAGCCAGGCTTCCAGATCGGCCAACCGGCTCTTGCCGTCACCGGCTTTCGCTCTGGGCAGCAGTTCACTGTCAGTTACCGCCCTCCCGTCCAGTGTCAGGGATACAATGTTGTCATGCAGGCCGGTAATGAC
Source organism: Desulfosarcina sp. (assembly GCA_014237405.1). Taxonomy (GTDB): domain Bacteria; phylum Desulfobacterota; class Desulfobacteria; order Desulfobacterales; family Desulfosarcinaceae; genus Desulfosarcina. Next base: position 9,817 of record JABZFO010000154.1, on the reverse strand, counting down.
GGATTCTACCGCGTGGCCGCCGCCATTGACGACGGTCTTGATGAGAAGACCCACCTGATCCCTGAGCAGGTTCACCTTCACACGGCCCGCTTCCACCATCTTCTTGGCAGCTGACACGGCCGTATCATCCACCGGATCCAGCACCTCCAGTCTCAGGACCGGATCCCCCCCGAAAGCCCCTAGTGCCGATGCCATGTCCAGCCCACTAAGCCCGCCGGTGCCGGGAATCGACACGGCCAGTCCGTTTTTATAGATATTTGGATCCACCCAGATTTCGATATCGTCGATCTCTTTTTCCGGCAACAGCGACACGGCCGCAGCCGCACCCAGGGCAATGGCCACCGGTTCAGTGCAGCCCAATGCCGGAGCCACCTGGATCTTAAAGATATCCTTGACGGTATAGGTCATCTTGTCTCCTTGTCTGCTATGGATCTTGATGTTCGGGTTATCCTTCAATCCGGCCAGATGCTCCGGGTTGCCGGTATTGGTCAGTTTATCCGGGTTAACCACGCCTCCGTTTTTTTCCAAAGCCCGCGATGAACGACGTATGAACCGATAAAGCCGTCCCCCGCCAGTAACTGGAATCAGCGGTTCTTTGTGTTTGGACTGGTTTGTAGGTTCGTCAGATGAGGATACTTTCTATGTCAATGGACTCGATTTAGATACCACTGGTAAGTCTGTCTGATACCTTCGGTCAAACTGATGGACGACCGCCACCCCAATCCGGCCAGCCGCAACACATCAAGCCGTTTCTGCGGGGTACCATCCGGCTTTGACACATCGAATACAATTTCGCCATTGAACCCGACCGCATCCCGAACGATCTCTGCCAACTCACGGATCGTGCAGTCAACGCCCGTGCCCACATTAACGAAGCAGGGCTTCGGGTAGCTCAACAGTTCATCAGAGGCGGCCTTTTCATCGAGATTCATGACGTACACACAGGCATCGGCCATGTCGTCCACATGCAGAAATTCGCGTCTGGGCACCCCGGTCCCCCAGACAGTGACCTCGTGTTTTCCCGCCGCCTTGGCCTCGTGGAATTTGCGCATCAGCGCGGGTAGCACGTGGGAATCCTCCAAATCAAAATTGTCATTGGTGCCGTATAGATTGGTGGGCATCACGGCCATGAACCGCGTACCGTATTGCCGGTTGTAGGATTCGCACATCTTGATGCCGGCGATTTTGGCAATGGCGTACGGCTCGTTGGTGGGCTCTAGCAAACCGGTGAGCAAGTGTTCCTCTTTCATGGGCTGAGGGGCCAGTTTCGGGTAGATGCATGAAGATCCTAAAAACAACAAGCGGTCCACGCCGGTTTGATACGCGGCATGGATGATACTGCCCTGAATAACCAGGTTATCGTAGATAAACTGGGCCGGATAGCTGCTGTTGGCGTTAATGCCGCCAACCTTGGCCGCAGCGAGAAATACGTATGCCGGCTTCTCTTCAGCAAAAAAGCGGTTCACAGAGGATTGCACAGTCAAATCCACCTGCACCAATTTCAACCCCTTTGGCACACCCGCTTCAGCACCGTCATTCATAAAGGTGGCAGCATCCGGCATGTGGGAATGATAACTGCCCACCAGGTTCGTATACCCCATGGAAAGCAGTTTGCGAATGATGGCGCTTCCCGCCATTCCGGCGGCACCGGCGACGAAGATGCATGCATCCTTTCGCATGGCGGAAGAATGAGTGCTGAGTGCTGAGGACTGAGTTGTTTTATCTGAGTTAGTCATTTTTTGGCGTCACGTTGTTTTTGTATTGAAGCTCTTAGGCCACCGATGATTCTGGAAATTTCTGTAGATAGATTCATGAGGTTTTTAAAGTCTATCTCAGAAAGATAGCTCACATCCTTAGCGATATACAACTGGGAGCGAACTTCAGCGCAGGAGCCTTTGGCTATTACAAGGAAATGATGGAATTCCGGACGGCTTCCTCTTTCAAAACCCTCGGCGATATTTGACATGACAGAAACACTGGCCCGCCGTATTTGATCCCTAAGCCCAAAATCCTTTGCAAAGGAGCCGTCACCGGTATGGAGGTATATCAGGCGGGTCAATTCGCGCGCCTTCTGCCAGGCAATCAGATCTTCAAATCGTTCAATCTTATCCATTTCAGATTCTCTAAGACAGTTCTCTGCCCCTCTGCCCTCTCCGCCCTCAGTCCTCAGTCCTCAGCATTTTATTAACTACTCACTATGCTGATTCACCCTGAATCCGGCCCGCTGAACGAGTTCATCCCGCTTGGCCTCTTCCAGATCAACCTGAACCATCTCCTTTACCAGTTCCTCAAAGGTTATTTTAGGCACCCACCCCAGTTTTTCTTTGGCCTTTGTCGGATCGCCGAGCAGCGTGTCCACTTCGGTGGGTCGAAAATAGGTCGGATCGACGGCCACAATGGTTTTCCCGTTGGCTATATTATTGCCCTTTTCATTGATGCCTCCACCTTCCCATTTTATGGCAATACCAAGCTCTCTTGCCGCTACATTGACAAAGTCCTTAACCGAGTGCTGTTCGCCTGTAGCGATGACAAAATCATCCGGCTGCTCCTGCTGCAGCATGAGCCACTGCATCTCTACATAATCTTTGGCATGCCCCCAGTCGCGAAGGGCATTGAGGTTACCGAGGTAGAGGCAATCCTGAAGCCCCAGGTAAATCCGTGCCAGGGCCCGGGTGATCTTTCTGGTGACAAAGGTTTCGCCGCGAATAGGGGATTCATGATTGAAAAGAATGCCGTTGCAGGCAAAAATACCATAGGCTTCACGATAGTTCACCGTCATCCAGTATGCATACAGTTTAGCGCAGGCATATGGCGACCGGGGATAAAAGGGTGTCTTTTCATTTTGGGGGACTTCCTGGACCAGGCCATACAGTTCCGATGTAGAGGCTTGGTAGAAGCGGGTTTTCTTTTCAAGGCCCAACAGGCGAATGCCTTCGAGGAGGCGCATGGCACCCAATGCATCCACATCCGCTGTATACTCGGGGGTTTCGAAAGAGACTTGAACGTGGCTTTGGGCGGCTAGGTTATAGACCTCATCCGGCTGCACCTGCTGGAGCACCCGGATAAGGTTGGTTGCATCGGTGAGATCCCCATAATGCAGGATCATGTCCCGATCCTGCTCGTGGGGGTCTTTGTAGAGATGGTCGATCCGATCCGTGTTGAACAATGAAGCTCTACGCTTGATGCCATGGACTTCATAGCCTTTTTCTAACAGAATTTCCGCAAGGTATGCACCATCCTGTCCGGTGATTCCCGTGATCAGTGCTTTTTTCATAAGAGGTAGTTTTTACGAATCAACGCCATTTTGTGTGTTTGGCAAATCACATACCATAAAAAACATATCCCTACAACAAACGGTGCAAGAACACAACTGACTGTAATTCCATTTAATTTTATTTTCCTGAGTAAAATCTCTCTGAAAAAGAGGCTTATGAAATAACTGAGTGACATCAACAAAGGATTGTATGGAGGTGCGGCATGATGAAACACGAAGCATCCAAGAAGTTGTACGAGACCAGGCTCAAGCCCCAAATTTTGCATGAACCGGCAGATCCGGTTTTAAACAAGATGGGCAGGATTTTTCACCCTGGGTCTTGCCCACTTTTTTCTGTCCACATATTCTAGTACCGTATTTTATCCGTGTAAAAGCGGTGTTTACAGTTGAGCATTGTCTTGATATGTTAACAAATAATTTTGTAAGGATACTCTCAATTTAATCCACTATCAATGATAAAGACAAACATGCCGTAAGGCGGGGACGGAAAACTACGGGTCCGCAAGATGCTATAGCGACCGCCCAACTTGTACGTTTACAGATTCTCCAACAGTTTTCGGAAAACGGAAAGCCGGGTTGCCGACAGATAAGGTGCAGCTTGGCTTTTTTGTTGAGTCAGGCTGAAGGAGGTGAAATGAAGAAGTTGGCTTTATTTCTTACCATTTCGGCAACCATGGTTTTGGCTAATGCAGGGCCTGCTACAGAAGGATTAACCACCATTGGCACGCTAAATTATCTGGGCAGCGATTACAACCTCATCTATGAAGACGACAATAACGGTCACGGACTGGTATGGATGGATTACACGAATGGTTTTGGTACTTGGGAAATTCAAATGGATTGGGCTGCCGGATTGAATAATGCGGGGGTGTTGACCGTCTCTTTTAATCCCGGGTTAGCCATCACTGGGGAAGGAGATTGGCGACTTCCGAGTGCGGGAGACAATCCGGATTATGGTTACAATCAACCCACGTCCAAGATGGGGCATCTCAACTACACATCTTTGGGGGACACGGCGGGACCTGGGGTTTTCACAAGCTCAGCCCCCTTCGAGAACCTGCATCCGAATCCCAAGAGTTTCTACTGGACGGGTACGGAGTTATCGCTCTTGTCAGACGACTACGCGTGGGGTTTCCAATTTGAATATGGCAGCACCGGCTACGGCCCCACGTGGGGCCTCGGCTACTCGCTTGCCGTTCTTCCCGGCGATGTTACAGTCGTACCAATTCCCGTAGCAGTGTGGCTACTCGGCTTCGGTCTTATCGGTGTTGTTGGCTTCAGACGAAGGAATAAATGGTAAAGACTCTTCTAACGATCAGAAACTATGGCAGAGCCACAAACGGCCCTGCAGCGTTTCAACAATCAGGCCGGCCAGTGGCGCCGATGGGCAGGAACCAGGTTGACCGAAGAGGCCTTTACCGGGCATCATTGAGGCGATGAAGTTCGGCAAAAAGGCCATGAAGGTTATCGATTACCATATCGGAAAGGAATTCCCGGGGAATGATCCCAGCGAGGTGCCGACCATGAACCTGTGGGAGTTTTACAACGTGATCACATGGTACATTACCCACTATACTGCATCGTTGAATCATCAGGTTGTTATGGAAGGGCGGTTGAGGGCGGCAATGATTGATTTTTAAAAATCGAAGCAGGAAAAAGAATTCAGGAAGGGAACAGGGGGTTGAGCCGAGAAGGTTGGTCCCCTGATTTTATGTGCGGTGGCAACAAGGCTGGTTGGCAATTTGTATTCCCCAGCTTACCCAGCGAAATACATCAATCCGAATTATGGTTGATGCCATATTGTAACAATCAGCCTCAATTAGAAAGGGCCAAGAGAAATCACTCGGCAACTCACCACCCGGGTGCGTGTTTGTCTCACTATGGAATTCTTGAGCTGCTTATTTATTCAGCTTTCGCTGGATTAACTCCATTATTCACCTCTCGTCGGATCAACCTTGTAAGATTTCTCAACTCCTTGTTATCTATTCGCTTTCCATTAATAAACACCGCCGGTGTGCCACGGACGCCGATTTTTCGCCCGTTTTCAATATCCTCTTGGATCAATTGCCGGAAAGATGCGGACTGGCGATCCATATTGAACTGTTCCATATTCAATTCCAAGCTCTCGGCAATTTCCAGAACTTTTTGCTCGTTGACCTGCTTATAATTCTTTAGCAATTGGCTGTGGAACTCCCAGAAGTTTCCCTGATTTCCGGCTGCCAGTGCAGCCATAGCGCCTTGATGGGCGAATTGATGGTTGGAAAGCGGAAAATGCTTGATCACATAATTGACGTCATCGGGGAATTGTTCCAGCACCTGCTGGGTGAGCAGCTCTAAGCGAGCACAGTAGGGTCACTGATAATCATCGAACACGACGAGAGATACTTTCGCATCACGGGGTCCCTTGACCGCCCTATCGGTCAGATCGATATCGTAGAGGCGGCTAAACCGGATGATGTTGATTCGGGATGGTTTGCCGGAGGTGAGTACCAACCGGTCATCTCTCTGATAGGCAATACGATCGAATTGGTTGTCGACCGGGATGCGGTCCAAAATGGCTTGATCACCGATGGAATAGATCAGCACCGCCCCCGGTGTCAGGACAAAGACCAGATCTTCGGCTGGGTTGGTGGTCACATCCAGGATTGGCGCGTCCATGTCTGTCTTGAGGATGCTCTCGTGCTCAAAGGCGGCATTCAACGCAACTGGAATCAGGATAACCACAAGCATGATGGTCAAATTCGCGTTTCTGAACATGTGAATCCTTTGGCTGAAGATGGAAGGCGTACTTTAAAAATTGCCCTATCAATTTTTCATCCGGCGATAAGCATGACTGTCTCGAATTGATCACCGTGAAGATACACCGAAACAGCCTGTCGATGCAAATACAGTATAGGAATTTTTCTGACCCATATGTTTCATCGTTCCTTATTCTTAATAAAAAAGGGCCAAGCTGTTTAGGCATGGCCCTTTCTTTTACTTAACTGGATGGAAGGTCGTCACACACTACTGCCCATAAACCACCACATAGTTGCTGCGGGTTTCACCGGACGATCCCGGCCCGTAATTGCCCCCTAAATCGACACAATCACCGGCATCAAACCATTTTCGGTAAACCTTCAGATATGGTTGTGAACCCAGTGATGTTAATATGTTATAGGCTGATCGCCTTTCCCAACTGCTCAACCAATTGGGTACTTGTGATGACCGGCTGTCAAAAAGTACGTATACCCAATAGCTAACCGGAGTGATGAACCGGATCCAGTAAAGTTGTAGGTCCGGTCGGTGTATAGAAATTCCGTAACTCTTATCGAACCTAATCCAAACTTGCTATCCAATATGCAATCGCCGGGACCGCCTGGCTGCTCACACACATCCCTGCCTGCCGGCCATCCGTAGTTGGCGCCAACGTCCTGAGCACAGATCAGTCCAGCCTCGCATTCGTTATCACCATCACAATCGCCTTCACCCTCCGCACAAGGACCACAATCTCGACACCAGTCAGGTCCTGGTTGAAACACGTCACAACCTGTGGGAGGCTGCTCACATACATCCCTACCTACCGGCCATCCGTAGTTGGCACCGACGTCCTGAGCACAGATCAGTCCTGCCTCGCATTCGTTATCACCATCACAATCACCTTCACCTTCCGCACAGGGACCACAGTCACGGCACCAGTCAGGTCCTGGCTGAAATACGCTACAGTTTCCGGGTGGCTGTTCACACACATCCCTACCTGCCGGCCATCCGTAGTTGGCTCCGACATCCTGCGCACAGATCAGTCCTGCCTCGGCACAGATCAGTCCTGCCTCGCATTCGGCATCACTGTCACAATCGCCTTCACCTTCCGCACAGGGACCACAGTCACGGCACCAGTCAGGTCCTGGCTGAAATACGCTACAGTTTCCAGGAGGCTGCTCACATACATCATAGTTCCAAGGCATGCCATATTGTGCACCAACATCTTGGGCACAGGTCAACCCTGCCTGACACTGGACATCACCATCACAATCACCTTGTCCAGATAGACAGGGGCCACAATCACGGCAATAATCCACGTGGCCCATGGGTAAAGAACATGGCCTATACTTAAACAGATAGTATCCGTCACCTGCAGCATAGCCGACACTGGCGTTTACCATAGATATGGTATTAAGCGTGCTCGAACCTGTCCAATTTGGAAATAGGATGAGAAGATCATCGGCCTCTAAATCTATCGACCAAGTCTGACCATAATTCACTGTCTTATAGATTTTACCCTCAATCTTCCCAAAAGCATTGCGGCCGGCAACCCAACCCTGCCATGTCGTAACCATATCAACATCACTTGGCACAAGCGCCTCTGGAAGAGTCGCTCCTGTCCAAGGCCAAACACCCCCTCCGGGTGGATATCCCGAGTAGTAAATCGTTCCTGTTTGGCCTGAGTTATCCCGGATGCCGACACCATTGCTCATTACGAAGTCAACAGTGTCCATCCATGGTATGTTGGCACTAACATCGTTCCAATTGCCGCCATATTGTGCATCAGAGGCGTAAAGTCGCGAACTACCAAAAATTACTCCCCATCCTCCACCATAAACCATATCATCCGGGTCGACGTAAATGTCCCAAAATGTTTTATTCGTGACAGGACTGGTGATGGGGTTCCAGTTTTGGCCGTAATTTGAGCTGTAGAGAATTGTAGAAATTTCTCCGACTGCCCAAATATAAGAGGGCCATCTTGCTTCAACTCCCCAAATATATCCATGATTACCTGGAAAAGGTCGAGAAGTCCAGTTTGTCCCACCGTTAGTTGTTACTTTAACGCCTTGTATCAAAACTGTCTGAAAATCGGGCCAGCCCGATATTACCCGGGTTTCATCGTATAAGATAAGGCCGAAATTGCCCGTTTCGTCAAAGACTATATCTTTATATTTCATCAAAACAAGGGGGGTAAAAACTTGCGACCAGTTTTTACCGCCATCACTTGTTCGATACACGTAGGTCAACCCATTCGAGGCTTTAGCAATCAGACACCCATGATTCTCAGTCTGGAACTCCAGATCAATTATCTCAATGTCATCTGGATTGGAATAAATTGCTTTAAGCTCCTTAATCTCCTGAACAGTCCAATTGCTGGCCGCATGCGTTATAATTGGCAGTGAAATTAAAAAGAAAAATATTAAATAGATTAGGCCTTTAAGTACTTTCATGTTCCCCCCCTTTTTTTTAAACTCTACCTCCTACACTCGACAGTCAAGAGTTCTTGTAACAGATTGAAATTATTACAAGTAAAAAATTGGCCACGTCATTCCGGTGAAAACCGGAATCCAGTTTTTTTTCAGAGTGTTGCGAGGTCTGGATGCCGGATCAAGTCCGGCATGACGGATGAACTTTGGACTCTTAAGCTCCTACAGTGATTTGTCCTTAATAATTTTCGGCAAACTTATCCACCTTCTGTCCTTTAGGTGGATCGGGATTGCCGATCTATGCTAATTGACTAACCGCTAAAAGTAATTAGAAGCTATGCTTAAAAATATTGCATATACTGGGGATGGAACTCACAAACGAACAATGGAACCGGTTAAAGCCTTTATTTCCATAACGCAAACGAAAGCATGACGGAAGAGGGCGTCCCCAGAAAAATCCCAGGGAAGTGCTCAACATGATTCTTTGGGTGCGGCGCATGGGGCACCCTGGAAAAACCTGCCGCCATGGTATCCCCCGTTCAAACCTGCCATCGCTGGTTCCAGAAATGGGTCCGGCAAGGGGTGTTAAAACAGGTCCTCACTCAACAGGCTGAGAATCTTCACCAACGCGGGGGCATCGATATTCGAGAATCATTTATCGATGGCAGTCTCAACCCTGCAAAAAAAGGGGTCATGGCTATGGGCTGTGGCTTTTCACCCTATGCATGGTTCCGCCACAGCGATTGCAAGAGTCTAACGCTTCAGACCGCGTCCAGAGGTCCTGGATTTCCACGAATTGTTAAACATCAAGTTGCCATCATAGGCAACTCACCTTTCTCAGGATAGCATCTGTGACATTTCCTCTATGGGACACAATGTTTCCCGTCCCTGTTTCACAGACATTTTAGCTTTTTGGATTGGATAGACTGGATGGAACTTCTTTACAAATAAAGCAAAAAATATACCAACATTTGGAACAACCCAAATGCGTCTAATTATATTTCATATCAGATAATTGAGGCAGATAGTCTTGAGAAGCTACTACAATGTGCCAGGAAATATTTTACTTAATGTGAAGTTTCTTACATAAAATATGAGAAAAAATGGGAATAATGATTTTTTTGCAGGCTTCTTTTCGTACTTTGCAACAATGTTTCTGAGGGCCTCTTCGAGTAGGTCGTCAAATGACCTATCAGTATCAATTAGTAAGGGCCAAGCCGTTCAGGCAAGGCCCTCATTATTGCTTCGCTGGATGAAAGGCCATCACACACTACCGTCCATAAACCACTGCGTAGTTGCTACGGTATTCGCCAGATGATCCCGGCCCGTAATTGCCCCCTAAATCGACACACTGATTAGCGTTAAACCATTTTCG
>JABZFO010000002.1 GCA_014237405.1 Desulfosarcina sp. | reverse complement strand
TCCCCGAACTGGGGCATGTGGTGGCCCATATTAAATAGTGCCCATCCACAAATAGCATCTTTCGGCCCAGGCCGGCGTTCTCGCTCAGTTTAAATCCTCGACGTAGCGCCGCTACGCCTCCGGTTTCAACATCGCTGCGGCCTTGGCCTGAACCAAAATCTACCATTTGTGGATGGGTACTGCGCAGGAACAAAAAATGGCCGATTCAGAAAAATCAACGCCTCCGCCATTGACTGTTAAAGGGCTTCAGGAAACCGTGGACCGCTGGATCAAGACTTATGGCGTGCGCTACTTTTCCGAAATGACCAACCTGGCCGTACTCATGGAAGAGGTGGGAGAGCTGGCCCGGATTATGTCCCGAACCTACGGCGAGCAGAGCTTTAAGGGGGTGGAAAAACACCCGGACCTTGGTGATGAACTGGCCGACGAATTGGCCGACATTGTGTTTGTCCTGGTCTGCATCGCCAACCGGACCGGTGTGGACATAGAGACGGCCATCTTAAAAAATCTGGAAAAAAAGACCGCCCGGGACAACCATCGCCACCGGAACAACCCCAAATTGAAAATATAGCCACAATTCTTTCTTTAACCCGCTTTTTTCAATACTCCTATCATTTGAGAGGAAAGCTTTGGGCAAAATCCCGTGCTTTTTCCAGCCAGGCGCACAAACTTACCCCCGACACAGGGGGGCCGGCTTGTCTTCGAACGACGCCGCATTAAATCCAGGGTGATAAAACGGTAAAACGCTATTCGCTATGGCTCAAAGCTGGGGACGTGTATTGGGGACGCCCATAAAATTATAGTCCTCATGATGTCTTGACATCATTTCAAAAGATGCTATGACAACAATATGAGAACGACAATATCAATAGATGATGATGTGATGGAACGGGCACGGGCCGTTGCGGCCAAATTGAGCACACCATTTAAGACAGTTGTCAACGAAGCTCTTCGTGCCGGCCTGGACCAGGTGGAACAATCAGCGAAGCAACGTCGCTACAAAACGAAACCTCACAAAATGGGCCTCCGGCACAGCCGCAATATAGATAATATCCAGGAACTGCTGGCCCAGATTGAAGGCGAGGATTCCCGTTGATTCTCGTCGATGCCAATATTCTATTGTACGCGGAAGACTCTCTTCAGTCCCGTCACCAGCAAGCGCGTGCATGGTGGGATGGCCAGCTATCCGGAACGGGAGTTGTCTGCCTGTGCTGGACGGTTCTGTCCGCATTTATTCGTATAGGGACTAACCCAAGGGTCTTCGAGTACCCGCTCTCTCTCGTTCAAGCAGATGCTCACGGATGGTCAGGCTGTCGCCAATCTGGTGACAGACGCACATTTGGCAGCTCTTGCCATTGAACATGGCTGCGAGTTGGCCTCTACCGATTCTGATTTCGCTCGTTTCCCCAAACTGAAGTGGAAGAACCCCCTCGCCTGACCGATTCATGCGACAAGGGCTATAGAGCTATTACCCGACCGATTTTACACAATACAACATGCTGTATTGAAATGGATATTGACACACAAGCATCCTTTTGACATGCTTATCGCGAAAAAAGCAAAGTTCTATCTTTTTTCTTTTTTCAAACTCCTATCTTTTTTTCATCGTAGGCCATCGTAAACCTCCGCTTCATTAAAAAGACCCCTGTTGAGGGATGCCGTCAACGATGGGTCGAATTTCAACGGCCGGTTGTCCAGGCTCACGGCCGGCACGGCGCCCATAAGGGCGTTGGTGAGCAGGACCATATCGGCATCCAGGACTGCATCTGGGCGGATCGATTGATCCTTAATGGAGAATCCCAGCGCATTGAAGCGACGGCAAATCGCATCTTGCATCACTCCGGGCAGCACGTGGGGAGACCGGGGGCGGATCACCGTCTGGCCCGCCACCACCAGAATGCTGGCCGTATTGGTTTCGGAAATTGTTCCGTCCGGGTTCAGGATAACCGCCTCGTCTGTACCCTGCTCCCGGGCCCAGGAACCGGCCTGGTGGTAGTAAAGATAGTTCAGGGTCTTGTGGTCCGCCAGGGGGGTCGTTCGCGGATGTGGATACGTTGCCAGTTTTAGCCCCCTTGCCCCCAGCGCCGCCAACCGATGGGTGTACGGCCGGGCGGTCACCAGCAGGGTGCCGTTGAATCTGAAGGCGCTTCCGTCGCCCCTGGTGGCCAGAATCTTGACCGCTGCCGTTGTCCCCCCAAAACCGTTTTTCTCGACGACCTGGGCGATAATATCCTCCCAGGTCAGGTCCGGCGGCGGAACGGCAAACAAGGCAGCCCAGGTCCGGTTGAACCGATCCAGATGCACCTGCAATCGGCAGGCAATCCCCTTTTCCACGCGGATCGTCTCGAAAAAACCGAACCCGTATTGCAGCCCTAAATCGGCGACGGGAACCACCGCCCGATCCTGTGGCGTCAATCGCCCATTCTGCCACACCCACGGTTCTGAGCTAACGTCGGGAATCGTTCTTTCACCCTCTCCTTGAAACACGGACATGAGGGTCTGCCCCTTGTGCAATGTCTCTTCGTATTCATCTTCCGGTTCAGAGTCGTATACGATGCCGCCCCCCACGGAAAAAACGAGGCGGTCGCCGAAAATGGTGGCGGTGCGGATGGCGATGGACAGGTCCATGGTGTCATGGAAGCTGATGTAGCCGATGGATCCGGTGTAGACGTGGCGGCAAAGGTTTTCCAGCTCGTCGATGATCTCCATGGAGCGGATCTTGGGGCAGCCGGTAATGGAGCCGCCGGGAAAAGCGGCCCGGATCAAATCCACGGTTCCCTTTCCCTCGGCCAGCGTTCCCTCAACCACGGAAACCAGGTGGTAGACGTTCTGGTAAGCCTCCAGACGCTTGTGCTGGTCCACGACCACCGACCCCCGCGCACAGACCTTGCCGATATCGTTTCGCAGCAAGTCCACAATCATGGAAAGCTCAGCGTCATCTTTGGGGCTGCGGACCAATGCGTCCTTCATCTCCCGGTCTTTCTCCGGTGTCTTTCCCCTTGGACGGGTGCCTTTGATGGGACGGGTTTCCACCCGACTGCCATGGCGAAGCAGAAACCGCTCCGGAGAGGTGGAGACGATCTGGTGATCGCCGGCATCGACGTATGCGAAAAACGGGGCGGGATTCATGCGGTACAGGGTTGTGAAAAGGCTGTAGCTGTCGCCCCCAAAGCCCATTTCGAAGCGCTGAGACAGGTTCACCTGATAGACGTCACCGGCAGCGATGTAGTCCCTGATCCGTTGAACCGACGTCATATAATCAGAACGGGTGAAGTTTGATTTCAGCGACTGACCGGTTCCGGAAAAGTCGCCGGATGCCCGTAGCGGCAATTTCAAGGCCTGCCGGAACGCATCTATCGCCGCACTTGCCGCCCCGGCATCCCGGCCTTTGCGAACAGGTGCATGAACCTTGGTCGTCCCGCTGGTTTTATCATGCACCACAATCAGGGACGGCGCTACGAGGAAAAGGTGGGGAAGCCCGAGATCGTCGATGGCGGTTCGGGGCAGGGTTTCCAGGCCGTCTTTCAGGTCGTAGGCCAGGTACCCGAAAAGCCCGGCGGTAACGGGTGCTCCCGCATCATGGCCCGTGAGGCAGCAGCGGTCCAAAACCGTTTCGAGGACATCCAGCGGCGCTTGTGGAACAACAACGGTCGCACCATCGACGACGACCGTCGTTTTCCCGAGCCGCCCGGTAAGCGTGAGCCATGGGCGGATGCCCAGGATGTGATAGCGGGCACAGTCCAGGTCCCCGCCGCTGAGCAGCACCACGGTGCCCGATTCATGGGCGAAGCGGGCCGCCATATCCGCAAAGGGTTCTTCCAGGTGAAGAGGCTCGGTCCTTACCCCGGCAATGCCGCGCAGGTGGTCGTTCAACCGTTCCAACAGGTCCTCGCTTCCACGGTCATCCCTCTACCCGTTTCCACAGGGTGAAAGGGGTTGGCCGCCCGAGGCGCTGCATCTGTCGCCAGGTCGTTTTTCAGCCGGCCCCGCCGCAGGAAATTTTCCACCAGGGTGAATCCGTGTTCCGTCAGAAAACTTTCCGGATGAAACTGCACCCCATGGAGGGGAAAGCGGTTGTGGGACAGTCCCATGATGGTGCCGTCATCGGTGAGTCCGGTGACCACCAGGTGATGATTGAGGGCCGCTGCCGACGGCTGCACCGCCAGCGAGTGATATCGGGCGGCCTTGAAAGGAGAGGGCGTGTTGTCAAACAGGGCCTCCCGCTGGTGGTAAACGAGGCTGGTTTTGCCATGCATGGGCGCCGTTGACCGGACGGTCCGGCCGCCGAAAACCTCGTTGATGCACTGCATGCCCAGGCACACCCCCAGAATGGGGGTCGTTCGGTAAAAAGCCTGAATCAGGGCAGGGTAATCTTGTCGCTGCGGTGAACCTGGATGGAGAGGTCGTAATTCAAAAACATCTGTACCAGGTTGTAGGTGAATGAATCGTAGTTGTCGATCACCAGTAGCGTGGCCACCATTTCCTCCTGGATCGTGCCTGTACGGGTACCAAACAAAACAGCCACCCGGGTTGAGCCTGGGTGGCTGATGCCTGTTGCATAACTCAATAGTTGTCCCGCCCAAATTGACGGACGCCTGACCTGTTTTTCAATTCTCAGTAGCGGATATGGCAGAAACGGTCAAGTAAAATAACGCCCTGAGCCGTATATCGTTCCCTTCCATAAATGGTAGCTTGTGGTTCAGATAAAGGCCGCAACCTTATTGAAACCACAGGCGTAGCAGCGCTACGTCGAGGATTTCGATAAGGTGAGAACGCAGAGCTGGGCCGCAAGATGCCTTTTATGGATGGGAACGCTTAGTCCACCGGCAATAACACCGTAAATGTGGTTCCCTTGTCCGGAACGCTCTCCACGCTGATCCGGCCCTTTAAGGCCTCCACCAGCCCCTTGACGATGGGCAGCCCCAGCCCGGTACCGGTAATGAACCGGGTCTCGTCGTTCTTCACTCGAAAAAACCGGTCGAAAATTTTGTCCAGGTAGCGCCTTTCGATGCCGAATCCGTTGTCGATCACCCGGACGCGCAGGTTGATGCCGGCCATGTCCGCCTTGACCACAATCTCACCCCCGTTTGGGGTATAGTTGACGGCGTTGGTGATCAGGTTGCCGAATATGCTCTCTAGCGCCAGCGGGTCGCCTTTGATGGTGGGCAGGGGATCTGCCGGCCGTTCCAAGGTGAGGGTCTGCTCCTTGGTTCTGGCCCGGGTGCCGAGAAAATCAACGATATTGTCCAGCAGATCGTCCACCTGAACCGGTTTGGGCTCCTGGCCGGTGGTACCGGATTCGATCCGCGACAGATCCAGCAGATCGCCGATGGTTGAAATCAGGCCCTGGGTCTTTTCCTTGGCCCGGGCGAGCAGGTGCTCGTCCGATTCGCTGAGCTGTCCCATCAGATCGTTGAGCACCAGTGCCAGCTGCTCGTGGATGGTGGACAAGGGGCTTCTGAGTTCATGGGACACCTTGGCCACAAATTCGGACTTGAGCCGGTCCAGCATCTTCATGTTGGTGATGTCAATGACGGTGACCACAGCCCCCAGGCACTCTTTGCGATCGCCCAGGACCGGCCTGCCACGTGCCATGAGAAACCGCTCAGCACCGACGGAAAACTCGTAGGTGGGGATGTCGTCAAAGTCCACATGCCGACCGCTGGATATTTCCACGATCAGCTGGCATAAGCCCTCGTCGGGAATGTAGGCTGAAATCGGATTGCCGGTGGCCATATCCGTCCTGATATCCAGCTGCCGGCAAAAAGCCGGGTTCATCAGCACCACCTGGCCGTCGGCATTGGTCACCACGATGCCGTTGGGAAGAGACTCGATGATGGTGTAGATTCTGCTCTTTTCCGTTCCCAGGTCCGCGAGGGTTCGCCGCCGCTCGGCTTCCAGCTTCACCGCTTCCTTCTTAAGCCAGATTTTTTCCTGGGCCCGGTTGACCACGATTCTCAGCTGGTCCGGCTCGAAGGGTTTGGGGATAAAATCGTAGGCGCCCCGCTTCATGGCCTCGATGGCCGTTTCGATGGTGGCAAAGCCGGTGATGACGATGACGAGAAGGTCCCGGTCCATGGCCTGTATCCGTTTGAGCACCTCCATGCCGTCGATGCCGGGCATTTTCAGATCCAACAGCACGATGGCCACATCGGTCCGCCCGATAGTGCCCAGCCCCTCCTCACCATTTTTGGCCGTCAGCGTGTTGCATCCCATGCGGCTGAGGATCCGCGCCGACCCGTCCCGGATGCCCTTTTCATCGTCTATCACCAGAACGGTTGCGGGATCAGGCGTACTCTGCATGTTCGGCTCCTTTTTCTGTTTCATGGATGATGGGAAATTCAAGGGTAAATGTGCTGCCGCGGCCGGGAATGCTTCTGGCAGTGATGGTACCGCCGTGATTTTCAACGATGCCGTAAACGACGCTCAACCCTAAACCGGTTCCCTCGCCCTCTTCTTTGGTGGTAAAAAAGGGGTCGAAGAGGTGCTCCAGATTCTCGGCGGAAATTCCCGGGCCGGTGTCCATAATTTCAACAATCACCTTGTCCTTGGTGGCGGCTTCCTCGGTGGTGATGGTGATCGCGCCGTTGCCGTCCATGGCCTGGGCCGCGTTGATGATGATGTTCATGAAGACATGGCTCAGCTGCTGGGTGTCCGCCAGCACCAGTGGAATGAAGGGTTCCATCTTTTTTCTCACGGTGATATTGTGGAACAGGGTCTGGTTCTGAATAAAAAAAAGGGTCTGATCGATAGCCTTGTTGATGTTCTGCGGTTTCATGAACTGATTCGTCTGCCGGGCAAACGTAAGCAACTCCCTGACGGTGTCCCGGCATCGCTGGGCATCTTTTAAAATCCGGTTCAGATCCTCCTTGGCATTGTCTTCCAGGTCATAATCTTCCAGCATCAGCTTAGTGTAAAGCGTGATCCCACCCAGCGGATTGTTCAGCTGATGAGCCACCCCGGCAGACAATCTTCCCAGAGAGGCCATCTTTTCGGAATGGATCAGTTGGAGCTGGGTTTTTTCCAGTTTTTTCTGAATATGGATTCGTTCTCTCAAATCATGAAAAAAACCAATGGAGCCGGCTTCTTTTCCTTTTTCGTCAAAAATGATAGAGGCGTAAAGACTGATGGGAATCTTCTCTCCGCTCCTGCCAACCGCCATGATTTGATATTTTTTGAGCTTGCCTTTCCCACCGTATTCATCGCTTCGCAGGTTGCGCATCACCTCCCGTGCACCGTCACCTTCGTAAATTGCCCGGATGTTGAGGCTATCCAACGCCTCCTTCACAGAGTAGCCGGTCACTTCCACCGCAGCATCATTGAAGATAATAATTTTACCCGTCAGATCGGTGGCGATGAAACCGTCGCAGGCGCTTTGCAGCAGCTTGTAAAGGAAGCTGTTGGTGCGTCTGAGCTCTTCCTCTAGGCCTTCGAGAACAGGCGTATCGAAGGTGAAAATCGTTATCGCTTCGATTTCACCGTCTTTGTGGATGGGATAGGCGAACAGGCAGGACCGCTTATCCTCTTCTAGTGGATCGGAAACGATATTACGTTCGGCAAAACTCCCCGTTGCTAATACTTTTTTTGCCGGACAATTGAAACACGGCGCGTCTCGGTTGAAAAAGGCAACATAACAATACTCACCCTTCAAAGTTCGGTCGCCGAGTCTTTGATCCAGGCCGACGGCCGCTTCAATCCTGAAGTCCTTTGAAATGATGAGAATCCTTTTATTGAATGCGTCAAGCGCCTTAAGAAGAAGCTCTTGTTCTCTCTCCGTGCGCATCAGACCTCCCGGGGTAGAGGGACTCGGCAAGAATAAAATACATGATTAAAAGACAGAATCACCACGATGTCAACAACGATGAAATGAAAATTGTTATCGAACACCGGTAACGGCATCCGCCTTTTAACTGCTGTAAAAGGCCCGGTAAGGGTCGCGGAAATAAATAAATCCACAAAGATTGCGCCGGATTTGGGGTCGCCAGTTTTATTTAAAATCAGGCAAGGCGCGCCAAAGGGAGCGTATTTGTTATACGTGACTTTTGGCGCAACGCCGAAGACGG
>JABZFO010000167.1 GCA_014237405.1 Desulfosarcina sp. | reverse complement strand
AATTGCTTGTTATTATTGCAAGTGAGTATACCATGCCGATCCTCAAATATCAACCATATTTACAATATATTTAGCTGGTTATGCTGTTTTTAGGTCTCTTAAGTTAATGACATTGATTTGGAATATGAAAATTTAAAAGGTTCAATTTTAGAGTTCAGAGCTGCGGTGGAATACATTCCTTGGCAGCATGTGGGTATTGGATTGGGCTTTGACACATTAGGGATTCAACTTGAGGCGGACGGTGAGGATTGGCCTGGGGTCGACCTCAGAGGCAATGTGGGGTTCAATTATGCTGGATTACAATTATACCTGCGACTGTTCTATTAACATTCAAACTGAATGGCTCGCGAAAGCGATGGCATCACAGATACTTCCATAACCATTCACCCTAAGGGGTCCTTCCATGTTCAATCATCAACAAAGTGAGAGAAAGCGCAGCAAAAGAATTTGGGTTTTAAATCTATTGCTGGCTCATATGGTCATATTGTTAACGTTTTATTCCCTTCCATCTGAGGCCGCTGACATAGACACGAATCGAGTATCTTTAGCCATCAGCGGCGGGGCCAGCCTGGGCGCCTATGAAGCCGGGCTGATTTGGGGGCTGATTGAAGTCCTCCGCCAGGTGGATAACACCGGAGACTGGTCACAAGGTGGAGAGCCGCTACCCATTGAAGTCACAAGCATCGCCGGAACATCCGCCGGAGGTATCAATACCATTTTGTCTGCGCTGGCATGGTCGGTAAACCCCGAGAACGAGGGCGGTTTTGCCAATCGCATCGATGACAACATATTCCGGGATGTATGGTTGACGCCCGATATAAATCGGCTGATGCCGACCGAGGCCGATTCATCCCTGTATTTGCCCGATGATGCGCTCCTCTCCCGTATAGATCTCGTTGGCGTCGCACGCGAACTGCGCGAAAAGTGGCGCAAGCCGGGTACCTTACGGCCCGGCCTGCGGTTGCCGTTCGGGCTCACCGTAACCCGTGTAAAGCCCGAAGCCATGATCATCAACGGCATCTCAGTTGAGAACCAGCGTTTCTATATCCCCTTTGAATTGCGTATCGGCCAAGACGGCAGTGCCGCATTTTTTTTCGATCCCGGTGACTATCCTTCCCTGAACGACCCGTCTATGATTACCATGCCATGGCCTGCCGATGGGTCGCCGTATACCATATCGGATCAACAGGTCGAGGATGCCTTGATGACCACCAGCGCATTTCCAATTGGTCTCGGGCGCAAACGGCTGCAATACTGCCGAAAACAACTCATCGCTACCAATGATGACAGCATAGAAAATTCCTCAATAGAAACACCAGATTCACCATCCAGTCTTTTGGTGTGCCCGGATGGTTTCGAACTGGCGGAATCCGAGTTTGCTGATGGCGGCTTGTTTGACAATCTGCCGATTGGCCTGGCACGCACGCTTTCTGAATCCAGCCTGCCGCACATGCAAAAACCCTTGCCGGTCAAGTATCTTTATCTCGATCCCAATCGTGTACGTTATGAAATCAATACAGAGATTGAAAAACTGGCATGCACTAGTGAAAACCCGCCTGAGGCGTGCCGTGAATTAACTTACAATCTGGCCTCTGAAACGGTCATCCTTGGCGGTGCGATAGGAACGGCCCGCAGATATGAACTCTACCGAGAATTAACCGGCGACAACTGGAGGCTTAATCTTTCCCAGTTAACCCGTAAGACAGCGAACCTTATCGATGCCAACCGGCCTGATATGCGCTGTGATTCCGCTCTGCCCTATTTTGATGGTCAACTCAGCTGCAGCGATCGTTTGCGGTATGCCGCGCGGCTCCTGGAACTGACCCAAACCCACCGAACTGCACCCATATTCGCTCCGCTGTCTGCGCAGCTTTTATTGCAGGAGAAAATTGCCACGACTTGCCTCCCGCCTTCAGAATCATCTGATCCATCCATCGTCTCCACCTGCAACATCGATGCGCCACGATTCAGAAAGCAGCTGGCGGGTGTGCTGGTGGAGCTGTCCGAAACGATCAACTCTGAGGAAGAGAACCTCACAACAGATATCCGGCGTTCGGCGTTATCGATCGATTCGGACCGATTGATCCATTTAACCAGTCGCGGGAATCCTATCACCGGCCTGCTGCTCGACTCTTTTGGTGCTTTCTTCGACTATAAATTCCGCGAATTCGACTATTATACCGGTGTCTACGATGCCATCGTCGTAATTGCCAACACCCAGTGCACGGGCAATTATCCCTTTTCGAACCAGCAGGCCCAGCAATCGGACTGCCGTGATCGGCTGAGTCAACAACTGTATAACCTATTGGGTGTGGCTGATAATCCCAAGAGCAGATATGCGTTTGCACTGATGGCAAAGCAGGAATTTAGCAATGAAGGCGGTTTGCGTTATGCCTACGATCCAATGCCGCCGGAAGATCGCGATGTGCGGGTCATCTTCGAAGGACTCAACCAATCATTTTTGGCCAGCAATAAAAGTAACGAGGATGTGGACGCAAAAGAAACAACCGAAAGTGAATTCTTCAAATACCTCCGAGCAGAAGGATTCGAACCCACTTCTCCACCTGATGGCGGAAAACCCTTGTTAAGCCTGATCATGGATGATCCGGAGTACTGGTCGAATGAATTGGTCAAGCGTGCAACCAATCGTTTAATATACCTCGAACAGCAAGCGGAGGTTATTTACCAGGCCCGCGAACCCGACCCTGAGAAACGGGAAAAGGCCAATACGGCGCTTATGGGTGCCGGGGCCCTGGCACTTCGAACGGCGACGTATAAATATCCGGCTTTCACGTTCTCACCATCGACTGCACCGGATTCCTGGTTCTGGCGCAACATCATTCCGTACGAAGCCGCATTCGATCTCATGGATGGCGACACGCTTTTTTTCTGGCAGCCCACCTGGAATTTCGATCATGTCAATGCAGGCATTCGTTTTGGGTTGGGGTTTACCGGTGGCCTATTTAATTCCAATGCGGATGAAGGTCGTGAGAATTATGGCATTCTGGGACTGGATTTGACGAGAAATGAAAAAACGGCGCTGTTCTCCGGATGGGGGGTGACGCCGGCCATCTATCACAACTGGACGAAACCGGCAGATATGGACCAGACGAGCCTGGGTTTGGATGTGCATGTCAATTTTTTTAAAAACCGGGTACGCGTCAGTCTGGGGGCACGAGATGTGATCAATAACGCTGACGACACGCTATTCCTGACAATTGGCATTGCCGATCTGCCCGGCTTGATCTATTGGATGAGCCGTTGATCAACCAGTTACCCGATGCGTACGTGCAATGAGCGGGGACATACGGTCTATTTCCTGAAACCCAACGACATAAAACATCGACTGTGGTCAAGTGGTCGTCCGTATGCGCACCATTTCGATCGTTTTAAGATTGAGCATGATACCGTATCGGTAGGAGCTCATCTGACAAACTCTATTTCGTTGGCTTCGATGCTATTGATGGCAAACTGATGGAGATCAACTGTGTTAGGGGTTTGGAAATAAATAAACCCACCAATTGAATGGCTGGTTTTTAATATAATATCAAATAGCTGGACAAAGCAGTTTTCATTTCGTATGATCAACATGGAACCCAATAGCATAGGAGGCCCCATGATTGATCATCGAAATTTGTTAAATTCTGAATGGGATGGGACCGGAAAACGATCATAAAAGGAGCAAAAGAGTTAGAATCTGGTATTGACTGTGTGAATTACTATTCCGGCCGAGGGCGCCACTGCATCGAACAAACACTGCCGAACCTCCTTGATGATATCAAACAAATTGTTGACCCGATAAGCCAGTGTGACCCAACATTTCGTACGACAAAGCTATACTCGCCGCTCACCGCCAAGGAGGTTTTGCGTCGTTTGATCGAAGACAAAAAATATTCCTATGATCAATTACCAACGATGCGAACCATAAGCAATAAACTCAATCAGTTGGGGTTTAGCTTGAAAAAGGTTACAAAATGCAAGCCCAAAAAAAAATAGCTGAAACAGATGAAATCTTTTCACATGTCCATACAGCGAACCGAATCGCTGATGAAACTGACGGGGTGATTCGCATATCCATTGATATCAAGGCAAGCGTTAAGGTTGGCCCTTTTTCCCGTGGCGGATACAGCCGCAATGAAGTTAAAGCCAGTGATCATGATTTTCAACCGGACACGGTATTAAAGCCCTTCGGTATTTTTCTGCCAGCGTATGATGAGACCTATTTTTATTTTACCGATAGCCATGCCACTGCTGATTTCATGGTTGATTCTTTAGAAGACCTCTGGCCAATGATCAAAGCCCGGTTTAATCCTCATACAATTGCCATCAATGCCGACAATGGCCCGGAAAACAGTAGTCGCAGAAGCCAGTTTATGAAAAGGCTTATTGATTTTGCGATTAAACATGAAGTCAGCATCAGCTTGATTTATTATCCTCCCTACCATAGCAAGTACAACCCCGTTGAGAGAGCGTGGGGTGTGCTGGAAAACCACTGGAAAGGGCAATTATTAGACAGCGTTGAAAAAGTTGTAGGCCTGGCAAGAACCATGACATACAATGGAATTAATCCAGTGGTGAAACTCATAAATCAAACATATGAAAAAGGCGTTAAGCTCACCAAAAATGCTATGCAAAAATTGGAAAAAATGATTGAACGAGTACAAGGTATTGAGAAATGGGCTGTTGATATTCCCTATTATTAGCCC
>JABZFO010000037.1 GCA_014237405.1 Desulfosarcina sp. | reverse complement strand
TCGCAGAAATTTAAGGCGATCGGAACGCTTGCAGGCGGTATCGCCCACGATTTCAACAATCTGCTGATGGGCATCCAAGGTCGAACTTCGCTCATGTCGGTTGATCTTGAGCCTTCCCATCCCCATTCGGATCATATCAATGCCATTGAGGACTACATCCGAAGCGCGGCGGATCTGACAAGACAGCTTTTGGGTTTTGCACGGGGAGGCAAATATGAAGTGCGACCCATAGACATCAATGAACTGCTGCACGAAAGCGCAACGATGTTCGGTAGGACGAAAAAAGAAATCCGTATCCACACCAAATTGCAAAACCTGTCACCCGTTGTAGCCGCAGACCGAAGGCAACTCGAGCAAGTCCTGTTGAACTTGTATGTCAACGCATGGCAGGCCATGCCCGATGGCGGGGATCTCTATTTGGAAACCGAGATCGTCACTCTGGACGATGCCTACTGTAAGCCCTACCAGACAAAACCGGGCCATTATGCAAAGGTTTCTGTCACTGACACCGGCATCGGCATGGATAAGTCTACCCTCCAGCTGATATTCGACCCGTTTTTTACCACGAAGGAAAAGGGTCGTGGGACAGGGTTGGGATTGGCTTCCGCTTATGGCATCATCAAGAATCACGCCGGCATGATCACGGTTTACAGCGAAGTCGGCCAGGGAACCACTTTCAACATCTATTTGCCGGTATCGGACCAGGACGTGCACCGTGAGGATCCTGCAGAGAATGAACTGATCAAAGGATCAGAGACCATTCTTTTAGTCGATGATGAAGAGATGATCATCGATGTGACTCAAGCCTTGCTTGAGAGGTTGGGCTATCAGGTCATTGTAGCCAATGGCGGTGAAAAGGCCGTTGAGAGGATCTCGGAGATGGGAAATGAAATCGATCTGGTGATCCTTGATTTGATCATGCCAGGGATCGACGGTGGCACGACCTTTGACCGGATCCGAAAAATTCAGCCAAAAATGCCAGTATTGTTGTCCAGCGGTTACGCCATTGACGGTCAAGCCCATGCAGTCATGCGCAGGGGATGCAATGGCTTCATTCAAAAGCCGTTCAACATTACCGAGCTTTATCCGTCACCTGCGTTCCATCCGCCGGCACATATCTCGATATGCGCCGGCGGATGCGCCTTGTTGACGAACCCAAAGCCAGCGCCTTCTGGTGGAATTATTTATTTCCAGGACCCTAATGCCAAATTACTTTGAGGCTTTTTTTCCAAATCTCCAGATGATATTTAGTGCTCCACCCAAGTAATCTGTATTATTCTCAGGCCACTTCGCTGATCCACCAGCAAAAGACTTCCAACCACTTCCGTCCCAATGCATCCTCCCTCCATAAATCAGGATTCCGAAGGATAAAGCCTCAGTATAAAAGTACTCTGTCCCACATTTCAACTCTAAAGTATATCCACCTTTATGTGAAGCCTCAAAACCTGGTAGAGCACTATTGGTAACCTGAACATCAATTGGAACAAAGTATTCTATCTGGTAATTCCATCTCCATTGAGGCATGAAATTGCCGTTACCTCTGACACCAAGCAAGAGGCTCCAAGACCTGACTGTTTCTCTTGCAGTACCAGCAACAGCAGCGTTATTTACAAGAAAGTCCATCCTGTCTTGCTTACTTTCTGACCAACGCAAGCCTCCATACGGATTAAAAAAGTGGGTTAAAGGATACCCTATGTAGCCATCTGTCCGCATCCATCCGTATTCTAAGGTGTTAGTCTGGAATGTTCCTGTATCTGAAGATGTCCATTCTTCCTCACCATGTTCTCGTAACACAGGAATAATGGTCTTTATTCCACCAAATACAGATTTCCATCGTTTTAACCCTTCGATCCCTATTATTACATTACTTATCTTAGCATTAGAGTCTAAACCTCTATCTGGTTCATGTTCTTCATAGTCAAGTTGTTCCCAGCCCATGCCGATCAAAAGGTGGCTTTCTAACTCTTTCCCATCCGCAGCAAATACGGACGGTTGGATAGATATAGCAAGTGCGGTGCTAAGAAGAAAATAGAAACGAAATATTGAGTTTCTTAGCATGAGAATAGCCCCCTAATGAAGAGGGAGAGATGATATACAAGCCATCTCCCCCTCTGTTTTCGATTCTTTAAACCATGCTTGTTGTTATAGGTTAAAGATCAGACCAATTCAAGATTCCAGAATTCCAGTCATATGTGCCATCACCGTTTGTATCTGCCTCAACTTGATAGGTCGTCGAAGAGAGCATTGTTAGCCGAGCCATCGTACTGCCGCCAGCAATGCCCGTACTGCCTGTGACAACGAGGACACCATCGGATGGCCATGCATCACCGTAATAGGTGCGAAGTGAGGTAGTGGTGCTGATAGATACATAACCATAATCCGGATCGAAAAATGTACCAGATACTTCAACATCTACATAGCTCGGAAGTTCGGTTAAGGTAACGATGTAGTTCTCAACCTTGTAAACTTTTCCCGTGTAATTATCTTTCAACAACATTGTTATAGTCAGAGTAGCGGTAGAGCCAATGTAATCGAATGAAATGTCACCGTTAAGTGTGAAAGAATCACTGCCTGAGGTAGCAGTAAGGTCATCGAAAGAGAAGTCGAATTCAATTAACTCATCGGAGTAAAGATCAACCTGTCCAGAAAAACTCACAGCACCAGACAAGGTAACTCCACCTTCACAATAACTGTTAAAGTTCAAACTACCGGAGAAAACGCCAGTTTGATCATTAACACTAATGCTAAAAGAAGCATTGCCCCCACAATTACCATCAATGGTGCCACTCTCGGTCTCAATAGCACCTACAAATGTGCCACCCGATCTGATAGTCGGGTCCACCTTGTGAAGTGCATCCTCCAAAACCTGTGACACCTTCAACGTACGCCAGCAACCAACAGACCCACTCTCCCCATCCTGAATGGCACCTATACTTAATGCGTCACCTATCTGACCACCTTGGTATGCTCCTGTGGAGAGATCCGCGGCATTATTTTCATCAATCGCAGCCTGGGTTGTAAGTCCTGTATAAGAAATACCAGATGGGCTTACTCCTCCTCCACCACCACCTCCGCCTCCGCATGCCGTTAAAGACACTGCCAACAAAACCGCCAATACCAAATGCTTAACTGTTAAGTTTCTTTTCATAACACTTTCCTCCTTTTCTTTGAGAGACTTGCAAAAAAACATAAATGAACATTGCACACGCTATATATTGTACAGAGGGATGGATTATGCCTCACTATGTAGTACCTGAATCCTGCACGTATTTTTTGCTACTTGCTCTTTTGAAATCGCGGTTCCATGTTTTATAGACTATGTGCTCACCATTAGCGAATACAGCGATGAAAATGGATGAGCAAAATGTGGAACTGAAAGAGCATATACTGCAAATCAGCATAAATATCAATCAAACAATTATGCCCATAGTTACAGGGGCTCCCGATGTTTCAATCCACGCCCCCGCGTGGGGAGCGACGTGAGGTCAAACGGAGACTTGACCCCAAATAGAAACCCCTTGTGTTGATTGGGTTGTATCGAATACACTCCCTAATGTGGACTTTCGTATGTGTTATGATTAATGTAAGAATCTGTAAATCGACCAAATCGTAAAGGCACAGGGAATTACAATGCCTAACAAACCGACATATGAAGAGCTTGAGCAACGAGTAAGAGAATTGAAGAAATCTTATTTCGAGCTCAAGTGGGCGGAGGAGGAACTGCGGGAGAGCGAGGCACTTTTCAGGAACCTGTTCGAGCGCCACGCCGCGGTCCAGCTGATCATCGATCCTGATAGCGGCAATATCATAGACACCAATGATGCGGCAGTAGAATTCTACGGATGGACGCGGGAACAGCTCCAACAAATGAGGACTCAGGACATCAACACCCTTCCACCCGAAGAAATAAAACAGGAGATGGAAAAGGCCAGGACCAACAAACGAACCCATTTTGAATTCCATCACAGGCTGGCGGATGGATCCATCCGGGATGTGGAGGTGTTCAGCAGCAAAATCGAAGCAAGGGGAAAAGATCTCCTTCACTCCGTTATTCATGACATCACCGCGCGCAAGCAGGCGGAAAAGGCTCTCAGGGAGAGTGAGAACAGTTTTGGCCAGCTTTTCGAGTCGGCGCCGGTCCCGATGGCCTATGCCTCCGAAGTCGGAGGATACAGGGGAACGACCTGGAACGAGGCCTGGTATCAAACCTTCGGCTATGCCCGGGAACAGGCGGAAGGCCGGAGTGGAAACGACATCGGACTGTGGGTCAATCCTACAGATCGCAGCCGTTTTATCGAGATGGCCAATCGGCAGAATTACGTTGCCGATTTCGAGACCCTCCTGCGGCGTCGCGACGGTGCTGTCCGTAACTGCTCATTATTCGGCCGTTTCATCGACAAGACCGGCCACCGGCTTCTGATGGCGGTCTATCTTGATATCACCGAACGCAAACAGGTCGATGAAGAACGGGAGAAACTCCAGGCACAATTAAACCAGGCCCAGAAGATGGAGTCGGTCGGCCGCCTGGCCGGCGGGGTGGCCCACGACTTCAACAATATGCTGGGGGCGATCCTTGGCTATACGGAATTGGGCATGTTGGGGGTCAGCCCGACTGATCCGATCCATGGGACGCTGAAAGATATCCAAAAAGCAGCCCAGAGGTCCGTCGACCTCACCCGGCAGCTCCTGGCCTTTGCCCGCAAGCAGACCGTGACGCCCAAGGTGCTCGACCTGAATGAGACCATAGGAGGCATGCTCAAGATGCTGCGCCGGCTCATCGGTGAAGACATCGATTTGGCCTGGCTACCGTGCAGGGACCTGGGTCGGGTCAGGATGGACCCCTCCCAGATCGAACAGATGCTGGCCAATCTGTGCGTCAACGCCCAGGACGCCATCCACGATACGGGCAAGATCACCGTCGAGACGGGTGCCGTCACCTTTGACGAAACTCACTGCGCCGCGCATGTGGGGTCTGTCCCCGGCGAGTATGTGCTGCTGGCCGTGAGCGACAATGGCTGCGGCATAGACGCCGAGACGCTCTCGCACCTATTCGAACCGTTCTTCACCACCAAGGAGGTAGGCAAAGGCACCGGCCTGGGGCTGGCCACCGTCTATGGCATGGTAAAGCAGAACAACGGCTTCATCAATGTATACAGCGAGCCGGGCCAGGGCACGACCTTCAAGATTTATCTCCCCCGGCACGCGACCGAGGCTGGCCGGACTACGAAGATGGATGCGGCACAACCGGCCGCACGCGGCCACGAAACCATCCTTTTGGTGGAAGACGAACCCATGATTCTGGATATCACCACGACGATGCTCGAACACCAGGGATACACGGTGCAGGCCGCCGCCACGCCGGGTGAGGCGATCCGTCTGGCGCGGGAACATGCCGGCGAGATCCACCTGCTCATGACAGACGTGGTCATGCCCGAGATGAACGGCAGAGACCTGGCCAAAAACCTGTTGTCGCTTTATCCGAACCTCAAGCGCCTGTTCATGTCCGGCTACACGGCCAACGTCATCGCTCATCACGGCGTGCTGGACGAAGGTGTTCAGTTTATCCAGAAACCCTTTTCAGTGCAGACTCTGGCTGTCAAGGTTCGAGAGGTGCTGGACGAGACGAAATGGTCGACTCAAGGATAATGCAAGAATCCTTACTTGTATAACAATCTGAATCACTCCCATTTTTAGATATTGGAGATCCTTTTGATAACTGAAAAACCAACATATGAAGAATTGGAACAAAGGGTTAAGGAACTGGAGAAAGACGCTACTGTGTATGAACAGATGGAGCAGTCTCTGAAAGAGAGTGAAGCAAAATACCGGTTGCTGGTGGAAAACCAGACAGACATGGTGGTTAAAGTGGACCTTGAGGGCCGGTTCTTGTTTGTCAGCCCGTCGTACTGCAGGACTTTTGGCAAGAAAGAAGAGGAACTCTTCGGGCAAAAGTTTATGCCCCTCGTGCACGAAGAGGATCGAGGCATGACAGCGAAGGCGATGGAAGCCCTCTATCATCCGCCATATACAGCTTACATGGAACAACGGGCCATGACAAAAAATGGCTGGAAATGGCTTTCCTGGATGGACACAGCGGTGCTGGATAAAAACAAGAATATTGTAGCAATTATAGGTGTGGGAAGAGACATCACCGAGCGCAAGCGGTCAGAAGCAGCGCTTCGGGAGAGTGAGGAGAAATATCGTACAGTTCTGGAAGCAACTCCCGACCCAGTAGTCGTCTACGACATAGAAGGCAAGGTAATCTATTTCAACCCTGCTTTCACACGTGTTTTCGGCTGGACCCTGGAGGAACGTTTGGGAAAAAAAATGGATGTTTTTGTACCTGAAGAAGCATGGCGGGAAACGAAAATGATGATCGAGAAAGTGCTGTCAGGGGAAAGGTTTTCCGGCATTGAAACTTGCCGATATAACAAAAAAGGAGAAAAAATTTCTGTGAGTATTAACGGAGCCATTTATAAGGATCCAAATGGCAACCCAATCGGCAGTGTCATCAATCTGAGAGATATCAGCAATCAAAAGAGAATGGCAGCTCAACTCCAGCAAGCCCAGAAAATTGAGGCCATTGGCACCCTGGCTGGTGGCATTGCCCACGATTTTAATAATCTTTTGATGGGAATCCAAGGTCGGGCTTCGATCATGTCAGTTGATATAGATCCTTCCCATCCCCATTCGGAACATATCAAAGCCATTGAGGAATGTGTCCGCAGCGCGGCGAATCTGACAAGACAGCTTTTGGGTTTTGCTCGGGGCGGAAAATATGAAGTGCGGCCCATAGACATCAATGAACTGCTGCACGAAAGCGCAACGATGTTCGGTAGGACAAAAAAAGAGATCCGTATCCATGCAAAATTGCAAAACCTGTCACCCGTTGTGGCGGCAGACCGAAGGCAACTCGAGCAAGTCCTGTTGAACTTGTATGTCAACGCATGGCAGGCCATGCCCGATGGCGGGGATCTCTGGCATCGGCATGGATAAGTCTACCCTCCAGCTGATATTCGACCCGTTTTTTACCACGAAGGAAAAGGGTCGTGGGACAGGATTGGGATTGGCTTCCGCTTATGGCATCATCAAGAATCACGCCGGCATGATCACGGTTTACAGCGAAGTCGGTCAAGGAACCACTTTCAACATCTACCTGCCGGTATCGGACAAAGCAGCATATCGAGACGTTCCCATAGAAACAGGGCTTGTTACTGGGCTGGAAACCGTTCTCCTGGTCGACGATGAGAAGATGGTCATCGATGCGGGTAAGACGATGCTGGAGAAGTTGGGGTATCGTGTCGTTGTTGCCAAAGATGGCGCGCAGGCGGTTGATACGGTAAAAATGAAGGGTGACACAATTGATCTGGTCATCATAGACCTCATCATGCCGGGGATGGATGGCGGCAAGGCATTCGACCTCATCCGCGAAATTCAACCAGCCATACCAGTGATATTAATCAGTGGTTACGCCCTCAGTGGCCAGGCAAATTACATCATGCAAAGAGGATGCAACGGGTTTATCCAAAAACCGTTCAACATTTCCAAGCTATCTCAAAAAGTCCGAAAAATATTGGATGAGGCTTAAGGCTCCACGCAAGATTAATTATCCTATTCATGGGGACAAGAGGGTCAGGGCTCCACATTTCACATACTGACCCCGTTGTTTTGCAGGTTTATTATGTCTACTTGCCGCTGATGTCTGTTCCTTGCGGCCCTTGCGCCGCCTGCGGCAACCCCGTGCTCTCCCCAAAAAAAGGAAAACGGCGATTAAAAAAATATCTTCAATAACCTCGATTTCTGCCAAGAGTGAAAACGCGCTCCCTTGTCTTTCCACTGTCAAATGTGGAGCCCTGACCCCTGTGCTGTGTTCGCCAGTTCATCAACATGAAAGCTGAGGTCATAGTGCGAGGGGACATCGTTATGGTCAAGTTCCCCCGAAGGTCTCATAACCCTCTTATCAAGGCTGCACAGCTTGATAAGCACGCTCCGAGAATATCCTGGCTCGGAAAT
This sequence comes from Desulfosarcina sp., assembly GCA_014237405.1. Classification (GTDB taxonomy): domain Bacteria; phylum Desulfobacterota; class Desulfobacteria; order Desulfobacterales; family Desulfosarcinaceae; genus Desulfosarcina. The sequence continues at coordinate 123 of JABZFO010000037.1, read as the reverse complement.
AGACTGCCAGCGGCGTTCTGATAATATCTTATTCCTGGCGGTTTGAAATAGTCAGATCATCCCCACCTATTTTATTCTCTTTTTCTTCTCCAATATAGTTTAAAAACTATCTTCTTCTCTTTT
>JABZFO010000179.1 GCA_014237405.1 Desulfosarcina sp. | reverse complement strand
GGGATCTATAGAACAATTTGGGCAAATTCAAAAGGTTGCCCATGCAAAATTGGCAATATTTGCTTTTATTTCAAAGAGCTATGACGTTTTATAACAATCTTAACCGGACACTAGTGAAACAATGTATGAAAGCAAGATTACAACTTCCCATTATACCCGAAAGAGAAAAGACTCCCATAGTTGTACAATTGCTGGCGCTCATTGAGACCCAAGCATCGTTTCTCGGACAGCAGGCAGAACAGATCCAACTGCTCAAAGATGAGATTGCAAGGATAAAGGGGCATAACCCCAAGCCCAAAATACGGCCAAGCACGTTGGAAAAAAACAAAGCAGGCAAGCGATCTGGAAAAAAGAGACGTGCCGGATCAAAAAAACGGAAAAAGACGGCAAAGATCAAGATACACGATACCATCGCTGTCGAGCCTGAACATGTCCCAAAAGGATCATGGTTTAAGGGTTATAATGATTTTGTGGTGCAGGGCCTTACCATAAAGGCCAACAACATATGTTACCGCCTCAAAAGCTATGAAACCCCGGATGGGAAATACATTGCCGGCAAACTACCCGGGCATTTGAAGGGTAAACATTTCGATCCATCTTTAATTCGGTTCATCTTGTACCAGCATTACCACTGTCACGTTACCCAGCCCCTGTTACTGGAGCAGCTGCACGAACTGGACATCGACATCTCCAAGGGCCAGCTGAGCAATATTTTAATTGAAAACAAAAACGATTTCCACAAAGAGAAAGATCAGATTTTATCAGCCGGTCTTGAAGTCTCTTGCTATGTGAATGTCGATGATACCGGGGCCCGACATAAAGGTAAAAACGGTTATTGTACACATATCGGAAATGAACAATTTTCCTGGTTTGAAAGCACCGCCAGTAAGAGCCGCATCAATTTTTTAAAACTACTGCGTGCCGGTAATGGCGATTATATGATCAATACAGATGCGATTACATACATGCAGGTCAATAAGCTGCCCAAAAAAACGCTTGGCGCCATCACCGCAAACCTGGGGATGATGTATGCCAATGATGCCCAGTGGAATGATTTTTTAACCGAAAACGGGATTATCAAAGATCGACACGTACAGATCGCCACCGAAGGCGCCCTTATCGGTAGTATCATTGAACATGGAATATCAAAACATCTGGTGATCGTCAGCGATGATGCCGGTCAATTCAACGTTCTTTTGCATGCCCTATGTTGGATCCATGCCAACCGCACCATCGAAAAGGTGATCCCTTTTACCGATCAGGCCAAAAAAGACCTGGCCGGGGTGAAAGATCGGATATGGGAACTGTACCAGGGGTTAAAGAGCTACCGCGAAAACCCCATCAATTCAGATAAAAAGAGCTTGGAATCGGCATTTGACGATATATTTACCACCCGCACCAGCAGCCAGACGTTAAACCTTGCCTTGGACCGGATATACAAAAACAAGTCAGAGCTGCTGCTGGTCCTTGAACGTCCGGATATCCCCTTGCACAACAACTCAGCAGAAAACGCCATCCGTGACCTGCCGCAAGCTGGGTTTGTCATTCTGGCTGTATTTGCAGGACCGGCTCGAAAACACCCACCGGATTGCAGACCTTTCTGATCTGATTCGAACGCAGTCACTGAATCCCGGCTAAGCTTTTCCCCCTCACTTATTTTGATCGCATTACTTCCTGAATCGGTTGGTAGCATACACCTCAACGGGCAAGTTGACTGTTTACTACCGGAACTTATTGAGATGTTACATCGTGGAATCGTAAGTCACTGTAAATAAATGCTTTTAGATGTATTATGGCCTTTGAGACGGATTTGCTGGAAGGCAGCGAGCCCTCCACCAGCAACAAGAGTAAGGATTGTTAGCTTTGAACGGGTCTTGCGCTTCAGATCCTTGATTGCCTTAGGGTCCGGGTCGTTTTCCATGGCATCCCGGCAGGCAGGGCAAAGGGCCACCACGTTTTTAATGGAATGCTCGCCGCCTTGGGACAGCGGCAGGATGTGGTAAGGTTCCAGATCGGCAGTTCCGGGTCCTGCACCGGCCTTGATTCCGCACCGTTCACAACACATCCTCGCCCGCCTCAAAACGGATTCAAACACATTCTTTTTCCGGTTGAACGGTTCGGTTCCATCCGCAGCCGCTTTCCACGGTTTTCCGGGAGCCGGCTTCTCAATCGGTTGCTGCCGATAGGTGGGTTCGGGTTTGCGGGGGTAGCCCGGTGCGGTCCGCGTGGCGGGCTTTCCGGATGCTTCCGGTTTGGCAGGTGCGCCTGGTGGATCGGTTATCGGGTCTTGTGGCAATGCCTCTTTTTTTCGTTTTCTGATCAGATTTTTTTCACTTTTGCCGGCAGCGGTCCGGTTTCCTGACACGGATTTGAGCCACAAACTGTGGTTCGCCTGCTGCAAACGCTGTTTGAGTTCTTCATCTGTTTCATCCGCATGAAATTTGACGTTCATCTCACGCAGCATCTGCCGGATTTCAAGTTTGCTCAGTGTCATGGGTGTCCTTCAACTCATCCATCTATAAAAAAGGGTTCGTTGATTACACCAATAACGCCATCGATGCAATCGGATTTTTTTGCTCATGTGGCAATAGCGCATCCCAATACCCCCTACCCAACAAATCCGCCGGCGGCAAATCCTGACAGGACCAGCCAGGTCTTGACATCCATCAGGATGGTATGGTCCCGGCACAGGCGTTCCGCTTCGGCCGGCCCCACAAAATGGGTCTCAATCTGTTCCGATGCGCTGTTTCCCGAATCCGAAGGGTCGCCCGTACACATCACATAGGCCATGACCACCGATTCGTCAGTGATGCCGGAGGAGGTGAAAACCACAGGGCTGTGTCTCAAGTGCCGCACCACGGTCAACCCGGTCTCCTCGAACAATTCCCGGCATACGGCCGTCTCCACCGATTCTCCCGGGTCTATGAGGCCGGCGGGGAAGCCATATTGAAAACCGCCCAATGCCACCCTGAACTCGCGGATGATGATCAACTGCCGGCGCTCCCGGTGGTAGGGAACGATGACCACGGCGTCTGCTGAACCCAGCTGCCCGGTCATGCATTTCGGACCGGCTTTTTCCCGCGATGCCAGGGTCCAGGCGCTCTGATTCCCCTCCCGGTTGATGTAACGGAGCCGGTAAAGACTAAGATGGCCATCTTTAAATAACGATGTGCAGTCAGATAGTTTCATGCGGCAATCACCAGCCCCTTCATCCCGGAAGAAAAATAGCAAATTTCTTCAGACGGTTCACCTGCGCGAAAATGGCGACAACGAAAACGAATGTGCAAATAAATGCACAGTTAACAGTTCCAACGGCATTGCTGGCATGCGTCTATGGCGCTTCGCCCGGCCATTCCCCAGCCTCACAGAAAAAAATTATGTACTATGTTTTCAATATATTAAAATCCTATTCAGTATCATTTCGAAAAAAAACACCGCATTTTCCCGGCGGGTTTACCATCCATGTTTCGATACGGCACATGAATTGCTCAATGCAACTGAGAGCATATTTCCGGTAACCGCTTCCGCCTTTTAATAGGAACAGATGGAGGATATCATGCCAGATGCAACTATTTTGTTCAATATCACACCGGTGCCGTCTCTTTCAGTTCTGGTGTGGATTCTTTTAAGCATCGCTGCCATGTACTTTGCCCGCCGGCCCTTTCATGATTCCATGGCATCGCTGAGCCGTGTGATTTACAATGCCATGCGCGTGGCGGCAGCTTCGGTGAAAATGACCCAGCGGCGCCTGGAGGAGCGCAACCGGGAGGTGTTGTTGGCCACCGGGATGGAACATGCCGAGCGACGCGCAGAACGCGAATTCGAGCGGATCAGCACGATGGTGGAACGGAATCTGGAAGCCTACCCCCAGCTTCAGCGACAGATCCGGGAAAACCTGTTGAAGCTTGAAGACGATTACCAGAAGACCGCTGAAATTCCCCTGGGCCTGTCGGACTGGGTCAAGGTGATCGATGCCATCGCCGGCATCAAACCCTCGGGCGACCCCATGGTGGCCAATCTACTCGAAGATATCCACAACACATTGAAAGAACAACATAAAGCCGCCATCGAAGGCCATCGGAAAGCGGTATCGGACCGTCACGGTATCCTCTCCCGCATGGTCCCCCAGTGGCGCGCCACGGACAAAACCCTCAAGGGGCTGGAAAAGACCATATCCAATCTGACCGGCCGTTCCCGGGCGGTGGATCAATGCATGACCGACTATGAAACCGTCAGGACACACACAGACATGGCCGAGCGGCAGCTTTCGTCGTCCTCGCTGACCCAGTTCTTCACATCCGGCCTGGTTCTCGGTGTGTTCGTCATCGGTGCCATCATCAACTTCAACCTGGTGGCCCTGCCCATGTCCGAGATGGTGGGCGGTGCCAGCTATATCGGTACGTTCAAGACATCTGATGTGGCAGGCATTTTCATCGTCTGCCTGGAAGTCGTCGTGGGAATCTTTCTCATGGATGCGCTGCGTTTCACCCGGCTGTTTTCCGTGATCGGCTGCCTTGACGATAAAAAGCGCACCTGGTTTTTCTGGATCCTGCTGGCCATGCTCACTATCCTAGCCGGCGTGGAATCCTCTTTGGCATTCATGCGCGACCGCATTGCCGCAGACATGGAGGCCCTGAGACAAAGCCTGGCCGGCATCGAATCCTCGGCCGTGGCCGCCAGCAAAATTCCCACCATCGGTCAGATGATCCTGGGATTCATCCTGCCCTTCATCCTCACCACGGTGGCCATGCCCTTTGAGTCTTTTATTTCGTCATCGCGAACCGTGCTCGGCATGGCCGGCGCCTGGGCGCTGCGGGCCTTGGCTTTTCTCCTGCGCCTGGCAGGCAACCTGGGCTATTATCTGGGTCGAGTGGTGGTTAATGTGTACGATCTTGTGATCTTCCCGGCCCTCTGGCTGGAGGCACTGATTCTTCGAAAAATGGCTGCCGCGCCATCCGCGCAGAAAGCGGAGAAAAATCGGCCGGCTGCACAGAAAAAGTCCATGACCATGCTGGAGGAGACTGCACCATGCAAAAAAACAGCCGACTGACCCCATACTCGATTGTTGCCGCCGCGCTGTTTACGGTCGTGCTAATTACCGTTGGATGCGCGCAAAAGATAGACCATACCACGGGTGTCTACATGCTGGTAGACACCTCGGGCACTTACACCGAGGAGTTGAACAAGGCCCGGGCCATCGTCAACTACCTGCTGGGCACCCTGGCCCCGGGGGACACCATGGCCGTAGCCCGCATCGATACGGGAAGCTTCAGCGAAAAGGACATCGTCGCCAAAGTCACTTTTGACCAGCGGCCGTCGGTGGCGAACACGCAAAAACGAGCCTTTCAGAAGCAGGTGGCCGATTTTGTGTCATCGGTGGCGGGCAGCAGCCACACGGATATTTCCGGTGGACTGCTGCAGGCGGTCGAATACTTGAATGAAGCGGGATCCGGTCAGAAATACATCCTGATTTTCTCTGATTTAAAAGAGGAGCTGGCCAGGGGTCATGTGCGGGACGTTCCCTTTCAATTGGATGGATTCAACATCATCGCCCTCAATGTCACCAAGCTGCGTGATGATATCCGCGATCCCAAAAATTATTTGCAGCGAGTGGATCAGTGGCGGGCCAAAACAGAGGGCCTTATTCTCTCACCAGCCTTCGCCATGACTCGGTTAATCACAATCCCGTGGGTTTTCCCAAAGGCCATGACCACCTCGGGATTGTACTCCCCGGCCAGGTAAGGGCTTAAAAACGCAAGGGTGTCCAGCATGTGGAGAATGTAGGAGAGATGGCCACTGTAGCCGGTATCGTCCAACTGCTGCAAGGCTCTGATGGCCTCGTCCCCCCTTGCCATTACCTGCCGGCTGAGCACCGGGTGCTGGTCACGGCTGCAGATCTTCAGGGAGTAGATCCGGCGGCAGGCAAAGGGGCGTACGTCATAGATCATGCAGGCCCGGTTTTTCATCAGAAAGGGACAGGCGGACGGTTTTTTCTGTTCCCGACGCTTCATGTCGGCGGCAAAGGCTTTTTTCACGGCCACCTGCCGGGGGCGGGGAAGTGCGGCAATCCGGTCACGGATCACCAGGCCCTCCAGAGTTGTGATATGAATGCTGCCCGCATCGGTACAGCAAAACGCACAGCCTTTGCCGCAGGCCGCTTCGGTTTTGTATGGCGCGGCGGCGGTTTCGAAGTCGTTGTAAATGGCTTGGAGCCGATTCTTTTTATCTTCCATGGGATCTTATGGGTTTCGGATTTGCCGGCTCACCGGCAGGCTTAATGTGATGGTGCAGCCGGGGCCGTCGTTGTTCTCCGCCTGGACTCGCCCGCCCATGGCGAGGATGAATTTTT
>JABZFO010000074.1 GCA_014237405.1 Desulfosarcina sp. | reverse complement strand
AGTGCATGGTCTGCCAGCAAAATGGGCAACTCCGCGCGTTGTTTTTCGAGGTCGGCACGCGGCTCGTGAAGCGATTGGACGATTCTATAACGAGTTTGCTGAAGACGCTTGACCTCGGATAGTACGCCGTCCACCTTGCGTTGTACTGCGATTGTCTTTTCAGATTCCATTGTTTAATCCTTTCTTTAACTGAGGAAGTAGCTCGCCATTCCAGCGACCGCGCCGATGGCCGCGCCCCATGGCCCGGCGCTTGATCCAGCGGCTGCAATTTCAGCTGCACTCGCGCCGCCTGCAGCGGCCCCGGCTGACATGCTGGAGCCAACCATTGACCCGACCTGATAACCGGCCGCTCCCATACCGGCGCCGGCTCCGATAGCACCGCCCACTGTCGGGTCGGGTGGATTAAACTCTGTTTTTTGCCCTGGCCGCTGTGCGCCGGCAGCGCCTACCGCCCCGCCCATAAAAGACCGGGCCTTTCCTGAAAAGTTCGAATGAACACCCGGTAATCGTAATCCTGCCATGATTTAACTCCTATTTTAGTGGTTGGTATCAACATCTTCCAACGGTCATCAAATGCTCAGCGGGAAGCCCCATCCCTTGTGAAAAAGCTATAAATTCTTCAAGCAACCCTGCCTCTGTAAGCAATGCCATTGCCGTTGTGTTCATGACATTAAAGGCCGGCCAGTCCATTTCGAGCGCGCAAAAGACGCCAAGATTGGCGACGAACTTGAATAGATCCTGCTTTCTAAATTCTCCCTGCCTCAATGTCTTTTTCCTTTCGGCACCAACCGCCGCCACAACGCGGCCGGCACCAGAATGAAAGCGGGACCATCGCCGTGCTGCCGCATCGCCGCTTTAAGGACGGCAACCGGAGCCTGGTCCTGCTGGTATTTGATGCAAATTCTATCCGTCATTGGTTTACACTCTTTGGCAGATCTTCGCGAAGAGCATCCGCTGATTCAAGCTTGTCCAGCCGGCCCTGAAGGTCTGTCACGTTTTCACAGACAGCCTGAAAAGTGCGCTCAAGCTGGAAAACGGCTTCGCGTAAATCGCCGAAACATCGCTGCGCGTCCTGCATCTGGGTGCGGTCCATGGCTTGGCAGTTTTTCTGGTTGGCCTTGATGGTGTTTTTGTATAGCGTCGGCTCATATTTTTTTGCACACTCGAAGCAAACAGGATGCCTAAAATCCCCATTATTGAAAAACCATTGCGAGGTTTTATTCCAAGATAAAGTTTCGAGCCAGTCGATGGTCCCGCAAATACAGCAAGAGTCCTTCCGCATCAGATGGTAGGGGAGTAGCACTAAATTAACTTCGGATGGATCCGGAAATGGAAACCGGCTGCCATTAATTATGATGCAATCCAAGTCGTCTTCTAAGTAGTTTTCTGTGGTTTTCATGGTTTTTTTCTCCTTTTAGTGTTGGAACGGCCCCGGTGAGGCGGCACCGGGACCGTTCCGTTTGCCAGACCAAAGTGGCAGCTTCGGTCTGGGGATTGACACCCTCGGGGAGGCGGCCCGTCGGGTGTCAAAATCGTGTTTTAAAAATTCAGGAATTTAAAAATTAGGGGGGGGGGGTGTTTCCCGTGTTTCTAAATTCCTAAATAGGTGGTTTATGGTCCATGCCGGTCTAAGTCTTTGTTATTACCTACCTATTTAACTATTTAGGTATTTAGGTATTTAGATTTAAGGAAATACCCCCCCCCCTCCCTTTAAATTCCTGAAAAATCATTCACCCACAACGCTGTAAGATTTTTCCCCTCTTTGGCCGACCGAAAAAAAAATTTGCCCAGGGTGAACCGCAAGCTTTTCATGACAAGCGCAGGCATTGAGCACACTCAATAATTTGTTATATGGGATCCCTTGTACCTTGTTTAAAGACTCGATTATTTCACTCCGTTTTACATGGCCAGTTCCTCCTGTGATAAAATCGCGTAAAACGTCCTCAACATCCTCGCTCGATATTTTTCGTTTTTTTTCACCACACCAGTCCGGCACTGGTATGGCTTGCTGATGCTGAGTGACAAGTCGAGTATCATGCTCGATGTGGAATGAAACAGGCTCGAACAATCCACGGACCTTGGCCCCCCTATCGGGGTCAACGACCGTGGTTATATCAATTCCGTTAATGGATCCGATTCTCTCAAAAAAAATAAGTGCATCGGTGTCGCTCTGGACATCACCCACCCCCTCGAAAACCAAATTCCCCCCACCGTCGCGGTATTTATTCGCATGGCCAAGGAGTGCTATAGTTGCGCCCAATGAAACCAGTTGACGCATGAGCACAAAAAAAGGCTTCACTGACTGTTTGTCCATGAGATTGATAAACTTTTTCAGGGTGTCGAGAATAAGGAACCTCCCCGTCAGATTCTCTTTTTGTTTAACCAATGATTCCAGAGTACCAATTAGGGCTTCAGGCCCTTTGCCATGAGTAATTGGGTTGATCCAATGGAAATTAGAGCCGTTTTTTTCGGCCTTCTGGAACATTACCTTATGGTCTGATGCTGGAGAGTCACAGTCCATATAGAGAATTTCCACGTCATGGTGGTCCAAAATCCATGGAGAAATGTAATCAAAAAAAATGGTAGACTTTCCACCACCTGTTTTGGCGATTATAACGTGGATCTGTCCTCTTATAATGACGTTGGGAAACAACCACGATTCTTCACCTAACATTTCGGTGTACTCCTTTCCGACCGCGAGACTAATTAGGCCGCCTATAATGGATTTTTTTTCCTGCTTAGGGCCATTTTCAGAATCAAATGGTGGTGCCTCATTGTCACATGCAAAACTGTCTGGCTGTGGTGATGGCATCCTCTCAAGGCCAAACATCTTCCCGGCGGCTTTGATCGCGGTGTTCCGGTCGCCGTGATGTTCGTAGAAAATAAATAGGTCGAACGCATCGCCCATGGTGCCGTTTGCCGTGGGTTGCCCAATACCGGCATCACTTCCGTGAGTGCTCAGCCACTTCTTGCCGTCTGCGCTCAAAGTTACGCCCGGCGCTCCGCTTTGGCTGTTGGGTGATAACCAGCGGTTTCCCCTGCGTGAGTATCCGTGCCAATCAAGGGCACTCGGAAGATCATATTCAGAATTGTAGGCGTCAATAGGACTTTTACAGCCGGACTGCATACGCCTGGTGGCCTTTGCTCTGGCCTGCTCCCTACGCTCCTGTGCAGCCATTTTAGCGGCTTCGCAATGCTGTTGTTCCTTGGTTATCTCATCGCCCCAGGCGGAGGGGTGCATCGGTCCACCAAACATTTCAGCGTGGTGCCGGTAGTACTCCCCTTTGTTCGGCAAATAACAAACCTGTCCGGCCCTTTCCGTTGCCCGGTCGGGTGCTATGCCTTCGAGTTGCAACTTGTCATTCAGGATTTTTTGGAGCATGACGAAATGCTCGCCGGACACGGGTACTGCCAACGGGACAATGATCCGCGCCTTTTGTTTTTCTTTGGTCGCGCTTCGGGAAGTGTAGGCCAAATACTCAAGCAGACAACCATTCGCCCGTTCAATTATTTCATCAAAGGTTATGCCGCCGGTTTCGTCGATGTCGGCCCATAGGGCGTGAAACCGACCCTGTTTTCTCTGTTCCGCGTGAACCCTCGACGGCAAAGTTGAAAATATAACCCACTGAGCGTCCTGTTTTTCTGCGCTGCGGGGATCTGCCATCATTGCTTCGATTTTTGACAATGTGATACCCACATAGTCGCGGGGGTTTTTTTTGTTTTTTGGGCTATGCCATTGACCGTATCCGCTGCACAGAACCGCTGCCCGCCATTCGCGCCCGGAGTGTGTTTCTTGTCTCATCACGCCGCCTCGCATTCTGTTTGCCGTTAAGCCAGGTTGGCCCGATTCTTCAACCATTCGACAAACTGAAGTTTTGGATACCCAACATTGCGGCCGACTTTAACCCGAAGCGGCCCAAGACCTAAGCTGTCATAATTGGCCATGGATTTGGGGGAGACCATCCCGCCGGTGAATATGTCCGCCCTCTTCCGGGCGACAATCTCTGACGGCCAGCT
>JABZFO010000192.1 GCA_014237405.1 Desulfosarcina sp. | reverse complement strand
GTCAGAGAGACCATTAAAGATATCGGCTACCACTCCTCCCAGATGGGGTTCGACTGGCGAACCTGCTCGGTCATCACCAGCATCGACCACCAGAGCTCGGACATTGCCCAGGGGGTCAACACCGGCGAGGGCCTTTACAAAGATCAGGGAGCCGGCGATCAGGGGCTGATGTTCGGATTTGCTACGGACGAGACCCCGGAACTGATGCCCATGCCCATCATGTACGCCCACAAGCTGACCCGGCGTTTGACCCAGGTGAGAAAAAACGGCGCACTCGATTTTCTGCGGCCGGACGGCAAATCCCAGGTCACCATCGAGTATCATGACGGGCAGCCCAAGCGGGTGGACACCATCGTGGTCTCCAGCCAGCACAAGCCTGATGTCACCCATGAAGACCTGCGTGAGGCCATCATCAAAGAGGTGATCAAAAAGGTCATCCCGGCTGACATGATCGACGGCGACACCCGCTATTTTATCAATCCCACCGGGCGGTTCGTCGTGGGTGGCCCCATGGGTGACTGCGGTCTCACGGGACGGAAAATCATTGTGGACACCTACGGCGGCCAGGGTAGCCACGGCGGCGGGTGCTTCTCCGGCAAGGATCCCTCCAAGGTGGACCGCAGTGCTTCCTACATGGGGCGCCACGTGGCCAAGAACGTCGTGGCCGCCGGTCTGGCTAAAAAGTGCGAAGTCCAAATCGCCTACGCCATCGGCGTGGCCGAACCCGTTTCGGTGATGATCGACCTCATGCACACGGGAAAGGTGCCTAAGGAGCAGGTAGAGGAGATCGTCAAGGATGTCTTCGATCTGCGGCCGGCGGCCATCATCGAGTACCTGGATCTACTGCGGCCCATCTACCGCAAAACCTCAGCATACGGCCACTTTGGAAGAACTGAACCGGAATTTTCCTGGGAACAGACCAATAAGGCGGACCTCATCCGTGAAAAGGCGGGCCTGTAGACGGATGAGCCTGAATATTACCGGCCGAGGCGTGATGCCTCGGTGCAACCTGGAGGATCAATCATGACACTCGCTGAAAACATTGTGGCAATCGATGGCCCACCGGCCTACGATGCGTCACTGCCCTATAAAATTGCCGACATTGCCCTTGCCGACCTCGGTGAAAAGGAGATGCAGCTGTCGGAAAACGAAATGCCCGGGCTCATGGCCGTTCGTGAAAAACACGGCCCCCGGCAGCCGCTCAAGGGCCTGAAAGTCACCGGCAGTCTGCACATGACCGTCCAGACCGCCATGCTCATCGATACCTTGAAAATTTTAGGCGCGGATATTCGCTGGGCCTCGTGCAACATCTTTTCCACTCAGGATCATGCTGCCGCCGCCATTGCTCGAAAAGGATCGGCGGCCGTTTTTGCCTGGAAAGGGGAAAACCTGGAAGAGTACTGGTGGTGCACCGAGCAGGCACTGGTTTGGCCCGACGGCAGCGGACCGGACCTGATCGTGGATGACGGCGGCGACGCCACCATGTATGTCCACCAGGGGGTTGCCGTGGAAAGGGATCCGTCCTTGTTGGAAAAGGAATATGATTCCGATGATATGCGGCTGCTGATGGTTCGCCTGAAAGCCTGGCCCAGCGCGGCGAGCTGCTTTTTCCCGCCTTCAACGTCAACGATTCGGTCACCAAGTCGAAATTTGACAACCTATATGGCTGCCGCGAATCCCTGGCCGACGGCATCAAGCGGGCAACGGATGTCATGATAGCGGGCAAGGTGGTGGTGGTCTGCGGATACGGCGATGTGGGCAAAGGCTGCGCCCATTCCATGCGCGGATACGGTGCCCGCGTGCTGGTGACCGAGGTCGATCCCATCTGTGCTCTGCAGGCGGCCATGGAAGGCTTCGAAGTGACCACCATTGAAGATGCCGCATCCCTGGGCGATATTTTCGTGACGGCCACCGGCTGCTACCAGGTGATCACCGGCGCACATATGGAGCAGATGAAGAACGAGGCAATCGTCTGCAACATCGGCCACTTCGACAACGAAATCGAGATGGGTTACCTGGAAAAAAGTGCTGATTGTAAAAAAACACCCATTAAACCCCAGGTGGACAAGTGGACCTTCAAATCCGGCCGGTCCATCCTTATCCTGGCCGAAGGGCGGCTGGTGAATCTGGGATGCGCCACCGGCCACCCCAGCTTCATCATGAGCAACAGCTTCACCAACCAGTGCCTGGCCCAGATCGAACTGGCTTCGGGCGAATATGAGAAGAATGTCTACACACTGCCGAAAAAGCTGGACGAAGAGGTGGCCCGCCTGCACCTGGCCCGGCTGGGTGTGAAATTGAGCACGCTCACCCAGATTCAGGCCGACTATCTGGGTGTTCCCGTACAAGGCCCCTTCAAACCGGACCACTACCGCTACTGAAACCTGATCTGAAAACAAAAGGGGCAGGGGTTAAACCACCCCCTGCCCCGTCGGCATGCCCACTCGATTCTCCACTTGTTGGTGTCAGTTTTTAACGGTCGACCGCATCTCTTCCAGCAGTTCATATCCCCGATCCACGGCTTTCGCTTCGTCCGGCGTGGCCGCCAGTCCTCTGGCCTGGTTCAGGATCTCAACTCCGCCATCGACATCCCCCCGATTCCCCTGAACCAAGGCAATGCCTACATACGCCGGGGCATAGCCATCGTCCAGACTTTTCGCCCGAACAAATTCGGTATTGGCTGCGTCGATCTTGCCGCGCGCTAAAAGGCTGTGTCCATTTTTCACATGCTGGGCCGGTGTATCCAGTGCCGGCCGTAGAAAAATGGTGTCTGGACCACAGGCTCCTATAAGAACCAAAGATAGAATCAACAAGGCAAGACTGTTGCGTTTGGCCATGATATCTCCTTATTTGCCAATCAGCGACATTTCCATATAGGGTATCTGATCATGGACCCGCCTCCGGATCCATCACGATGCTCACCCGACATGCTTTTAGGAAATTCAGGTGAACCACCGAACTTCGCAACCGTGCCGCATCGGCACTGGAGATGACCAGATCCGTCTCTCCCGTGGAACGGGTTCGGATGGCCTTAACCACCATGGGCCGGCCTCCCACCCGTTTGTCCTTGCGGGCTGCAGCCAATGTGGTGGCAAAGCCGCTCATGCCCCGGGATACGGCAAATTCACGGCTGACAAAGGCCGGGCCGTACACCACTTCGCCCGACTCATCGACGACTACCGGCACCAGGGATGGCTTTGCACCAATGCCGGTGGCATCAAGGATCAGCCCCGTGTGAGGGCCGCTGTCGGTTCCGTTCGCCGGTGTTGATGGCTTATCCGCTTTCGGTTCAGTAACGATCATGGTGGTGACCGCGTCCACCTGGCGGATTTCTTCGGGAAGCACGAACTGGCCGAACCCACCGGTCAGATTCATGGTCAATTCAATTTCCACGGTGCCATCGGAAAGGTACTCCTGGCGGGTGAGGGACGCATTTCGGGCAAGCGTGGTCAAGCCGTCACGAAAGGCGGCGCTTTGAGCCACGCGGTCCGCCACCCGAGAAACGGCATTGATGCGAATGGCGCTTACGGTTTCCAGCAGGTTGGACTGGGCCATCCGCCGGGCGGCATCGAGAATGTCCGACGGTGAATCAGGCGACTTGCCATCATCGATGGTGGCGGGAGCAGCGACACCGTTCACTCGGACGATTCCGGCGCTCCAGTCGATGCAGCCCGTATCCCACGCCTGAATCAGTGTGTCGTTGGCCACACTGGAAGCGGATAGGGGCAACACGAACAGAAAAGCGAGTGCCAGAATGTGAAGAAGAGTAAGTTTTACTTTCAATTCTTGATAGTTAACCCTATGTTATTGACCCACGCAAATTATATATTGTAAGAATTCGGATAAGTCAACAATGACACATTTTCCGCGTTGTCCCATCCAGGAAAAGGGGATTTGAGGCAAAATGGAAAATTTCGTCGGTGTCATGGGCAGAAAAACCATTCGATCCGTCAATCGCCTGATTGGCCGTTTTGAAAAGCCCCTATGAATTGTCTGGCAGGGTGATCCGCTCACTCGCGGTCATCCCGGATTTCCACGCTTCGGGGATGGCCGCCATGCCGTGGGCGGCGCCCAGAACCATGCCAGCCATTATTCCCCTTGCCGATGAATCACCGCCGGCCATCACATTCTCCACCATGGCGATCTTGAAATCGTCGGAATAGCGGGCGATGAGGTGAACCGCTCCGGGTAGACCTGCCTCCACGCTGCACATCTGACCAAATTCGGCGATGGTTTCCCGGGTATCCCGGTCACGGCTCTCCAATCCCAAAGTGACCAAAGCGGCGATGGGGCTATCGGAAAAGTGCACTTTCAGGGTGGCCTCCATGGCCGCCGCGGGTGGTTGCCCCCTCAGTACGGCAAAAACTGCGCCCGGGAAGCGTGGACCAGGGTGTCCAAATCGTTATGATAGAAAAACACCAGCGGTGCCAGGCGCGAGGCCCCTGCCAGGTCGTCGGAATCCGAACCGCTTTCGGTCAGGCCCTTTCCGGCATCCATGTTTTCCAAGGTGGTTTTGGTCGCCTTGTCGAAATAGCCGCCGTAATCGGCAAAAAAGGTGCGCCACGTTTCAGCAAACCGACCGGCATCGAACCCGCCCCCACTTTGCACCGATTCCAGCAACACCAGCATCTGGTCCCCATAATGGGTGAAATCCCCTGCTTTCTTGCCCTTGTGGTAGGAGGTAAGCGGATCGTAGTATTTTTCCACCCGACCAAATTTCTTGTCGATAACCCTGGTATTGTATACCCAGTGCACCCCTAAAGAAAGGGCATCGGCCACGAAAGCCCCAAGGACGGCTGCCTTTCGATTCTCTGTCATCGGTTTTTCCTCCTATAATAAAATATATCTCGATGGTTCAGCGGCTTGTTATGTGTCAATGCTCATTTCCAGCATAAATCCACATAGGCACTGTTTTTCCTGCTCGATTGAAACCCAAAGATTTGTAAAACCCAATAGCATCAACATCTGCGGTTAACATTTGCTGATGAAATGACGCATATCTTCGTTGTAAAAGCTCCATCATGGAACGCCCAATCCCTTTTCTTTTGTAATCTGGATGTACAAGCATATGTGGATAGTAGACAACCAAACTACCATCAGATATGGCATTTCCGATACCAACAAGTTTTCCTGAAATTCTTGCTGTAACCAAAGCATCTGAATTCTTGAGCGCAGGGATTAATTTCTCTGGCTTTTCTGCTGATGACCAGCCATTTGTTTTATAAAGATCAATAACCTCTTCAGTTTCAATATCGTCTTCTAAACTTACTTCTAAATCCATGTATATCCTCTTTTAACAACTCATTTATTTGCCGATAAATAAGCGGATTGTCACAGGAGTTATCAAAAGTCCATATCCGTTGATCTATTGGTTTGCCCTCTCCGTTAGTCTCTCCGCTCTTTTCATTGCGATTAAAATATTTCGGTGAAATAGATAATAAGGAATATCAGTGTTAAGGTAACCAAACATATCTTTATAGCCATTTTCTGACAGTCTACATAAATTTGGCAAATAGAAAGAATCTCCCCAATCGTTTATTTTCTTTTGAAAATGAGTGGTCATTTTCGTCACTAAAGGAGATTTAAGGTGCTTCCTGTTCCAAGGACAGGATTCTTGGCATATCTCACAATCACCTATTCTGTTCTCCACAACAATGTTCAAATCTTCAGGTATTTTATCATTCTGTAATAGATATGACATACACCTTTTAACATTCAGAACATATGGTTGATCGAGAGCCTCTAAGGGGCAGGCTTTTTGACATTTGTCACAATTGCGGCATCTGTCGGACTCTTCAATGGTGTTATGTTCTAAATCGGCGTCTGTTATAATTCCTCCAAGCGCTAAAAACGTACCAAACTTCTTTGATATAAGAAGGGAATGCTTGCCTTGCCATCCCAGGCCTGCTCGTATTGCAGCAAGTTTTAATGGAAGAATAGATCCCTCTTCTATTGAGCCGTCGCAAATCTTCGTTTGATATCCCTCTTGCCTTAAAAATTCGGCAATGGGTACAAGTGGTTTCATAACATCAAGAAAAAAACCTGAAAGATAGAGTCTGCTTGTTCGGCCATACCAAACATTTTCCCAAGCTGGTAAGGTTACTCCGCCGATATAGATACCCGCAATAATAATAGACTTTGCGTTTGGCAGAGTCAGTTTCGGATCTCGTCTTTGATGGTAATTTAATGCATAGCCTGTAAATTCGGATGGCTCCGCAAATCCCACAGCGTCGATACCTACGGCGTCAGCAAGACTCCTTATATTTTCAGAAAGCAAATGTTTTTCCATTTTTCTCCAAAGTTAGCTGCCAGTACATGGAACCAAAGCAAAGCTTCTAAAGGTTCGTAATTTGCTTATTTGCTCTGTGTTGACGGATAAGCTATTTTCCCGACACATTCAGCGTTGCACGGATTTTTTCCGGGCGGCTAATTTCACCGGGTCGGTGAAGGAGCAGGGCACGATGGCAGCGCATTTGCCGCACACATCGGCAAGCCCGTGGCGTTCATGCAAGCGGGCATTTTCTAAAAGCCGGTCGTAGCAGTCATGACGATGAAACGGAACCTCCCCGAGGGCGTCGGCAGGGCAGCGCTTTTCGCATTTTCGGCAAGAGCCATCATATTTGAAGAGGCAGCGCTCCCGGTCCTGTCTCTGTGTTGGGGCAATGACAGCATCGGTCACCACACTTCCCAATCTCCCGCAGCACCCTTTTTTTGTGATGAGCATGTGGTGGCGGCCGAAGCTGCCGATGCCGGCGATATAGGCCACATGCTTGTGGGACCAATCGCTCATGAGCTGTTCTTCATCAAAATTGTGGGTAGCAGGAAGGCGGGTGCCCCGGAATCCTTCATGCTCCAGAAGGCTGTTGATCCGCTCATTGATTCCGGCGATCAACCGGTTCGTCTCGATATAGGCGACGGCCCATGACTCTGAACTGAACTCGCCCCGGTGGTTGGATCGGGGAATGCTCGGATCGAACGGCAGGAAATAGGCGATCACCGTCCGCGCACCGGATAGCAGGTCTCCAGGCAGGGAATGGGAAGTGCGGACGGCTTTTTTCAGTTTGCCGAACAGCGGATTGCCGGCATCGGCAAAGCCAACTACCGGCTTTTTCCAGGCAGATGCCATTTCCGACTGATCACTCGCATCTGCAACCACTGTCTCGATTAACGCGACAATTCGATCTCTTATCATCTCACTTTTCTGCAAAATACATTTTCGTATTCTTTAAGCCCGAATTCTCGAAGGATATAGGTTTTCCCCGTTTGCCAGGCGCCCCGCAACAGTAGCGGTTTTCTCCTGTCCGATGGCTTCCATTCGTTTAATTTGAATAGATATCCCGTTTCACTGTACAGACTGGTGCCACAAACAGGTACGTCAGTCAACATTATTGGGGCGATAAATGTTCTTATATTAAGATTATTCGTTCCAATAAGGGTCGCGGAAAAAATAAATTGGCCTGAGATTGCGCCGGATTTGGGTTTGCCGGTTTTATATAATATCAGGCAAGGCGCGTCGATGATTTCATACGGTTTGGTTGAGGCCATTGACGCAACGTAAGTAGCCGTGTCAAAAGGCAAGCAAGGTGGGGCAATTTATTCAAGCATAGAAAGCCTGTCCCTATGGACCAGACTTTTTTACTTTTTCCGCGGCCCTGAGATAGACATGACGGATTAGGTGTTTGAAAAATTTTATGAAAAGCCAATTGCCAAAAGGGGGCAGTATGGTGAAGGAGCCAGTTAAAGTGGAACTTATTGAATGGAATGATTTTGCCAAAGTGGAAATTAGAGTCGGAAAAGTAGTTCGGGCAGAAGTGTTTGCCGCGGCAAAAAAACCTGCATACGTGCTGCATGTGGATTTTGGTGATAAAATTGGAATCAAAAAGTCCAGTGCTCAAATCACAGAACTGTATCGGGTGGATGAATTGATGGGCAAGTTGGTTGTCGCAGTTTTGAATTTTCCTAAAAAGCAAATCGGGCCGTTGATGTCAGAGTGTCTGGTGACCGGATTCCATAATGAAAACGGAGCGATCGCTTTATGTGTTCCCGACAAGTCTGTCCCTCTTGGAGCTAAACTGCTATAAACTATGCGTTTAATATCAACGCCATTGAGTGCAACAGTCAAAAACCTCCTCGATTCATTTAAAGTATTGAAACCCGGCTAGGACCACGGGAATAGCTCGCTATTCCTGTGGTTTTAGAGCCATTTTTCTAGAAGTGAGATGGCATAGAGAGGAATATTCAGGATTTTTCCATTCCGCTTCAGGTTGAGAAGGTTGGCCCTGACGAGTCCATTAGGATCGAATTGCCCATCGTAGGATTTGAGGCTTTTGCTTTTCGGATTGATGCCCGCCTTGACCTCCAGTGGATAAATGTTGCCTTCAAATTCACATAGAAAGTCTAACTCCGCTTTCCCGCCCTTGCTTCTCCAGTAAAAAAGCGGCTGTGGTAAACGTGAAACCAACTGCTGGGCTACATAGTTTTCGACAAAAGCCCCTTCATATTCGTTAAAGAGGCGTTCGCCCTGCACCATCATTTCAATGGGCGTATTGGCCATGGCCCCTAGCAAACCGACGTCAAGTCCGAAGACTTTGAAGCAGCCATTGTCCGCATAATGCTTGAGCGGATGTTTTGACGATCCCACCGCAATGGCGCGATGGATGAGACCGGCGTTCTCTAACCAGTTCAATGCATTCTCAAAAGCATGGCCTCTAGCGCCTTTCTTTACTGCTGAGAAGACGAACTTCTTGTTCTCCTTAGCCAAATGCTTCGGTATGGAGTCCCAGACAAGCGAGAGTTTGGGAATATCTGAGGCAGGTGCGTGTTTGGCAAAATCGAAAACGTATGACCGGATTATCTCCTGATGATTCGTACGGGTCTCCGGTCCGTTTCTCGTGGCGATAAAATGTTTGACTGCCTCCGGCATGCCACCCACAAAAAAATATTGGCGAAGCAGGTCGAGGAGATGCAAATGGAATGCGTCGGCAATCGGTATGGGTGAATCGATGCTTTCAAGCAGTCGTCTGTATCTTTTTTCACCCGTGGCATCGAGGAATTCGAGAAAGGTCATGGGGTATAGATGTAAAAAATTGACTTTCCCCACCGGGAAGGAGTACTTCAGGGCATTCAAGGCACGATTGGACGCCTGGATCTCGTCGAATATCAGCAGTTGGTCTCCAGGCCGGATCTCACTGTTAAAATAGATAGAAAGTTCCGCGGAAATTCGATATGGATCAAGATTGCGCTGGAAGAATTGATCCAGCGCAGGATCCTCCTCAAAATTACAGTAAAATACATTTTCGTATTCTTTGCGCCCGAATTCTAGGAGGATATAGGTTTTCCCCGTTTGTCGGGCGCCCTGCAACAGAAGCGGTTTTCTTCTGTCCGATGCCTTCCATTTTTTAAATTTTGAATAGATATCCCGTTTCATCGTATAGAATGATGCCACAAATAGTCACGTCAGTCAACATTATTGGGGCGAAAAATGTTTTTGTCTTGATATTATTCATCCCAATAAGGTCCTCGGAAAAACTAAATTGACCTGAGATTCCGTCTGATTTTGGTTCGCCGGTTTTATATTAAGACCAGCAAAGGCAACTTCATGATCGTCTTCTACGCTACTACCGCTGACACCGATAGCGCCAAAGACCCTCAATTGACATCTTTCATATTGAACAGCACATCGTTCTCCCAGTAGGACTGCTCCAGTTTGGCCTGGTGCGCTTTCAGGGCGTCGCCCTGCCGGCTGGCCAGTTCGTGTAC
>JABZFO010000035.1 GCA_014237405.1 Desulfosarcina sp. | reverse complement strand
TGCTGTTTTTGCTTTCGCGATATGAGAAATTTAGTACTACACCTCATTTCGCGGTAGTGGAAAATTATTTTGAAAATTTACCGCCTCAAAATTGTTGGTTTCTGGATGGACACTAGCTAATTTGGTTGGCGAATGGGATGAAAAAAATGAATCAGATATTGCTGTATTAGAAAAAATGCTTGGAGCGGATTATGGCTTGGATAAATAAGGCACGAGAGATATTGCATCATCCGGATAGCCCTTTGTCACTTAAAAACGGTCAGTGGAAAATTTCAGACCGGATGGAATTGTGGAATTCCCTTGGTTCACGCATTTTTGACCAGAACTTAGATACATTAAAATCTATTGTTGTTTCTGTGCTAATGGAACGTGACCCCTCCTTCGAGATTCCTGCCGAAGATCGTTATGCTGCAAGTATCTATGGAAAGGCATTGACCCATTCTCCAGTCATGCGAAAGGGTTTAGCTGAAAGTCTGGCTATACTTGGTAATAATCCTAATGCATTCAGCAACTGTTCAGTAGGCAATGCTGAGGCTACGGCCGTTTTAGCAGTACGTGAAATATTCACCAATGCGGACTGGGCTCTATGGGGAAGCCTGAACAGGCTATTACCCACCTTGGCCGAAGCTGCTCCCAATGAGTTTCTAAATGCTGTAGAAAGTACCTTGCGGCTGTCTCCATGCCCATTTGACAGGCTTTTTTCCCAGGAAGGCAATGGAATTACCGGTGAAAATTATTTAACTGGACTGCTTTGGGCTTTGGAAGGCTTAGGATGGGATGAAAAACACCTCGTGCGAGTATGCGTTATTCTCGGCGAACTTGGCAGCCATGATCCTGGAGGACAATGGGCTAACCGTCCGGCTAACTCGCTGACGACCATACTGCTTCCCTGGCTTCCTCAGACCTTGGCGTCTATTGAAAAGCGCAAGGTTGCTGTACAAACGCTCTATAAAGAATGGCCTGATATAGGTTGGGAACTGATTGTTAAATTGTTGCCTAACCAGCGTCAGATATCCTCAGGCTCCCATAAGCCATCCTGGCGAAAAACGATACCTGACGATTGGAAAAAGGGTGTGACACACCAGAAATATTGGGAACAGGTTTCTTTTTACGCCGAGTGTGCAGTTTCGTGGGCTGGTTGTGATGCGGTCAGGCTCTCTGAATTGATAGATCACTTTCACAACCTGCCAAAACCGGCGTTTGATCATCTGATTGAAGTTTTGTCATCAGATGCGATTACAGGCCTCCAAGAGGAAATGCGCCTATCTATTTATAACCATTTGACAAAATTCACTCACAAAAACAGACGATTTGCGGATGCCAAATGGGCTTTATCCGATGATTTGCTCACTATAATAGAGGCTGTTGCAGCAAAGCTGGCACCGTATAGTCCTTTCAACCTCTATCAGCATCTCTTTTCCAGTCGAGATTTTGATCTATATGAAGAAAAAGGCGTAAGCTCAAACTGGATTCAGAGAAATTTCCAAAAAAATGATGGGCAAAGCTGGACAAACGCTTTGTCATGTGCTACTGGATACTAAACAGCTTTAGTTTGCCGGTGGCACATGAATATTAAGACGATATTAACTACAACCTACCAGATATTATCAGGATGGCGGAAAGCCAATCTCTGGAACGAGAAAAGATTAAGGAAACCAATAAGCAGGTAAACAAGCCGTCATCAAAACAGGCTGAATGGGAAAAAGACAGCCGCACGGGTAAAGATAAAGGTAAAAAGAAGCCCAAAGGCCGCAAGCGCAAGGGGCGTAAGGGAGCCGGAAATCGCCCAAAGAATCAGGTGCCCAACCGTGAAGAAACGGCTACCGTTGATACCTGTGATTTGTGCGGTAAAGATTTAAGTGCCCAAGATCCTCTTGAAAGCACCAATGAGCGAATCATTGAAGACATTGTTGCCCCGCCGGAAGAAACGATAGTGACGCTGGTGACCCAACAAAAGAAATATTGTGCCGATTGCAAAGAGGTGATAACCGCCAAATCCGACTTGGCTTTGCCTGGGGCTGATATGGGTTTAAATGCCACGGTATTGGTGTGTTACCTTTGGGTTGCCTTATGCCTGCCGTACCCCAAGATCCGGGAATATCTGGGGACATTTTTTAAACTTTCCGTCTCGACATCCGGACTCAGCCGCCATGTCATCAAAGTGGCCGGGATTATGAGGGATGTGCATGCTGAGATCTTAAATGGCATTCAAAACGGCGCTGTTTTGCACGCCGATGAGACCGGCTGGCGGGTAAGGGGCAAAAACTGGTGGCTCTGGGTGTTCGGCACCCCGGATACGGCCTATTTTACGGTCGATAAAACCAGGGGGTCAAAGGTTGTCCGCCGGGTGCTTGGAGAAATATTCTTCGGGGTCCTGGTGGTAGACGGCTGGAATGCGTATCTATACCTGTTGTGTGAGCAGCAGAGCTGTTTATCGCATTTGTTGCGCAAGGTACGTAAGTTTCGCGATGCTTTCCCTCACCTTACCGATATTGTGAAGTTTTATCTCAAGTTCAGGCGAATCATCCGAGATGGTGAACGTCTGCAACACAACCGTGACCAGTTGGGTGAATTGGTATTTCAACGGCGCCTGAAACGACTGAAGCAGCGTCTGGCGGACTTAGTACAATGGCTGAATCCTGGGGATGTTCTCGAAGAGATCATCAAAAAGGTTAAAAGACAGCAGCCGAGGATCCTGACGTTTGTAGAACATCCGGATGTTCCTTTCCACAATAACTACGCTGAATATTTGATCCGCATTGGTGTCCTCAAGCGCAAAATATCAGGAGGAAGCGTATCGGCCGAAGGCGCAGCGTCCTATGCGATATTGCTGTCAATTTATACCACCTGTAAGCTTCGCGGTATGTCCTTTCCCAAATACCTGAAAGAAAGTTTGAAGCATTACATAAAAACAGGCGCCCCCCTATCGTTGAAAGCATTCCAAGATGCCACAGCTGCTGTCCCAGAAGTGAAAAAAGCAGCATAAACAGGCAAGTCTTTAAGGGAAATTGTGACGGTATCAGAGATTTCTCTCTGAAAACAGTCAGAGCTTACAAAAAGGCAATTGGGAAAAACAAAGTCAGAAACTTGATGAGCGTCGGAAAACAGCTATCGAGGAAATATTCCAACAAGGCGGAATCGATGCCGTAATCAGATTTGTCGAATCTGTAAAGTACCCAGTCCAGGTTGGACGTGCTATAGGTGGCATGACAGACCCATCAATTGAAAAAGCACTTCTTCCAGGTTTTTTAAATTCAGAGGATCAAAAACATTTGGAGTTGGTTAATGGTTTCGTCTGGAATCGGCATTACATCAACGGTTGGGAGTGGTGTGATGGAATAGACAAAGCGTCTTGGAGTGAAAAACAGATAGGTAGCTTTCTGAGTTTTTTGCCGTTTACAAAAGATAGCTGGGACCGCTCAGGTCAATGGCTGGAAAAATCCCAAGGTGAGTATTGGTCAAGGACCAGTGCAAATGCTTATCAAGCGAAAGGGAATCTGGATATCGCGATTGACAAACTGATTGAATATGGAAGACCGCATGCAGCTATAGGCTGTTTAGGAAAGATGCAATATGACAAGCAAAATATTAATGTTGACCAGTGCGTGCGTGCATTGCTGGCTGCACTTTCGTCAAGAGAACACACCTACGCAAGGGATGATTATAACATAGTCGAACTAATCAAATTCCTTCAGGCCAATAATGTAGTATCACAAGATGATCTTTTTAGAGTTGAGTGGGCCTACCTTCCATTATTAGACATACACAGTGGGGCTACTCCAAAATTACTGGAGAGCAGACTATCAAGCGATCCGGAGTTTTTCTGTGAAGTGCTCAGGCTCATCTACCGTACGAAGAAAAAAGACAAACCGCACAAAGAACCAACTGCGGAATCAAAGGAAATTGCTTCGAATGCCTGGAGCTTGCTTCACGATTGGAGAATCCCACCGGGAATGCAAGAGGACGGGGATTTTGACGGTGCAAATTTCTCAGACTGGCTTCATCGTGTGAAAAAACTTTGTACCGAATCTGGTCATTTAGAAGTCGCGCTCGTTACTATTGGCGAAGTTTTAATTCATTCGCCTGCCGATCCTGACGGTTTATGGATCAATCGTATAATTGCCGAAACTCTGAATGATCGTGATTCCGAAGATATGCGTGATGGATACAGCACCGGAGTCTACAATTCTCGTGGAGTCCATTGGGTAGATCCGACTGGTAAACCAGAAACGGAATTGGCAGAAAAATTCCGCAAAAAGGCAGAGGATGTCGAAAATGCAGGTTTCCAGCGATTAGCCGTTACCTTGAGGGGCTTGGCTGATGGCTATAAGCGTGAAGTTGAACGAATTATCGTCGAGCATAAAGAGCGTGATGAAAGTTGAGGAACCAGATACAATACCCATAGGGATAGGGAGTAGCCTCGCGGCTACCCTCTCCCACACCACCGGACATACGGGTCCGTATCCGGCGATTCCGTCGTCGCCTTCGGCTATGCCGGGACAAGTCGGCTGGTCAGAACGGACACAGATAAATACATCTGTTCCGCCGGGCTTTATTCAAGCAGGATCGCTACCGACATTTTCCCGCCAGCGGCGGGACTGCATAACGCCGGCAAGAACATACTCTTTGATAGCCACAACCATTTACCCAAACCATTCGGCTGGGCACCGTTCGGGCCTTCATCGGGGTGAGGCCTCCGTGTATACTTCTCCCGATTTCGGGAGGCACGGCTCGTTTCCACCGACACTACTATGCCCTTCAGGCTTCGCGCTTAGATCTACGGCCCTGACAGGCTGCTGAGTTGATGGACTTTGTCCACCCTTCGAGCTGCCTTCGGCAGTCGTCTCGCCGCGCTCGTCTCTGCCACGTGGTCGCCTCCCCTTACGGTTCGGTCAGTCCTTTGACGGACAACACGGCAGATCTCCCGGGGTGAACACGTATCTTTCCGCACACGAGCGCCGAGTATACATGCTTGGCTTAAGATGGATAGAGGACTTTACCTTACCTGTTACCCTTTAGCCTCAGAAAAATTGTTACTCATAAAATAAGTGTTGCGTGTTGCGCAACGGGATGCTAAGCTGGTATCGATGATTAAGACGTTTAAGCATAAAGGGTTATGCAAGTTTTTTGAAACCGGTAGCGTTTCTGGAATTCAACCAAGTCATAAACAAAAACTAAAAATCCGACTGACCGCCTTGGATACCGCAACCTGTATTGAAGATATGGATTTGCCCGGTTTTCGTCTCCATCCATTAAAAGGAGATCGGCAGAGCTTTTGGGCAATCAATGTAAGTAGAAACTGGCGCGTCGTTTTCAAATTTCAAGAAGGCAACGCCTACATTGTCGATTATGAGGATTACCATTAATGAGCATGTACAATCCCCCACACCCTGGTGAGTTTATTAAAGAGGTTTACCTTGACCCTTTTCATTTTAGTTACCGCAACGTAGCGGCTGGCCGTAGTCCAGAGAGTTGGTTGGCTATGCAGGACAACTATAATCTTTGGCAGGCGAGACAGACTGTCAACCTGGAAGAGGTTGAACCTCTGACAATACCCGGCATAAAAAGAATAGGCGAACAAGTCGTTGCACATTGACCGGGAAAGCGGCGGCGTTTTTGGGAAAATTGAAAAATCTCGTTCGCTTTCCCGACAAGTGAGTTTTCCGTTATGGTCAGAGAAAAATATGAAAGATTAATGAGTCTGCTTTAGATAGCATCAAATCTGCAATTGATTTGTGGATTAATACGGCTAAGGAATTCAACGATCCAATTCCATTTCCTAAAGGTCGTCGGTTAGCTTTTGCATAAAAAATGGTGTTCACCGATTTGGAATCATTCGAGTTTTTCGATGGCTTCGCCTGCCGCGGATTGCACTTCTTCGTCGTAGTCACCGGTGGCCACGGTCGCTAAAAACGGCAGCGCC
Organism: Desulfosarcina sp.; assembly: GCA_014237405.1. Classification (GTDB taxonomy): domain Bacteria; phylum Desulfobacterota; class Desulfobacteria; order Desulfobacterales; family Desulfosarcinaceae; genus Desulfosarcina. The sequence goes on along the minus strand of JABZFO010000035.1, from coordinate 455 downwards.
GCCTTATTTCCCGACTCCCCCAGCACATGAAGCAGGTCACCTTTGACCATGTCGTCCACGCCCGCAAAAACCTCCATCAGCGGTTCCACAACCTGACGGGCCAGCCCCGGATCATACTCAGCCAGGGTTTCGAATGACACCATGGCCCCCAGACGAACGGACCAACGCGGGTGGACCAGCAGCTCGATAAAGGAAGGAAAAATCTTTTCGCGTTCGGCCATCATCCTTGCCACCCCCTCGGCGTTGCCGTCTTCGATCATGCCTCTCAGGGCCTCGGCACCCAGGCTGGCCGGATCCCGGTCCAGCATCAGGGTGACCAGCTCTCCGGCATCCACAGACCCAGTCCAGCGGAACTGATCGTCCAGAATGACCGTGGGTGCAGCACTGATGCGGTCTTTTTCCGCTGCGTCAAGGAACAGCTCCCCGTCGATGACTGTCACCCGGACTTGGTCGCT
>JABZFO010000012.1 GCA_014237405.1 Desulfosarcina sp. | reverse complement strand
TCCTCTGCCCACGTTCAGAAGGGCCTGGTAGAACGCAAAACTGAAAAGCAGGACAATAAGAAAGTAAATGATCGAAAAGGCCGCGGCCGGCCCCAGGTCAAATTGCATGGTGGCAAGTTTTACCAAATAGATGGAAAGGAAGGTGGTCGTATTGCCGGGACCGCCTCCGGTCAGGGCAAAGGGCTCCGCGTAGATGAGAAAGCTGTCCATCCAGCGCAGCAATACGGCAATGGTGAGCACACCGCGCATTTTGGGCAATTGAATATATATGAATGTCGCCCATGCCGACGCGCCGTCAATTTTGGCCGCCTGGTAATAGGCCTCGGGGATGGCCCGCAGCCCGGCGTAGGCCAGCAGGGCCACCAGGGGCGTCCAGTGCCAGACCTCCATGGCAAGCAGTGTGATCCAGGCATAGATTGGCTTTGCCGTATGATCAAATGGCACTTCCAGTAAGTCCAAGCTGTTGATGCCCACACCGAACAGGCCGATATCCGGCCGGGTGAAGATGATCCAGATGGTGCCGATCACATTCCAGGGAATGACCAGGGGCAGCGCCAGCGTCACCAGGGAAGCGGAGACACCCCAGCCGCGTTTGGGCATGGCCAGCGCAATGACTATGCCGAGGGGAATCTCGATCAGAAGGACGAGGCCTGAAAACATGAACTGGCGCCACAGAGCGTCATGCAGCCGGTGGTTGCCCAACATCTCCTTGAACCACTCGGTGCCGACGTAGACGGCATTTCCCGGTCCGAAAATGTCCTGGAGCGAATAGTTGACCACGGTCATCAAAGGGATGATGCCGCTGAAGGCGACAATGATAAAAGCCGGCAGCACCAGAAACCAGGCTTTATTGTCTTGCCATTTGTCCATATCGCCGCTCCTTCTATTTGACCATCCATCCGTCGGCAAACAACCGGGTCCACTTCGGGGGAAAGGCGAGCCAGACCGGGCCCTCGGGAATGCGTCCGCCTTCCGGCACCCTGGCCCGCAGGCTCTTGCCGGCCAGGGTCACATTGACGATTCGGTAACTGCCCTGGTCTTCAACGGCCTTCACTTTGGCAGGCACGCTGCCATCAACAGCCTCGGCAGACAATTTTAGGTGCATGGGCCGTATTCCCAGTTCCAGTTTTCCCTGAATGCCACGTCCCTTCGCCGCCAACGCATCGTCCAGGACAATGCTGGCACCGTTGCATCGTGCCACATTTCCCTCCAGGGTGCAGTCAAGAAAATTCATGCCGGGACTTCCGATGAAGTAGCCCACGAAGGTGTGCTCAGGGTTTTCAAAAAGATCCTGGGGAGATCCGATCTGTACGATTTCGCCCTCGTACATGACCACCACTTTATCGGCGAAGGTAAGAGCTTCCACCTGATCGTGGGTCACGTAGACAAAGGTCAGTTTCAGCTGTTCATGGATATCTTTGAGTTTGCGCCTCAGGTTCCATTTCAGATGGGGATCGATCACGGTCAACGGTTCATCAAAAAGAATGGCAGCCACGTCACTTCGAACCAATCCTCTGCCCAGTGATATTTTCTGCTTGGCATCGGCGGCCAACCCTGCCGCCCGCTTTTTTAGATACGGGGTCAGGTCAAGGATGTCGGCCACCTCGCGGACGCGGCGATCGACTTCGCTGCCTTCATGGCCACGATTCCGTAATGGAAAGGCCAGGTTGTCGAAAACCGACATGGTGTCGTAAAGCACCGGAAACTGGAAGACCTGGGCGATGTTGCGTTTTTCCGGGGGCAACCCCGTGACGTCGTTTCCGTCGTAAAGCACCTTCCCGCGAGTAGGGGTCAGAAGGCCGGAAATGATGTTCAGCAAGGTTGTTTTGCCGCAGCCCGACGGTCCCAGCAAGGCATAGGCGCCGCCATCTTCCCATGTGTGTTGTATTCGCTTTAGGGCGTAGTCCGATTCGCCCCCGGGGTTTGGGAGATAGCTGTGGGCTATTTCATTGAGTTCGATGCGCGCCATGGCAGTCTCCTAAACAGGTCGTTCCTGAATGCTGTCAAGGGAAGGGGATGCAACCAGGTTGCCCTTTAAGTCGAACACAAAAAGACAGCGCGGGTTGACATGAAGGATAACCGTTGATCCGATCCGATAGGGATGAATACCGTCTTCCTGGGCCACAAGCCGGGTATCGGCGTGGTTGAAGTGAATGAAGGTTTCCGATCCGTTTATCTCGGATAGTTCCACCTGAGCTTGGATTTGTGCATCGTTTTGACCGGTTTCCGACAGAAAAAAATGATTGGAGCGGATACCGAAGGTATAGTCGCCGCCGGGCAGATGTTGCATGTCGCCTTCCAGAGGAACCTGGAGACCTTGCCCGATGAGGGCAGTCTCCCCCTGAATGCGGCCATGAAGAAAATTGATCGGTGGGTCACTGAACACCTCCGCCACTTTGACGGTTGCCGGATTACGGTAGGTTGACTGGGTGGTACCGGTTTGCAGAATTCGACCTTCGTCGAGGACGACAATGTTGCCGCCCAGCATCAGGGCTTCGGTCGGTTCCGTTGTGGTGTAGACAACAATCGCCTTGCGCTGCATGAAAATGTCCTGAAGCTCAACCCGCAGCTCTTCCCGAAGTTTGTAGTCCAGATTGACCAGCGGTTCGTCCATCAGCAGCAGTTCGGCGTTTTTAACCATGGCCCTTGCAATGGCGGTGCGCTGTTGCTGGCCGCCGGACAGCTCGGACGGCAGACGGTCGAGGAGGTCTTCGATCCGCAGCATCTCCGCAATTTCGCGCACCTGGCGATCGATCTCAGACTTTGAGGCACCGCTCGTCTTCAGAGGCGACGCAATGTTTTGGTATACCGTGAGAGAAGGGTAGTTAATGAACAACTGGTAGACCATGGCCACGCTGCGTTTGCGTACCGAGACTCCGGTAACGTCGCGTCCATCTATGAGGATGCGTCCCTTGGAGGGCCTGTCCAGGCCAGCCATGATGCGCAGCAGGGAGGTTTTTCCCGCCAGCGTCCGCCCTAAAATGACATTCCGGGAACCGTGGGAAAATTCGAGATCGATTGCCTTGAGATGGGTTTCCTGACCAACGATCTTATCGATGTTCTGGAGAAGCAGACCCATGGTTCAGACTCCGGATCCAGGCAAAATACGAAAAAGGCAATTTCTAAAAATGCAAATTCGAGGGATTAAAATTAATAACACTAAGGACTAATTTTCGCAAGTGAAAATTACCTTTTCGTTTGTTTGACTTCAAAGATGACAATCGTTTGTAGAAGACAACAAAGTCTTTTATAACAGATTGTTACGTCTATATTGCGAAACACACCGTGTTCATGGTGAAGCGGCGTGATTTCAGGCCACATACAAATCCACTTCCGCTGCGGAAAGGACTTCTGAAAGCCCTGTCGGCGGGCGTCGGTCGGTAAACAGGGCGTCGATCTCCGTGATACTTCCCAGTCGGACCATGGCGTTGCGGCCGAATTTGGTGTGGTCCGCAGCCAGAAACACGCTGCGGGAATTGTCGATGATGGCCCGTGCCGCCCGCACCTCGCGATAATCAAAATCCAGCAGCGTGCCGTCGGCGTCGACGCCGCTGATGCCGATGATGCCGTAATCCACCTTGAACTGGCTGATGAAATCGATGGTGGCCACCCCGATAATCCCTTGGTCCCGGTGCCGGACCAGTCCGCCGGCGACGATGATCTCGAATTCTTCGTTTGCGCTCATGATGGAGGCCACGTTCAGGTTGTTGGTGATCACCCGCAGGCGCTTATGGTTGCACAGGGCATGGGCAATGGCTTCGGTAGTGGTGCCGATATTGATAAACAGGGAGGCGTTGTCCGGAATATGCTGGGCCAGCAGCTGGGCGATTTTCTGTTTTTCGCGGAAACAGAGCACCTTTCGTTCGTTATAGGCGACGTTTTCTGTCGATGTGGGCATGGCGGCGCCGCCGTGGTAGCGGCACAGGAGGCCCTTTTCGCTGAGCGTGTTGAGGTCCCGGCGAATGGTCTGAGGGGTCACCGAGAAGGCTTGAACCAGGGTCTCAATGGTCACGAACCCTTGGGCCTGAACCATTTTTCTGATTTTTTTGTGGCGCTTGCGAACCGGCGCCACTTTCCCGTTGTTTCCGGTTTTCGCCGGCATTCCGGCTGAAGCAGGGGTTTTTTTCGTTTTAGAAGTTATTGTCATTATTGGTTTGAAACGAACATTTTTGGGTGACAATTTTCCAGCGGTATGCTATTTTCAAATCGAGATCTGCTGTAATCAATCAAAAATATGTTCACTATATATAACATCCGGACCGTTTTTTCTCAAGTGAAAACCTTCTTTTTCAGAGAACCGGCGCCATCCAGATCCGCTGGTTCAGGCTCATGATGAACAAAATATTGTCAACTCAGGTGTTGATCATCGGTGGCGGTGCCACGGGCAATTGTCAACTCAGGTGTTGATCATCGGTGGCGGTGCCACGGGCACCGGTCTGGCCCGTGACCTGGCCCTTCGCGGTGTCGGCTGCATCCTGGCTGAAAAGCAAGACATCAATGCCGGGGCCTCCGGGGGGAACCACGGCCTGCTGCACAGCGGCGCCCGGTATATTGCCTCGGATCCAGCCTCGGCCAGGGAATGCCGCGACGAGGGGGCGATCATCAAACGGCTGGCTCCCCAGTGTGTGGAAGAGACCGGGGGGCTCTTCGTTGCCGTCAAAGGTGACGAAGAGGGTTACATTGCCGATTTTGCCGACCGCTGTGCACAATGCGGCATCACCGCCGCTGCGGTTGACCCCAAAGATGCCCTGGAAGTGGAGCCGTCCCTGTCGCCGGATATCATTGCCGCTTTTGCCGTGGAAGATGCCTCCATCGACCCGTTCAAGCTCTCCCTGGACAACCTGGTCCAGGCCGGAACATTGGGGACGTCGCAGCTGCTTCATCACAAGGTGGTGGGCTTTGACAAGCGCGCTGGCCGCATTGAAGCGGTGCGGTTGATGGACTTCCGGCACGGGACCGATGTGCGTGTTCATGCCGATCAGATCGTCAATGCCACCGGGGCCTGGGCCGGTGAGGTGGCGGCCATGGCCGGTGCCCATATCAACATGGTGTACTCCCAGGGCTGTTTGATCGTCAGCCAGATGCGGATTGGTGAGCGGGTGATCAACCGGCTGCGCAAGGCGGCGGATGCCGACATTCTGGTGCCGGCGGGAACGGTTTCCATTTTCGGCACGACGTCAAAGCGCATCGACGCGCCGGACAGATGCCGTCCCACCACGGCCGAGATCGATGCCATGATCGACGACGGCATGGCCATGGTGCCTAAGCTGGTGGACACCCGATACATCCGGGCCTATGCCGGTGTCCGTCCCCTGGTGCGGTCCGGCAACGGGTCCGATGACCGGGCGGTGAGCCGCGGCTATTCGCTGCTGGGCCATGAAGCCGATGGGTTGGATAATTTTATCACCATTACGGGCGGCAAGCTCACCACCTACCGGCTCATGGCGGAAAAGACCGCCGATCTGGTCTGCCGACGGCTGGGTAATTCCACCCCCTGTCGGACAGCTAAGGACCCCCTGCCTGCCTCCAGTGAGGCCCGCTATACAGAACCGGGGCTCACCCCGAAAATGTGGTTCAAGAAGAACGACCCCTCGGACCTGCTGCTGTGCGAGTGCGAAATGGTGCCAACCAGCGTGTTCAACGAGATCGCTGCATTCCTGACTCAAAACGGCCATCGGCCGGGCCTGCGGGAGATGGGCCAGCGCAGCCGGGTGGGAAAGGGACCTTGCCAGGGCTCGTTCTGCAGCCTGCGCATGGCCGCTCACATGTACAATGAAGGGATGCTTAAAGATGGCGAGGGGATTGATGAACTCAAGGATTTTCTCAACGAGCGCTGGCGCGGGATGCAGCCGCTGCTATGGGGGCCGGCCGTCTCCCAGGCCGAACTGCAGGAGGCGCTTCACTGCGGGCTGTTGGGTCTCGATGTGAGCCATTAATAAAATATCCGGGATAACGGCCATTCAGAATCAGGCGAGAAATACACCGCCATGAAAACAGCAAAAACAGATGTGCTTTCATGCCGGCTGATGGTCATCGGCGCAGGCATGGCCGGTATGGCGGCGGCCCTTTTTGCCGCCCGTCACGGGGTTTCCACCGTCCAGGCGGGGCTCACCGGTGAAACCCAATATGCCAGCGGCCTGTTCGACCTGTACGGCGTAAAGCACGGCAGCACAAGGGCGCTGATCGACGATCCATGGCAGGGATTGAAACAGCTCAAACAGGATCATCCCAAACATCCATTTTGCCGGGTATCCACTCGCCAGATCCGTTCGGCCATGGACCGGTTGACGGATTTTCTGGGAGACGCCGGCCATCCTTACATGGGGTACCCAAACAAGAATGCCCGGCTCATCACCCCCGTGGGTACCCTCAAGCGCACTTTCCGGGTACCGAAGACTATGTGGGCCGGCGTACAGGCTTTGGAAGAGAAGGCACCCTGCCTGATCGTGGATATCCAGGGGCTGCGTGGCTTCAGTGCGTCTCAGATCGTCAGCACACTGAAACCCTCCTGGCCGGGCTTGACGGCCGCGTCCATCGACATTTCCTGGGAAAGCCGGCTGGGACCCAAATATGCCGAACACATTGCCCGGAGTCTGGAAGTGGAGGCGGCTCGCCGGGATCTGGCCGATACCATCCGCCCACATCTGGGCCATGCGGAATATGTGGGGCTGCCGGCCATTCTTGGTATTCACGACACCGATACCATCCGCCGGGATCTTAAACAGATGCTCGGGCGGCCGATTTTCGAGATTCCCACTATGCCTCCGGCCATTTCCGGCGTTCGCCTCAAAGAGATCTTCGACATTCATCTACCCCGCCTGGGGGTTAGCACCTTTTTTCACCATACCGTGCTTTCCGTCCAACGCCAGGCAGACGGCCGGTTTGCTCTTGAAGTGGGCAGAACCGAACCGGAAACCACCGTGGTGGCGGATAATGTGCTGCTGGCCACCGGCCGGTTTCTGGGAAAAGGGCTGGTGGCTGAGCGTAAGGGCATCCCATCAATCTTGCCGGAATCGAGGTGGACGACCGGTTCCGGCCGGTGACAACAACGGGCCAGCCGGTTTACGACAACCTCTATGCCGCCGGTTCCATTCTGGCCCACCAGGACTGGATCAGAACCAAAAGCGGTACCGGGCTTGCCGTGGCCACGTCTTACGGGGCGATTGAGGCGATGATCGAAGGGTCAGGTGACCGTAGAAGCTGAGACCCGAAGACCGGTTGAATAACAATATCGACCAAAGAACCGATCAATTTACAGTGGGATTCCGAGAGGTTTCTGGTGTCAAACCCGTTGATCTTAGTTATAGACCAAGGCACGCATGCGACCCGCGCCATGGCCTTGGATGATACGGGCCACATTCGGGTTTCGGCCTTTTGCCCTGTTGCCCTGAGGCGACAAGGTCCGGACAGGGTCGAGCAGGATGCCGACGAAATCGCAGCGTCCATGCAAACGGTGATTCAGGAGGTGCTGGCCCACCCGGATGTTGTGCGCACGGGCGTTTGCTGCGCAGGGCTGGCGACCCAGCGCTCCAGTGTGGTGGCCTGGGACAGGCGCAACGGAAATGCGCTTGCCCCTTTGCTGAGCTGGCAGGACCGCAGATGTGCAAAGTGGTTAAAGCAATTTGCCCCATTTGCTGAAAAGATAAAACGACTGACTGGCCTTAAGCTTTCCCCCCACTATGGTGCCGGCAAATTACGCTGGTACCTGGATCATGTGGCGGCGGTGAGCCAGGCGCAATCAGACGGGCGCTTAGCTTTTGGGCCGCTGGCCAGTTTCTTGCTGTTCCACCTGCTGCGAGAAAAACCCCTGCTGGTGGACCATGCCAATGCCTCGCGCACACAACTGTGGAATCTGCAAACCCGTAATTGGGATCCATGGTTGCTGGATCTGTTCGGAATTCCTATAAAACAGCTTCCGCATTGCCGACCGATTTGCCACGATTATGGCCGCCTGGATGCAGCCGATATCCCATTAACGGCGGTAAACGGTGACCAGACGGCAGCTGTTTTCGCTCTGGGCCGGACTCGACCTAAAACCGCTATCGTCAACATGGGCTCCGGCGCGTTTATTCTACTGCCTACAGGAAAAAAAATGGTCTATCATCCGCTCTTGCTCAGCGGTCTGGCACGCAGCGGCGAAAAATGGGCTGAGTATATCGTCGAAGGTACGGTAAACGGTGCCGGTTCTGCGCTTGATTGGGCTGCTGCCCGTTGGAATCTACCGGATATTAAGAGGCACCTGCCTGCCTGGCTGGCCACGGATGAGCCTCCGCCCGTGTTCATCAACACCATCGGCGGACTAGGCTCACCCTGGTGGCGGCCGGGCCCCGGCCCAGCTTTGATCGGCAGGGGTGAGCCTTGGCAGAAAGCCGTGGCTGTCGCGGAAAGCATCCTGTTTATGCTACAGGCCAATTTTGAGACAATGTGTGCCTCCGGTCTATCCGTCAGTCAAATTCAGATTAGCGGAGGATTGGCCTATATGGATGGGTTATGTCAGCGACTGGCGGACCTAACCCAGCGGCCTGTTTATCGTCCAGCCGAGACTGAAGCTACCGCTAGGGGGCTAGCTTGGCTCGCATCAGGGGCTCTTCAAAACTGGCCCAAACCGGGTCGCGGCCGGCGGTTTAAACCCCAGGCCAATAATTCCCTGGCTGCGCGTCACCGACGTTTTCGCCAAGAATTGGATTGAACCCCTGAGACTATTTTTCTGCCTTTTTCCATCAATGTGTATTCATCGAATACAGGGCGCTGGTGTGGTTCGCTCCAGCCGGGGGGAGCAATCATGTGTGCAACGCTGACGTTTTCACTGCCGGTACTGGTGTTTCCAAAATGCTCCTCAATGGTTTTGCCGTCGGTGGTGGGCACCGCAAATGGAGAAGATTGTTTAAAATAACCCGATTCCATAACCGGATTCCGGGAAAGACATAAGACGACTCGTTCATAACTTCGCATAGCATTTTAAGGGCAGGATTTGCGTATTTTTATCCGGTGGATTTTGAGAATCAGGCAGGCTTTCGAGAAATGGGATTTCCTGAGCTTTTTACCAGCTCCCGCACCGCCTCAGCGGTTTCCAGCTTTAAGGCAGCCGTTGCGATGGCCTCGGCTTCGACCATCGTCAACTTGGAAAGAACCCGCTTGACAGCGGGGATAGCAGGCGGGTTCATGCTGAACTCATCCAGCCCCAAGCCTAGCAGAACCGTCACAGCAAGCGGATCACCGGCCAACTCACCGCATAGTCCTACCCAGATACCGGCGGCATGGGCCCGCTCAATGATATATTGAATCGTGCGCAGCACTGCCGGTTGAAAGGCATCGCTCAGGGCCTGCACACGCGGATTGGTCCGATCGGCAGCCATGATATATTGACTCAGATCGTTGGTCCCGATGCTGAAAAAGTCCACTTCGGCGGCCATTTGGTCGGCCAGAGCCACGGCCGCCGGCACTTCCACCATCATCCCGACTTCCATGTTCTTCTCAAAGGGCACTCCGGCCCGACTCAATTCATCCCGTGTTGTGGCCAGGATCTTTTTAGCGGCTCGTATCTCAGTCAGGGTCGAGACCATCGGAAACATCACCTTGATCCGGTGACCGGGGCTGGCGCGTAAAATAGCCCTCAACTGGGTCTTTAGAATTTCAGGCCGATCCAAACACAACCGAATACCACGCAAACCCAGAAAAGGATTGGCTTCCACTTCCAAGTCCAGGTAGGGCAACGGTTTGTCTCCCCCGACATCGAGCGTGCGAATGATGAGGGGGTGTGGACCCAGCGTGTCGGCAATACGGTGGTAGGCTGCAGTTTGCTCGTCTTCGGAAGGCGGGGTCACCCGCGCCAGAAAGAGAAATTCAGTGCGCAGCAAGCCAACGCCTTCTGCGCCTTGCTCCAGCGCGCCTTTGACATGGACAGCTCCCCCGATGTTGGCCAGGATTTTGATCCGCCGGCCGTCACGAGTAAGGGCCGGTTGCCGACCGGCGTTGCATACGGCCTGTTGTTCTGCTGCCCAGGACTCACGTTGGGATTTCAGTTCGGCCAGCAGGTCCGAATTGGGTTCCACCCATACCCTGCCATGGGCACCATCCAGTGCCAGGGTTGTCTCCTCGGCCAGGCGTGATATCCCCATCCCCACACCCATTACTGCCGGAATCCCCATCCCCCGTGCCAGGATGGCGGCATGGGAAGTCGCGCTGCCAAACTCGGTGCATATCCCCAACACTTTGTCGGGGTCCAACTGCGCCGTATCAGAAGGGGTCAGATCCGCAGCAACGACAATAGACGGCCGGGCCAAAACAACCGATGCCGGAACAACCCCCATAAGCAGTTTCAATACCCGCTGTCCCATATCTATGACATCGGCGGCACGGGCTTGTTGATAGGGGTCTTCCAGATCACGATAGGCGGCTACCATTTTTTCGACGGCGGACTGCCAGGCTGCTTCCACATTCATTTTTCGATCAAAAATACGGCGGTGCGCTGCGTCGAGCAGGGCCGGATCCTCCAGATAGAGCAGATGGGCGTCGAAAATAGCTGCCTGGTAATCGCCGACCTGGGCGGTCGCCAGTGCCCGCAGCGCATGGAGTTCTTTTTGGGCCGCTTCAATGGCCTGTTGCAGACGCTGCCATTCATTCATGGGATTTTCAATTGGTCGTTCCGGCACCGCGATAGGCGCCAGGCGATACAATGCAATCGGCCCGATGGCAATGCCCGGAGAGGCCGGGATACCAGTCAGCGCTCCTTCATCCGCAGGGCTGGCCTCGGGAAGCTGAAGCCCGGCGTCACGTTCTATAGCGGCTTCGGCTTCACCAAATCCCGACGTTACTAACGTCTCAAGTGCTTTCAGTGCCTCCGGGGCATCGGCGCCTTCCGCTGTAATGACAATCTCGTGTCCCTCGCGAGCGCCCAGGGTAGCCACCTGGTTTATGCTCTTGGCATTGGCAGTTTCCGTGTATCGGGAGAGGTTTTGAATGCTGATCCGGGCCTGAAAGCGACCGGCGGTGCTGACAAACCGGGCCGCCGGACGTGCATGCAGACCGTGCCGGTTGCAGACAGTCAAGCGTATCTTCGGTGCGTCGGTCGCAACGGTTGATGCGGCAGGGACAGTCATATCTGGGGCGGCCCCCTTCAACTGGGCCGTTTTAGCGGTCAGGGCTCCCCGGGCTTCGGCGAGGACCAATTCAATGTCGTTGCTGACCATCGCCTGAACTGCGGCGGCCACAGCCCCCTCTACCAGCGGCGCTTCGCACAGTCGAATTCTGCCCTGTTGCTTTTCGGAGAGAAATTCAAGTGCCGTTTCAGCGCTTAAAAGTGCGCTGCCCAGGTCCATCAAGACGATCACGCCATCGTCGCTGTAGACCGATTCGATGGCCCGCTGTACGTCAAAGGCATCCGTGCCGATGGGATGTTGCGGATCTTCAATTCCCCCTGAAACAGCCAGCGGCACCCGCCCTTTCGTCATCTGGTCCACTAACTCACGCACCCCTTCGGCAAGTTTGGCGCTGTGGGAGACGATTACAATGCCGATCATACTGCCCCCTGACCCTTAACCCCAGACGTCAACCGCTGTTTTTAACAAAAGATAGGATGACGTTGCTCCGGGATCCTGATGGCCGATACTGCGCTCCCCCAAGTAACTGGCCCGACCTTTTTTAGCGAGCATCGGGATGGTGTTTTTCATTCCCTCCTCAGCGGCGGCAGCGCCCTGCTGTATTATCTGCCTGAAATCCGATCCGTTACCCAGAGCCCGTTTCATCGCTACGAGGGCCGGACTCAACGCATCCACCATCGTTTTGTCATTTAACTCCGCTTTTCCCCGCTGCAGAACACCGGCCAGACCCGCTTCAAACATCGCCACGACATCGGCTGCCTGCAACTCCGTTTTTCCGGCACAGGCCGTGCTGGCACGCAGAAAAAAAGTACCATACAATGGACCGGCTGCGCCACCGACCGTTCGAATGAGCGTCATGGCCACGGTTTTCAGCATAGCGCCGATGTCCGGCGGATCGGTTTTGGAAAGATCTGCTTGAACGTTAGTAAAACCCCGGTCCATATTGATTCCATGATCCGCATCGCCAATGGCCGAATCGAGATCGATGAGATATTGTCTATTTTCGGCATACACTTTCTGCAGCACTTCAATCCAGGCCCGGAGTTTTTTTTGACTGACCATTCTTATTACACCCCCCAACGCAACGCCGGCGTATGAACCGGTGCATCCCACAACTTCAGCAGTTCATCATTCGTTTTCAACAAGGTTATGGAACAGCCGGCCATCTCCAGGGAAGTTATATAATTTCCGATTAATTGGCGGACAATTTTGATACCTTTGCCCTTGCAGACCTCGTTGAGTTCGTGAAAAACAAGGTAAAGCTCAATCAGCGGAGTGCCCCCCATACCATTGACCATGACAATGACCGAATCGCCGCTCTGGAAAGGCAAATCGGAAATAATCGCTGCGCTCATTATTCCGACGATCTCTCTGGCTGTTTTCAACGGCATTCGCTCCCGGCCGGGCTCACCGTGGATTCCGATCCCGATTTCCATTTCGTCAGCGCCGATTTCAAAGGTTGGCTTACCGGCAGACGGCACAGCACAGGAAGTCAGCGCCATCCCCATTGAACGGCCGTTGGCATTGACCTGTCGGCAGATATCGGCGACTTTTTTCAAATCTTGCTTCTGTTCGGCTGCAGCACCGCAGATTTTCTCGGCCAGCACGGTGATTCCCACACCGCGCCGCCCGGCGGTATAAAGACTGTCTTTTACAGCAACATCATCGTTGATCACGACAGCTTCGACATCGATACCTTCAGCCAGGCACAATTCGGCAGCCATCTCGAAATTCATCACGTCACCGGTATAATTTTTTACGATATGCAAGGCGCCGGCACCCCCATTCACTGCCTTGGTGGCGGCTTCCATCTGATCGGGGGTGGGTGAGGTAAAAACCTCCCCCGGACAAGCGGCATCAAGCATCCCCATGCCCACCAATCCGCCGTGCATCGGTTCATGGCCGCTGCCGCCTCCGGATACGATTCCGACCTTGCCCTGGATCGGGGCATCAGCGCGCACAATATAATTCGGATTGTAGTTAACGTTGATCAGATCACTATGGGCCGCCGCCATACCAGCCAAAGATTCAGGTACAAGGTCCTCTGGTTTGTTGATTAACTTTTTCATTTCCTCTTATCCTTTCTTTTGAGGGGTCAATTTTTCTGCGCCATGCAAAAAAACTATAACCCGATTACATCACTTCAAGCCATGTTGATCATTCCAAGGAATGCGTGCCGGATATAGACCGCGATTGATTCGGAATCGGCAAGGGACTTTTGTTCCCATACCGCTTTCCCGTTTGTTTCGCTGAAGGTTGACAGCTGTTCTGGATTTTACGATCTTTTTGTGTGGAAGGTGCAGAATTGTTAAGCGCAGTTTTTTCTGAGCTGCAAACGGTAGTGCCACAGAATGTGTATTTAATACCAGTGAGGAAGCCAAAGGCGTCTCTAAGTGTCCGTATGAATTTTACCGACTGTGGATCAACGAGCCGGAAAAGGCGCGGGCTAACATAGAAGAATTTACAAGAACTGCTCCCGGCACATCGAGTGCACGATTGAAGGCATCACTACCACGGTATAATCGACATTTAGATGAATATTCTCGTGGGCCCGGCATTCTGATTGCCAGGTTGAGCAATACTATCCCTCTCGCTGCATAAGCGCAGTATGACAGAGCTTACATAAAAATCGAGGCAATTTTTCGGGATAGGTGATCTTTTTCCGGCTGAATCCCCAGTTGAGCACATCTTCAACGGGCAGATCCTCTCTTATTGCATGATCTTTACACATACACATTCCACAGGCCAGGCATACCGCAACAGCCGGGGTCTCTTTCCCTTCTTGAGCACAGATATAGCAATACATTCCGAAATCCTCCTTTTTAAGGTAAATTTTTCTTCATTATTTATTCCAATTCAGAGCTTGGTTATTACTTCGTCCGGATCTGGTGGGCAGTGCCCACCCTACTATTGACGATCACTTGTGATAATATCTTGTAGGGTGGGCACTGCCCACCAGAACAGCTATCCGAGTTAATTCATATAAATTCATTGATAATTTCCTTACGGGGTGAAGGGATAACGACCTTGTTCACCAGCAAGCCTTTTTTTTCTATTACCGCGGCACCGGCTTTGACGGCCGCCTTCACGGCACCAACATCTCCGGTTAAAGACACATAGGCTTTTCCACCGATGGCCATGGCTAGGTGGATGTTTATAAGTTTAATCCGAGCCGCTTTCAGTGCTGTATGGGCCGCTTCGATAACCGATGAAATCGTGAAGCTTTCGATAATCCCCAAAGATTTGATTTCAGGCACATGCGCCACACCGCTGATGGCCGGAAAAACCGCCGAATCTATATTGGGTATTACCAGGTGATCAACTACCGTATGGGCGCCAATGCGCAACCCTGCATGCATGCTGGCCTTAACAGCGTCTACTTCACCGCCTATCAAAATCATGAATTTTCCCGGGCAAATGGTACGATTAACTATGATTTTTATCTTTCCATGTTTTAATAGAGAATCTGCCACTTCAAAACCTTTGGCAATGCTGGAAAGTTCTACAACGCCAATAGCCGTAATCATAGCGTTCTTTCTCCTTTAGAAGTTACTCGCCCGGATATGTATCCCTATATGGTCAATTGTCGTGACTTTACCATCAATACTGGCGTGCACCGAACAACCCAACTGACCATCCGGAGCAATACCAATGAGATCCCCGCGTTTGACCGTATCCCCGACGGCAACGTTAACCAGCGCAGGCGCGCCGATATGCGTATCGAGTGGGATGACAGCCCGTTGCAGATTAAAATCAACTTTTGCAAAAGCTGCTTTTTTTTCAAAGGCGTTTAGACCCAATCGCTGTGTAAGCATTTCAATGGGTACTTCACGTCCCTTTCTTATGGGATGAACTTCTGTAAAAAATCCCGCTAACTCATCCGGTTGTCTAACCTGCTTTATTTCTTGCAGTAGTTGTTTGGCATCTGAGCAGATATTTTTTGGATCCAAGCCTTCGGGGCAGGCAAACAGCGAACATATATTGCATTCACAACAGTACTGTGCCCATAGACTATGGCGGTTTTTGGCTTCCCCAGTCATAAGGAGTGTTCGCATCACGAGATGCGGTTGGATGGGATAGCCTAACAGATATCGAGGACATAACTCCGTACATATAGAACATTGATCACATTGTCCGTGGCCGATGCGCCGGTATGTTTCTTTTGAAGCTGTTTTCCTGCCAACCAGATAATGATCGGATGGGAGAACAATCAGTCCACCGATAGTCTTCGTTACCGGCAAGGAAAGATCCGTCTGAACACCGCCCATCATGACGCCTCCGGTTAAGACAGTCGGGTCATCGGCTGTCGAACCGCCTGCAGCTTCGATGCAGTCATGAAAACTTGTGCCGACCGGAACGACGGCGGTCAGGGGCTTTTTTACCGCACCGGTCACCGTTACATATTTATCCGTAACCGGGTGACCGTTCACCGCTCTGGCGATATTGATAATGGTCTCCACATTATCCACCACGGCGCCCACCTGAAGGGGTATTCCGCCCGGCGGGATACGCCGTCCGATAATTTCATAAACCAGGATGTATTCATCGCCCGCGGGATATACATTCTCCAGCATGAACAAGTTAAAAGCCAACTTATTCGCAGTGCGCTTATACAAATCAAGAATATCTTTATTTTTCCGTTTCACGGCAATGGTAACGGTTTGGGCCCCAGTGAGCTCCTTCATGATGGAAAGCCCCTGGAATAGGAATTCCTGATCACGAATCATAACTTCCCGATCTTTATAAAGGAGAGGTTCACACTCTGCGCCATTGGCAATAATGTGGTTAACGGGTGTCTCCAATTTCTTATAGGTCGGAAATCCCGCACCGCCCGCGCCGATAACGCCTCCATCCCGTATCTTTTTTAATATTAACTGCTTGTTCATTTTGCTGCTCGTCTCCTGGCAGGCCTTAGGGCTCGCTCAAAAACAACCTCACATTTTTGCATCTCCGCTTCAGCTCATCTTTGGCCGATGCCTCACTCCCAAAATCCTCAAAATAGCCCGCTATTCCTGTGGTTTTGCTTTCTCGGATCAGCCAAACCTGAACCAAATCTGAGCGCCAATTCTGCGAAGTTATTTTTGCGCGAACCCTTAGTATGGAGCGGATAGAATAATTTATGGATTCAGGAGTTCTTTATCAGGCTATGCATCATTGGGCATCATTGTATTAACGGCCAGTGCAATTGCAAATTTAACGGGTAGCGTCATCCATCATTGATTGAATTTTTCAGGGTTTTTTTCAGAGCGATTTTAATTTACTGTGAACTTCGCGAATTTTATCTAGAGCCGTTTTCACATCGGCCTGTTTTCCAAAAATCGCAAGCATCTGAATATGCTGGGGGCAACTACCCATGACCAATGCCGTTTTTACATTGCTGGCCTTCTCGGAAGCATCTGTGGCCCAGTACAAGTCGATTAACTTGGCCTGGACCAATCCTACTGCTCCCCATTTTATATCTTCCAGCTTCTTCCGATCACGAGGTCGGATATTGTCCAGAATCATCTCCAGAAACGATGTTGAAGGGGCTTTTATTAATTCTATATTTATTTTCATAAATTTAATCCAGCATAGAAAATAAGATTAAATCCTTGGCTTTCGGTTAGTCTTCCCCTATGGGAGACAGCAACCCAAAAGCCGGACCCTTTGGGTTCGGATCTTTACATTAGGAATTCCCTATAGCGGTCAACTTTTCAAGCCCTGCTTCAGCACATTTGATGTCATCCTCAACACTGCCGCCACTGACTCCGATTCCTCCGATGATCTCGTCGCCGATTTTCAAGGGAAAGCCGCCGCCGAAAATCACAATCCGGCCACCATCTGTAGTATGAATTCCAAACAGGGTCTGTCCCGATTGGCTGACCGTGGCCAATTCATGGGTAGGTATTTTTACCGCCACCGCCGTATAGGCCTTGTTGCGTGAAATGTCGATGCTGACCAACAACGCTTCGTCCATGCGTTGCTGGGCTACCAGATTACCACCGGCGTCAACAACGGCAATCACCATGGGAACACCGATTTCTTTAGATTTTTCCCGAGCTGCTGCGATTAATACCAATGCAGTATCCAGATTAATTTTCATGCTGCCTCCTGACCCGGTCGAACCGGAAAATTAATGGCCAATGGTTGAATTGAAGAAAAAACAGCTACATAATCCTAAAAGACTCCACTAGCGTGCACCGTCGCCGACGGGTGAAGGAGCGTGCTGATGTTAACCCCTCACCGGTGGGCCCGGCAATGGTAAACGAGGTGTGACCTTCACCGCCGAGGCCAATTCCGGCAAATGAAGGCCCGTTTTTCACAAAAATCGTCGTTTGCACCGCCCTGGCAAATGCCGTCATGTTGTCGACATTGGTCGAATGCATGAGCGCCGTATGCCGATTTTCCTGCTCCACTTCCACGGCAAACCGCAGACCTTCCTGGAAATCCTCGACCAGCACGATAGGCATAATCGGCATCATCTGCTCCAGCCACACCAGGGGGTGGTCCTTTGGGGCCTCAAAAATAGCTAAACGATATTCTTCCCCCAGATCAATGCCGATCTCTCGAAGAATCACCTGTACATTTTTACCGATGTAGGGGATGTTGATTTTTCCTTCCGGCGTCACCACCAGATTGGTTACTTTTTCCGCTTCTTCTTGATTGAGCAGGTAGGCCCTGCCGGTTTCTTCCATAAACTTGATCAGGGAAGTGGCTACTTCTGACACCACAACAACTACTTTTTCACTCGTACAAAAGACATTGTTGTTAATGCTTGCTCCGTCGATAATGCATTTAGCCGCTTTGCGGATGTGAGCGGTTTCATCCACCAGGACGGGTGGATTGCCGGCACCGGCACCGATAGCCTTTTTCCCGGACCGCAGAACCACATCAACCACCGGCCGCCCGCCGGTTGCCACCAGCATGTTGACTTTGGGGTGATTGATGATCTGTTTGGCCGTATCCAGATCCGGTTCCCGCACCGCCGATATCAGTCCCGGAGGTCCGCCGGCATCGAGAATGGCTTGATGGATGACCTGGATGGTTTCCATGCTGGTTTCCTTGCCAGAGGGGTGAGGATTGAAGACCACTGCGTTTCCGGCCGAGATCATGCCGATGCTGTTGTTGATAAACGTGCCCGTCGGATTCGTAATGGGAGCCAGGGCGCCGATCACCCCTACCGGCGCTTTCTCGATCAGCGTCAAACCATAATCGCCCGTCAAAACCTCGGGTTGAATATCCTCGATTCCCGGGGTTCTGGTGGCGCATAGGATATTCTCGCGGATTTTATCTTCATAACGACCGAGTTTGGTTTCGCGTACCGCCAGCGCTGAGAGCCGTTCATTGTTTTCCAGGATGGCTTTTCGAATGGAAGCAATGATTTCACCTCGATGCTCCAGCGACATCGCTATCAGTTGCTTTTGGGCGTCAACCGCATTTTCCACGGCCTCATCCACTGTTTCATATATTCCGTTATTCCCCTGAGGCCGACGGGCATTTCCCTGGGTGAGCTCCTCGAGCACTTTCTGCACCACGTCGGTGATAAGCTCCTGGTTGGACTCCATCGTTATTCCTCCTTGTTTCTGATTCCCTGGACCGGCAAAAGCGTTGTTTGCTAATATACGCCGGATAGTCACCCTTATGGATAACGTTTAGCGTCGTTTCTATTGATTGTATTCGTAATTTAATGGCAAAAATATTTTACTTGACATCACCAACGGCCAGCAATATTCCACCGGTGAGAATTAAAGCCTCCCGGGATGAGCGTTCACAGCCCATTCGTACCAGGGCAGTCTGAAATTGCGCTTCCAGGTGAAGCTTATCATGCAGACTAAGGGTCCCTTCCGGCATTATCGTGCGGAGATGCTCTGCCCAGCATTCCATTTCTTCCAATGCCCGAACCAACGGTTCCGCGACCCGCACATCTTCTTCAACGGTTCCGCCGCTGATGCCGACCGCACCTGCCACGCGGTCTGTTAATCGCAACGGCAGCCCGCCGCCGAATAACACAATTTTGCCGTTATGGGTGTGCTGAATGCCATACATCGTTTGACCGGGTTGGGCGAGTTCGCCCACTTGCTGGGTTGACAATCGCAAAGCGGCAGCCGTGTAAGCTTTAGAAATGGCAAGCTCTGTGCTGGCCGGCAGCGTTCCCTCCATGCGTCCAAAGAATAAAAGACCACCTTCCTGATCCACGATCGCCATCGCCATGGGAACTCCCAGTTCGGAGGCTTTCGCTTCAGCAATGACTCCCAGAATTCGTGCCACCGGGTAGCTTATAATCATGCTCGCTTTCCTCCATAGACATCCGCTGCGATCACCTCTCTTACTACCTCCTCAATGATGGCAATGACTTCCGAAGACCATGCCAGCACAAACAGCAAATCGCTGAGGCGGTTGAAATACACCAGCAATGCATCATATACGCCTGTTGGCCGGTTCAACATCACGATCAACCGCTCACAGCGCCGACAAACGGCCCGGGCAACATGCAGGGCCGCACTGTCCGGTGATTTTCCCGGTACCACGAAATGCCGGGGCAGGCCGAAGCGCATTGCAAACTGATCGATCCAGGATTCCAGCTGTTGCGTATTTTCAGAATCGATCCGTTTTTGAAGCCGGGGCAACGCCTCAGGGATGGAGGCCAGCTCCGCACCTGCCACAAATAAATCTTCCTGGATCGTATGAAGAATTGATTTTAAGGAGTTCACGCCTGTCAGCGCGCGCGCCAGCCCAAGATGTGACTGGAATTCATCCACCGCCCCGTAAGCCTTGACACGGGCGTCATCCTTGGCCACCTTTTCGCCGCTCAGGATTCTCGTCTGTCCTTTGTCTCCCTTGCGGGTATATATTTTCCAGGTTGTCGTTTCCATTTTCTATGCAGTCCTATATGAATCACTCGGTCCCGGATTTATCACGGGCCGGGCAGCAGATCAAAGCCCCGGTTCAATATCGACTTGATCGATGATGCCGATGATGGTTGCATCCACCGGGCACTGATCGTTGTCAACCGCATGGCGGGCACTGCTTCCCCGTACGATGATCACCTTTTCACCCACACCGGCTCCCACGGCATCCACGGCCACAAAGGGATCCCCCTGGGATTTTTCGCCCCGGGATTCAAGCGGTTGAACCACTTGAATTTTGTATCCCACCAGCTGTTCATGTTTGCGAGTGGCAACGACGGTTCCGATAATTTGTGCGATTAACATAGCGGCATAATCTCCAAACCCGGATAAACCGGAATTATGAATTACCAATTCACAATTATTGAAAAACCCTACAAGCGTTGGACTGTTGTGGACAGATAGTTTACCAGAAAAAGTAAGACTTACATTGTTAACGAACTAATTAAACGTCAATGCGCTCATTTCGCCAAAAAGGCCACCTCGAACTGCCGGGCCAAATCCCGGGCCAAGGGGGTAATTACAGACCCCGGCGCCAGGCGTAGATCGGACCCCATAAGATGCGCCTGACGAATATCGGCGGCGGTCACCATTTTTGCCGAATGTTGCAGCGTGGACCGATACTTTTCGGTTGTCTTGAGCGGATATTCCGAATTCGGGTCTTTTCCCGCTGCCAGAAAATCGCGGGTTATTTGTCTGAGTTGGTGGGTATCGGTCAGGTGGCAACCATAGGTTTCGACAACGTTTATTTTTTCCAAAATCGCCTGCCGCAACGCCGGGTTTTGCGGCTGGGCACCCAGATTTTTTTGCCAATGCCCTCCGTCCGGATCGGCACCATCTCGCGCGGCAAAAACCGCTTTTCCCCAGATAAGTGCATGCAGAATCAGATTGGTCGGCACGTTGTCTGCGGCAAGTTGGGAAACTTTGGAAACGGTGTTCATACTCAACAGGGGAACCACCACAGCGCGGGCCTTCTGGAGGGCCGCAATCCATTTTGTAGGATCCAGATTGCTGATGTGGGGGAAATCGACCAACTGATCTCTCACAACCTGCCCATAAAGATCTTCAGCCGCTTTTGAGAATACCAACTGTATCCGGTACCCCTCCAGGCTCAAGCCACCCACCTGCTGAATCGCCTCCTTAAACGAAACGGTTGCTCCGGTAAACACGGTGATTAAATTTCCTCGGCTGCCATCAGCGCCCAGGCGAATTGCCAGCCTGCGAATCACTTCGCTGACGATATGCTGGATGTGTTCTGTCTTCATCATTTACCTTCAGTTTCCGCCCTTAATTCAACGGCGTTTTCTTTCAGGCAGCTCAAGGCGATCCCCAGAGGCGTTACCAGCAACGGGTTGTGGGGCCGCGCCACCGTTAATCCGGTTTCGGCCTCCATCACGCGTTCGATGCCTGGAAAACAGCTGGTTCCTCCCACCAGGTACAGCGTTTTCACCGGGTATCCCTGCAAGTGCTGCTTGACAATACTGGCCATTTTCTGAAAAACCGGTTGAATCAGTGGAAAAATCTCAGCCTGACGGACGGAATCGGTTTTAATGCTTTCCGCTTCGTGTTCGTCAATCCGATAGTGCCCGGCCAGAACCAGGTCCACATGGATTCCTCCGGTAGGCTCATCGGCAGTGTAAACGACTTCTCCGTTTTGGATCACGGAAATACCGGTTGTGCCGCCACCAATATCCACCACAGCGCCTTCATCGATATCCAACACCAGTGACGCCGCCGTGGGCTCATCGGTGAGCCCGGCTACATCCAACCCCACAGCCTGCAACACATTGCCGAAGGCCTGGGCATTTTTCCCGGTGGTTCCGGGTGGAAAAGCCGCAGAGGCAAGTTGAAGGGGGAAACCGCTTCGGCGCAGCATCTCCACCTGCTGGCGCAGGATGGTGATGGAACCGACATAATCCAGCACCAGACCGTCACGAATGCTGGCTCGGCTGCGGGTCAGCGCTCCGGCCAGAGGCGTTCCCCGGCTATCCACAACCGCGGTCACGATATAGGCAGTCCCCAGATCCACCCCGGCAAACAGCGGCTGGCCGGAATGCGGATGACCATCCAGGTTCAATGCGGCCTCGAAGTCTTTGATCAGCTGATTGGAAGATTCACTTATAGTCATCGCATCGGACCGTCTTTAACTCTCTTTGCCGGTAATTCTTTGGATGGCCATTTCCGCCGCCCCACCGGCGCGTTCAACGTCAGATTCTTTTCCCCCGAGGTACAGTCGGCCAACTGCGCCATAGGTTCTGCAATCCACCAGTGTGATCTGTGCATTCTTCTCGGCTTCATTGGCAGCCAGAGTAATATAACCCGCCGGTTGTACTTCCAGGATGTAGAGATCCTGCCCCGGCAGAAGCATCGAGCAAAGACGGGAAACATTTACCATCTGGGCGTGGTAGGGGTTTACCTTATGAACAATCTGTGAACTTAAAATCTTGGGCTTGATGCGATCTTCAAGGGTCAAATTCAGGACCCTGAGCACCGCAGTCCCGGCATGCTTTACCTCTGCCTGGGCCTGGGAATGGAATTCAAGCACGCCGAAATGCCGTTCCACCACCATAAGGCCCGGCCGAATATTGGCGGCTTTGGTTGCTGCATCAACGACTTTGTTGATTAATACGCCGGGGGACACCTCGACAAGTATGCCGGCCATACCCGGAATAGGAATATACCCTCTGGCGTTGGCACCGATATACGCAGCAAACTGCGGCTGCATGCGATCCAGATACACATAAGAACGAAGATCTGCCATTTTAGACTCCTTTAAAAAGCCAAGCTTGCCTCAATGAGATAAAAAAATAGCTGTGTTAATTTCGGCAACTCGTTTCAGATTCCCGGCTGTTTCAGGAACATTATGTTTTTTTTGCCTTATTTTTTGGTTTTTTGGGCTTCACCGCTTTAGCCTTTGCAGGCGACGACCGCTCCGATTGTGCCGATGGTCTCTTTTTCTTGGGTGGAGGTTGAGTTTCCGGCCTCGCCTCTGGTGCTGCCCCCGTTCCTTCAGGAGACTGACCCGTTTGTGCTTCAACCCCCCTTTTTTTTTTCCTGAGCGGCGCTGCCGGTTCCGGTTTTCCCTTAGCTTTTTCTTTTTTGGGTGGCGTTGCCGATTTGGTTACCGCGGCCTCCTTTTTCGGCGTTGCCGGAGGCGTCGGCTTTTTCGCTGCCATTTCAGGCGCGGGAGGCCCTTGTGGTGGTTCAATTCGAAGTTGAGGGTCCGGTCTGGGAATCACATGCACGGACACCACACGGCCCACCTTTTTAGCCGCCACTTCGCCCGCAGCAACCGCGGCTTTAACGGCCGCCACATCTCCGACAAACTTTACGGTAACCAAGGCAGCCCTGGTTATCTCATAACCGAGAAAAGTCACATTGGCAGCTTTGGTGCCGGCATCGACCGCCTCAACGGCCGGAACATATCCCCAGGTTTCTATCAAGCCGAGGCTGCGTTTTTTCATGGGATTCCCCTATTTTTCCATGTGATTTAAAATTTCCGTCACGACCCGGATAATCAGCTCCTCTAATTGATCCTGTCCTTGATGTTCGGGTGGTTGCGTTATTGCTTCGATTGGAACGGACAGCGGTCGACTGAAAGACTCAGTCTCCGGAGGCGGCAACGGTTCATCCTTAAAAACCAGTGGTTCGGCTTTAACCAGGCGGGCCGCATTGGCCCCCAAGCGGCGCAGCGGCGCAGCCTGAAATTCTTCCGCCGTCAGGAAAAACAACGGTTTTTCGCCCGGCAGGTCGCGATGGTGCAACACCGCCATAAGGGCTGTTCCGTTAATACCGATGCCGACATTGAGCCGGGAACTGTCGGCAGCCTGTTTGGCTAAAATTTCTGTCGCACCGATTGGAACCGTTTGCAGTTCGGCCGGGACTCCCTCCTCTTCCAGCCCCCAGAGAATATAGCGGACCGCCTGTTCAGGTACCGGCTCGGTTGTAAAAATCCGAACCACCGGTTTGGCGTCATTGCTGGGAAAACGTTCCGCCGCCATAAAACTATCCACTTTCCTTTGCCGCATGCGCCAGTACAAGTCCCGTCGCCACAGCATTTCGCGGACCTTCAACCCCTCGAACGTTGGCCCGGCCGGTGACCACGCCATATTCCATCAGCGCATCCGATATCATCTGCGGTATTTCAAAATCCAGCGCCGAACCGCCCACCAAGGCAACAAAACTGATGAGACGGATGCTGTTGGCCGGAGCGACGCTTACCAGAGCTCGCAGCGCATTTTGGACGAAAACCTTTTTTTTGGCTTTTTTACGCACTTCGATAATTTTGGCTAAGGGTTCCCGAGTGTCCAGAGGCTTCGGCCCATTTTCAGAAATCACCACCACTCGGCCGAACAGTCGCGGATCGAGCGGTTCTTGAAAAAATTCGACAGCGCCACTCTCATGGCGCAGGTGGAAAAGGGTTTCAACCTTGGCCAGCGGAAAAAATTTGATGTTTTCGGCCAGATCCAGGTCATCCAGCCCCAGCTCCTTGTCAATGAGCAGCGTAACCATATCCCCGGCTCCGGCCAGGTGCGTACTCTCGATCGCTCCGGTTTCCTTGATGAGAGACGCATCGGTAGAGCCTCCCCCCAGATCTAATATAGCCAGGGGAGGTCGTGTGCCGGGAGTCGTCAGCGCTCCGTGGATGGCCATCTCGGCTTCAACACCGGCCACCTCAACAGGAACCATGATTTCTATTTCCAGTTTCCTGGCCAACCGCTGCATGGGCAGCTTGTGGGTCTCCACCATGGCCGCCAATCCAACGGCATTACCCAAAGAATATTCCCCGGCCAGACTTCCCAGCACCTTTTGGGGAACCAGGGTGTCCACCGCAATAATATCCTGTACCCGGATCGCACTCACCGGCTGATCGGTCAGATCGGCCATCACCTTACGAACCGTTTCAAACATACCCCCGACATTGGTGCCGGGTTCCGCCTGGATTTCTGATAAAGGGCTGACGTGGGCCAGCTGGTTCATGATGGCTTCGGCGCCGGCCTCGACCTGCACCTCCGCCTTTTGCTGCCGACCGATAAGTGTGATTTTACCGGCCGGAATTCGCCGCTCCTGGATGTCGCCCCGTGGCGTTTTAATCACCACCGCACTGCGGGTTCCGGTCAGTGCGCGGGCAATGGGCACCACATTGCGGGTCTCATCCGGGCTTAAATCGAACAAGGTGGCGATATCATAAGGATTGGAAAGCTTTTCAATTGCCTTTCCAATGGCCGCCACCTCGATGGCCGCCGGCATTTGCCGGGGGACGCGGTCAATGTGCAGGACTTCATCCACGATGGGAATGGGGCGATGCAGCCGGTTGTGAATCAGCACCCCATCATCTTTCTGAACTATGGCGCCGGCAATTTCCAACTCCCTGGAGGTGGCCCGATTCAGACGCTCGGCGGCCTCTCGGAACTCCACCGTGCCGGGAATTACTACAATCCAGGGTTGTTCGGTGGCAGCCGATTCAAGCTCATCCAGCAAAATCGTAGTCCCGAGGCCCAGCCCCAACCCGCCCGGTGTGGAGGGGTTGTGGCCGATCATGGCCGATTCCGTGATCACGGTTTCGGTAATCGTTTCCATGGCGACATCACCGATAACCGGTGTCGCCTCGTTGAGAAGCACCCGGCTGAGCTCCTTGCGTGTAATTGTTAAGGGCTCCAAAGCCAAATCCAGGGCATCAATAATTCCCAGGATATTTCGCAGCGTTCCTTTGATACCGACGGTTCTGACCATCGCACTGGAAAGGAATCGGGGCTGGCTGCCCCTATTTAACTCAGCAATGGCGACCTCAGTCGAATTGTTCCCTATATCAACACCGGCGATGTAAGCCATGTTTGGGCCACCCCAATCAGCGTTTCAGACGATTCCGCTTTTCGTAAACATCACAAGCTTCGCGAACAAAACCCGCGCAAATCCTGGCCTGGTACTTTGTCTCCAGATCGTTGGCCAGATCGAGCAATTCCTGTTTGGTGCAACGGTAGGGCCGCAACATGCCGTACATTTCCAGAAGTCGCTCATCGGGAATCTGGGTCATTTCCGCAGCCCGGCGCAGGTTGGCGGCGATTTTCGGCCGATGAATGCTTTCAGCGATTTGGGCCTGATACTCCAGGGTTTCCGGTCGGATTTTGACATCATCAAAGCCGATTTCACCGGATACTGCTTTGTCCAACGTGATATCCTTAAGGGCCAATCCGCTGGCTGATTTCACCAGATCCGGCCGTTTTTCAGCGAGGGGATAATCCCGCTGGGCATCCAGCGTGCCATTGAGGTTATTGGCAGCAACTCCCTTTGCGGATTCTTGACCCAACGCGGCCATCGCCCGTTTTACGGCCTCGGCAATCACATCGGGAGAAATGTTCATCTCTTTTGACTGAGCCATGTGCTCCACCTCCTGGAATAAGATTTCACCAGAAATCTTATTTTGAATGGGTTTGTAAATTTTTTTTCAGACGCGATGGGCCAGTCTATAGCTGAACCGTCATTTCCGTGCTGGCCATATCCGGCTTTACGTACTGCGTCTCCTTGTTGTGCAGCAACGCCGCCAGCCCCTGATATTTGGGCCGGGCCATGGGATCATTGCGCACCGGTACGGGGTTGGGATGCTCTCCTTTGGCATATTGGGCGGCATTGCGACCGATGGCGCGGAAAGTTTCCCGCTCCACCAGGGGTGACTGCGAAAACAGCTCCAGATTCTGCAGCGGCTGTAAATCCCGCTGGTGAATCACTGTGGTTCCCCGCGAAATGGTGCCGATACCGATGCCCGACCCGCTCAATTTGGCGGCTTCGTGGGCAATGAAACCCACGTCCGCGGTTCTATTGACCCGTACCAGGCGAGCCTTCAACCCCTCTTCTTCAATTCCCGCCATCACTTCTTTGAGCACATCCCGATGCGGGATGTGGATGATGGTCTGGGTCATGGCCGTTCCAAAGGCCGGTGGGAGGCCGATGACCACTTCATTTCTATCGGTCCCGGGTTTTGCCTCTCCGATTTCGCGGAACTGCAGGGGGGCAGCTTGAGCCACCTGATTGGCAGCCGGCGCATCCGCCCCCTGCATCTGCTGAAAAACCTCGAGGATGATCTCTTTCACCATGTCTTCAGAAATATTCATTGCAGACGTCCTCCTTTAGGTAGTCCTATACATCTTCAGGATCGATCGCGGCACGTATATCCTTTAAAAGTTCCCACCGCTCGCCTTCCAAACGGTATCCGGTACCCGGCCCCTCATAATCATTGAGATCATTGATGGCCGCCACCACATTGAAGTTCTCATCGAAGATGGCCGAAGTATGAAGATAATCTCCGCTCACCTTGCCCTTCAACATATTGAGAACACTCTCGGCCACATCGTTGAAGCCATGTTTGGCCAGGGCGCGAACAACATCGAGTCCGGTGGTACCGCGTTGCATGAATTCATCAATGGCCCGCAGATCTTCTGCTATGTTACGGTCACCCATGTCCTTGGTGCCGTGGGCGTAAGTGGCGGCATCGACTTCCTCATCCGTAATGGGCGGCAATCTCAGTTCATTAAATACCGCCTGCAGGGCCCTAGCAGCCTTGTTGCGGACCGCAATGACGTCATCCTCTCTGACCGGCCGTAAGGACATGTCCACCTGAAGATCGCGCTGCAAAACGAGCATGTCGTCATAGTCGTCCACATCATGGGTGGACCCGGCAAACATGTTGTCATAGTTGGGAACGGCGCTGTAGCCCGAGAAAATAAAGTCCGTGCCGGGGAGAAACTGCATCAGCATGCGGGCGGTGTTGCGGATAGGCGAATGGGTAAAGGTCTGGTCATTGCCCGAGGCCACTTCCATGTCATTGAGCACCGTGGCCACATTTTCAGCAAGCATGGCCCGCACCCCGGACGGGACGGCCCCCGGAACCCCCACCACGCTGATGGATCCATTCTGCAGGCCCTGCACGCCGGCGCCTTTGGTGATCATCACGCAACGGATTTCCAGATACAGCATGGATTTGCCTTCGGCATAGCCCATTTGCACCTCGGAGCCGGTGCCGGATGTAAATCGCATTTTTAAACCCCGCGATGCATAGGCGGATGCCAGAAAAGCCTTGGACCAGGGCGTGTCGTCACCGTCCACGAAAACCTGTTCGGTTCCGTATACCGAAACGGTCTCGGCATAATGGGTAAGCCCGCGCATGCCCATGGTGAGTTCCAGGGCTTCTTCCACCGCACACTGCGCCAGAACTCCGGGTCGGCCGACTTGCCCGCCCACCAGCAGGGAAAGGGCATTCATAGGCGCATATCGAACCACGCCCACGGTGGTCTCGATCTCGCTGAACCCGCGATAGGCTCCCTCAGCCGCATCGGCCGCCAGAAGCGCCGGGGTGTCCTTGACATTGGTCACGTGGGCCTGGTTGGAAGGGGTTCGCCGTGGCCGCAGTTTCTGCATGGCCATCATCAGCTCCACCACGTTCATCTTTTTCAAGACGTCGACATATTTGGCCGGCGTCATGCCGACGGAGAGCCGCACGATTTCAGCCCGCGGCACGTTGATATCCACCAGCATGCGGGCAATTTTCAATGAGTCCAAGGCCATGGCCTCTTCAGCCACCGCAGTGTCAATCGTGTGATCGGCAATCCAGGTGTCGATCATGTCAAAATCTTCCCGGCGTTTGCCGTCCATTTCCGCTACTTTGCCGTTTTCAATTTTGATACTCGCACTTGGATCATTGGGGCTGTCCATGGCCACCAGGCCCACATCGATCCACTCCTTAATAAAGCCGTCTTCGTTGACGGCTCGTTCGGCCAACACTTCGAAACGCTTCTGTCTTTTAGCCATTTGCTGTCTCCCCTATATGTACGGTGTCGTCAGAGATTTGGGTTCCTCTCCCCACGCACTCAACAGTTTATTGCCGACTTCTCTGCCGGCGATCACGGCCTGGCGCACAGCGCCCGAATCACCGGTGACCCAGATAAACACCTCGTTGGTCAGAGACGTTCCATGGGCGGGGGAAGCATACCCTACAACTTCCACATCTGCTGCCTTGACGGCGGTGTCGATCATCAGCATTCCAACGACGGCCGGCGCACCTAGAATCAAGCCGAAAGCTTTACCCTCCGGAGTCTTCAATGCATAGTTCAGGCATTTGCTGGCCCGGGCGGAGTATTGATTTTCGGTGTACCCCTGATCATTGGCATATACATCGCCGAAGTATTTGGGCAGCATTTCCAGGGTGACTTCCACGGCCCGCTGGGCATCGGAAACATCCTCGGCGCCGAAGATTATCAGATTGCCGTGGCCGGCGCCGCCTTTGGTATCCCGGGGCATTTCAACCTTGATAATTTCAGTATTGGTGGCCTTAATGGCATCATCGGCCGCCATTAGCTGGGGACCCGCTCCCGTTCGGCCGCCAATCACGCCAATGGAGCGGAACCGCTCATCAAATCCCATCAGTTTATGAATGGCAGGATCCAGGTTGGCAATCACGATTCCCTGGGTGTCTCCCATACTGACGCCAATGAATTCCGTCACTTGGGCCAGATCGGCAGAGACCCCACTGCTATTGTTGTTTGCAGCGGGTGAATTCTCCTCGGTTGCAGAGCCGGAACCCACACGCTTCATCACTTCCTGCATTACTTTTTCCATTAATTGTTCTTCCATCGGATATTTCCTCCTGTTGTGTCCGATTATGCTGCTGATAGAGAGTCATTGTCCGACTCTATTCGCCTGGGGCCTTTGGTAGAATCATTTCCACATCCTGGTGCGGTCTGGGGATGACGTGGACCGACACGACCTCACCCACCTTCGACCCCGCGGCCGCACCGGCATCAGTGGCGGCTTTCACGGCTCCCACATCACCGCGGACCATGGTGGTTACCAGGCCGGCGCCAATTTGCTTTTGCCCGATCAATACCACGTTGGCCGCCTTCACCATCGCATCCGATGCTTCAATATTGGCGACCAGGCCTCTTGTTTCGATCAGTCCCAATGCTTCTTTGTTCATTTGAAAATTCTCCTTGTGTTATGGTTGTGATAAAATTATTATTTTCAGCCAGCCTCCGCAACCCGATTCAACCACCCAACTTGTTGATGATATTCAAAATCAAAGTACCCGTGGTAATCGCACATGCCGGCGGGTCCACATGGTTGCTACCGTGATTATAAAACATCCGCGCCATTAGCTCCTGGAGCAGCGCGGCTAGCACTCCAACAATGGCCCCCAGCAGGATCGATCCGAAGTGAAGATAGGCCAACGCCGCCAGGATTGACTGGCAATGCCAGGCCGGAAATTTTTGAATGGCGCCGGTCCCCAGGTTGACGGCGATCAGGGTGATGGCCGCGATTGACCAGCTCATAATCAATGGCACTACGAACGCGCCTGCTGCGGAAATGGTTCCGGCCGCGGCCAGAGGATCGAGAACGCCTTTGGTGCTGTGGGCCAGCGACGCTGAAAAAAGCCCGACGCCGAAACTGAAGACAATCAATCTATCGGGAGGAGACATCCAGCCCAACCATGAAATGCTGTAGTTGTCCGTTTTCAGCCAGCCGATCTTCTTGATGGATTCTGAGTTGCCCCAGGGCGCCTCCTGCAGAAAAAGCAAACGTGATCCCATACAGCCGATCACCACGGTCAAGGCAATACAATCAGACATGTTGATAACCGGAATCTTAACCAATCCCTGCAGGATGATATGACAGACCACGGAACCCAATCCGCCCACCAGCAGTACATCCCAGCTCGTATCGATCAACGGTGAAAGAATGTCCTTGGCAGCTTCAGAAGGGTGGTTTTTTTTAACGCCGGCTGCATAGGTGCCGCCGATCACTCCAGCCGTAAAGCCCCCGACATGCGGTCCAAAAACTGCCCCCAGACCGTACTGCAACAGGAGAACATCAGACCCGCCGGTTAAAACTACCACACACCCCAACAAAACGATCAGCCCGCAGATAATGAATGCAAACAAGCCGCCCAGTGCCGTCCCAACGATGCCGCCACCAAAACAGATTAATAACGTATTAAGACTCCACGCTTCCATTATTCTCCCCCCTTCTTTTTATGATGCTTTGGTCACACCCTGTTAACTGCGACAGAGCCCAAAAGCCCTGACCCGATTCTCTGTTTGAAAAAAAGAATAATCACGATTGGTTCTTTTTCTGTTTTCCGATGGCATCCGCAGCCCATATGGCCGATTCGACCATCTCGGCGGTCACCGGAAACCAGGTGGCATGGATGGTTTCCCCCTCGACAGCGGTGGCCTCGGCCACTTTGCGGATGTCTTCCCGCGTTGGATTGACGATACCGCAATCCTCCAGGCAGACCGGCAAACCGACGCTGAGGCAAAAATCAAGCACGTCGTAGATATCTTCACTCGGACGGCCTTCCAGAACCAATTGCGTGAGGGTGCCAAAGGCCACTTTCTGCCCGTGCAGTTTTCCGTGGGATGCTTCTAGAACCGTGAAGCCATTGTGCACGGAGTGTGATGCAGCCAGCCCGCCGCTTTCAAACCCCAAACCACTGAGCAGGGTATTGGCTTCGACGATGGCCTCCACCGATGGCGTGACCACTTTACGCTCCACGGCCAGTTTGGCCAGCAGACCGTGCTCCATCAACGTGTCATAGCAAAGCTGCGCCAGAGTGACGGCAGCCAGGGTGGGGGGAGAGCCGCCGGTGAGCGCATTGGGTTTGCAACTCTTGGCACAGGTATCAGCCTCCCAGTATGTTGCCAGGGCATCGCCCATACCGGAGACCAGGTAGTGAACCGGTGATTGCGCCACCAGGGCGGTATCCACCAGGACGATGTCCGGATTCCTGGGCAATACCAGATAGCGTTCGAAAACTCCTCCATCCGTATAAACGACCGACAAGGCTGAACAGGGCGCGTCGGTGGCGGCAATGGTAGGCACCACGGCGACCGGCACGCTCATTTCATGCGCCACCGCCTTACCCGTATCGATCACTTTGCCGCCGCCGGCAGTAATAACGATATCGGCACCATTGGCCTTGGCGACCGCCACAAGCCGATTGATCTCCTTGTCCGAACATTCCCCGGTAAAGGGTTCCTGGTGGCAGGCGACATTATTTTCCGACAGACTGGATTGAATCGCCGAACCACACATAACGGCCGGGTGCAAGTAACAGCCGACTCATGTTTGCTCTCCTTTATGGTTTGGGGTTTAGGGCCGGGGAAAAATAAATAACTCCATCTTGCTTGTCTTTTGGCCTGGCTACTTGTGTTGCGTCAATGGCCCCAACCAACCAGCATAAAACCGGCGAACCAAAATTCGGCGCAATCTCAGGCCAATTTATTTTTTCGCGGTCCTTACAACAAAATGACTTTTACTGTGGGACTGTATCTCGGTGTATCATTTCACGTCTTGATGGCGGTGGACCGGCCTTCCATTCTTGGTCTTAAATAAACTTGGGTGGTTAAAACCTATTTAAAATGAGACGTGCTGAGATGATTCTGCAGTTAATTTAATTACAATCAAGCGTAAATATCAATCCAGCAAAAGGGGGAAATTCAATCACTCATTAGGGGGTTTTTTGGGGGAGAGGGAGGGGGGCAGACGTTAAAAAACTATTTAAACCTTCAATCCGTGATAAACGGCTCTGAGAATGCTTATCAGTTCGAGATGTTCCACCGCTTTTAAAATATATCCGTCGGCGCCGGTCGTCAGGGCCTCTTGAACCAGATTGTCATCACTGTAATTGGAAAGCATGAGGAGCTTCACCTGGGGCAGAGCACTTCTGATCGTGCGAATGGCGTCCATACCTGATAGACCTGGCATATCCACGTCAATCAGAGCCACATCCGGTATGCAGGCCCTTACCTTTTTGAGGATACCCAAGCCGTCGCTGTCTTCACCGATGACGCGCATGTCTTTTTCCTGATTCAAAGCAATCCGCAACGTCAATCGCTGTAAGGCGTCATCGTCTGCAATAAAAATTTTCATAGAATTTTCTTTGTGATCCATTTTTCGAGGTCAATTCAAAAAAAAACCCCGAACTCATAAACGAGTTCGGGGATGTCCGTTTTTTTCATCCCAAACCTGTGCAGGCTCAAACCACCCTGATCGCGAGGGTTGTTGATTGTTTCCACCGGTCGGTCTTCTGGCTTCCCTTCCCTTTTAGCGGCCTTCCCATCCCGGCTGAACCGAAACAGTGGCGCTCAAGGCTAAGAGGGCCCCCATTTATCTTCCATTATACAAAATAGGGGGTAGAGTTACAGCGGCGTACCCGCTCCCGAATTTCACGGGATTCCCTAGTGCCCGGTAGCATATTTATCCAAATCATTATAATAAAGCGTTCGCCCTGTCAACCCGTATCGACTGATAAATTATCAAGAGACAGGGTCGATAGCGCTTAGCCAACCGAAATTAAAACAAGATCTGGTCGCTGAATCCATCCAAAGCCCCCTTCACCGGTACTTTAATTCAGCACATTCCTTTCAATGGCAACCCTGGCGGCTTCCACACGATTTTTTACCTTTAATTTTTTGAAAATGTGTTTAGCGTGGCTTTTGACGGTTTCAAGACTGATATAAAGCATATCGGCAATCTCCTTGTTGCCCTTCCCGGCGGCAATAGCTGTGAGCACTTCTGTTTCCCGGACGGTCAAATCCGACGATTCCCGGGATGCGGGTTTTTTATCGCCTGTGACAGGGGCTGTTGTCAAATGCACCAGATACGGAGATATCTCCGGTTTTCCGGTCCAATATGATTTAATGATCTTCGTCAATTCACCAATGCCTATGCATTTTAACACATACCCGTCAGCTCCGGCCTGCATGGCGTCATGAATATACTTGTCATCATTGTAGGTGGAAAGAACCAATATTTTCATATGAGGAAACGATTTTCGCAACAACCGGATGACGCCAATACCCGAAAGCCCGGGCATATCCACGTCAATCAAGGAGACATCCGGCGGATCGGCGTGTATTTTTTCCACTGCGCTAAAACCGTCTTCGGCTTCGCCGATAAGTTCAACATCTTTTATTTGATCCAGGCTGAGCCTCAAACCGGTTCGCAACAGCGGGTGATCATCTGCAAGAAAAACCCTGATGGCTTTGTTTTCAGGCATTTTATGCTTTCCCGTTTTCTCAGGGTAAAAATAAATCCTTAAGAGAGAGAACCCGTCGGCAAAACGAAATTAAACTGGCACCCTCTCGGCTGATGTGTTTCCTCCGGGTTTAAAGGTGATTCCACCCAAATAAATCCCTCGTGAGCCTCAATGACCTGTTTACAAAACGTTAATCCCAATCCGACCCCTTTTCTTCCATTGCCGTCTCTGGATTGCACGGAAAAAAATTTGTCAAAAATAATTTTTTGATATTTTTTGGGTATGCCGAGGCCCTGGTCCGATATGGCAATCCAAAAATAGGGTTGATTCGCTATCAGGCCCTGGAAGTTTACTTGGCCAGTGACCGTTTTAATTTCTTCCTTTTCGCCGCCGTTTATCTTTCTTACAAAGACCTTGATCAAGCTTCCCTCCGGGCTGTATTTGATGGCATTATCCAATATATTGGTAACCGCGCGCAAAAGGCGGTTTTGATCGGCCCACAATTCCAAGGGCTTTTGAACAGGCTCAAAGCAGATGGAAATGCGCTTGTCTTGAGCAAAAAAAATGACCTGACGAATGCTTTTCTGAAGGATCTGGTTTAAGCTGATCAAAAGTTTGCGAAGCAGGAACTGTCCGTTTTTCAGCCGGCCCAGGGTCTCATCAACCAGCAGCTGCATGGCTTTTTGTATGGAGAGGACGGGATTCCCCATGTCGTGCGTGAGCATTCCAATCAGATCCTCTTTCATTCGCTCGGCTTTCTTTTCCTCGGATATGTCTCGCAGGACTGCCACATAGCCTGAATCCTTGGCGATTTTTGCCGTGATTTTCGATAGCGACATCTGCACCGGGAATGTTCTCCGATTCACATCGACGGCGGTCAGCTCGATTCGCTCTTTTTCTTTCTGCCAATGCGCTATTTGCTTTTGAAAAGTGCTGGTGGCGGTTGCGTCTGAAAAGAGTGAAAAAATGGATTGACCCATCAGTTTTTCCTCAATGAGACCGAACATGGAAGCACCGGCCTCATTGATCATGGAGATGTTGGCATCGGAATCGGTCGAGATAATGCAATCAGACACACTGTTGATCAGTTTTCTGAGATAATGCTGGGACTGTTTATAGGAAAGATATTTTTTTAGCGCCTGTTCACTGACCGTTTGGGTAATCACTTCCATTAGGTTGACGATGGATCGCAATCGCTCCCGGCTCATTATCGTAATTTTTTTAATAGACTCCAGGTAACCTTCAATATCGGTAATTCCGATGGCGTGTGCCCGCTGAATCGCAACGTCCGTTTCAGCAGGTTCTTCCAGAACCTGGCCGCACAAAACATTGGCCAGATGATACCCTTCCACGATAACCGGTGCAGCGCTGTCGAGCAATCCCGCGTTCAGGCATCTATAAATCAAGCATTTTTTCAGCTCTGCCGATTCACGACCGCCGTAACTGTCACTTTGGTAACATTTATGCCTGCCCTGTTCGGTAGAACGAGCATAATTCAGGCAGAGGGTTGTGAAGTTATGGGGCTGGGTGATGGGCCGGCCATCCACCTCGGTGATAATAGATGCAACCCCGGTTGCTTCGGTGAAAACCCGGAGGAGTTCATCCAACTTCTCCTTACTGATCAAATCCAACAGGTGAATGGATCGGTCCATGCGCATTCCTTCCTCTAATTCAACAGAGGTGGGACGGGAAAATAAACTGTTTTTATATATGAGACAATATTCGTCTTAAAATAAAGACGTCGAGAGAGTTATGCGTTCCGAAAAACTGAAATCTGTCCGATGTCCGGTATTCCCATAGAAACAGCCTTAAGATCCGGTTGATGAAGCATCGGTATCCGTTAGCACCAAAAAATTCGGCGTGATATTAAAAATTTATTATCAGAAAACAAAGTATCGGTCAAACTTTTCTAAAACAGCAAAATTCCAATGGGGCTGCGGCCGACCGAAAAAACTTTTCCTGTTTGACATATATGGTTTTTAGCAATATTCTTTTTTTATAGACTAACTTTTCTTTTTGCTTGTTTTTCCTGATACAAAGTCATGGAAAAGCTGTTCACCGACTCAAAGGCGCTTTTGTATTTTGTGCCGACCTTATTCGAGCCCTCAGTCGGCACGACATGGATATCACCATCGATTACGTTATCACCAAAAGTTATATCGGGAAAGCGTCCACCGGCGACGTAAAATGCGTTGTCGATGTTGCCATCGCCGGCCAGGACGTTCTGGTTGTAGAAGATCTCTTGGATACGGGCTTAACCCTCCAGACACTCAAAAAAGAACTGCTGAAGAAAAACCCTGAAAGTCTTCGATTTGTGTGCCTGCTGGATAAGCCTTATCGACGGGAAGTCGATATCAACGCTGATTATGTTGGCTTTGAAATTGAAGACCTTTTTGTTGTCGGCTACGGAATTGATTACAATGAGAAATATCGGCAGTTGCCTTACATCGGTGCCGTCGATTAAGCATATACCCATATCGGCGTCAGGACAACTTCAACCTATCATTGGCGCTGTCATTCGTAGGTTACCGGCCCTATGATTCCAACGGAGAGGAACCAGTATGTTAAAAGAAGAAAGATTGCGCGGTTATCGCGCCGCAAAAAAAAACGCTCCGTCCTTTATCTATGAGACATTGTATGGAAAACAAAAATTTCTCCCGGGAAGAGATGTCGATCACAAACAGAAAATATGGCAGGGAACTCCGGTAGATGCCCATATTCCCACGAATGCCCTGGATGACCTCAACCGGATCGAAGAGATCGAAATGCGCGCCTCCTGCGAAGGGTCCGGCCCTGAAAAACCGACCTTTTTGATTTTCAGATTCAAGACCCCCCTTAGTCCGGAAGAAATCGATAAATTTGTAGCCGGCATGAACAGTATCAAGGGAATTCACTGCGGCGCTGAAGTCGGCAATATGGGCTTTTACAGAATCGGCGTAACGACGTCCTTGTGGTATGAAAAAGATAAAGATAAATTTTTAACATGGTGGAAGGAACTCCCCCTGAAGATCCAGGTGGTTTTGGCCGTCAATCAAACTTTGGCGTCAATCCCTTCAGTCTCTGCGGAAAGTCGGTGATGAAACCGACCGGGCAGGTGAACGTGGCCCGGTCGGTTTCTTGAATATTCCTTTAGCCGTATCGGGTCTATCCAGACCATACCCCGTTGCCCGGATCCGGTTCGATGGCAGCGTTTTGTTGGCAACCAGATAGGTCTTTACCGCCTCGGCCCGCTTTTGGGAAAGCTCCTGGTTCGTTTGTGCGGAGCCGGTGCTATCGGTATGGCCTTCGATGGTCACGGTAGGCTGGCCGAACGTCCGGATGGCCCGTTGTACCTTGCTGAGCAGGGTATAGTTCTCCGGGGTAAGCGTTGCCTGACCCACTGGAAAGTTGATCCCGCGCATCCGGATAACCAGTTGACCGCCCTGTTTGTATACCTCGGCTTCGTCGGGCCTGAAGTATCGCTGAACTTTATTGAACCGCTCATTAAATTCTCGTTCGGCCGTCAGCTTCTTCTTTGCCTCCTCCTGCTGGCGTGAAAAACCCTGCAGGCCGGCGAGGCGCTGTTCAAGGTCTGTGACCTGGGCCTGGTAGTTCTGGTTCTGCGATTTCAGCGATTCGTTGGTCCGGTTTCTGTCACCTGCCGTACCGATCAATGCATCGACCTGACCTTCCATGCTTTTATCCCGAAGATCTCCGGCGCCCATGGTTTTGCCTAAGCGCCCCAGTAAACTCTCAAGATAGATCGCTGAATCTTCAGGTGTCATCCTCTTGAACTTGTTGCTGCTATCTGTGACGGACATCATCCGCCGAGCCATGAATTCGGCCGTGGCCGCTTTTTGGCTGATCGCTTCTGCCGCATAGGGATTCTGGCCAATATAAGCGTCTGCTTCATTCAAGGATTGTTCAGCGGCGCCGTATGCCATTGGCGCAATCTTTTGTGTTTTGGCTTTTTCGGCTTCAGCCATTATCTTGCGGACATCCCCCAAAGCAGTGTCTTTAATAGCCATGATTTCAACATCCCGGAACGCCGCTTGAACCTTTGCGGCATTCTTCTGGGCATAGCTCATATTGTCGTTCTCGATAGCCTGGGTAAGCTTTAGATACTGGTTTTCAACCTTCATAAAGGGTTCACCCAGTTTGTCGGCACCCACCTTGAGGGCCTTCTGCCTGGCTTCGCTGGTGCTGCCGAGTATCGTCCGTGAAACCTGGGCGATCTCTTCTGCTTTTTCCAGGCTGGCATTCGCTTCGGCAACATATTCACTGATGTCAGACAGTTTCGCCCCCTTTTCCAAGGCCGTTTTTGCCTTGGCATATGAGGATTGGGCCTTGCCAAACCAATTCGGTGCCAGCACGTCCAATTGATTGGACCGTGCGGTGGCCAAATCGGTTTCCAGCTGGTTTACCTGCTTTTCAGGATTGCCTGTTGCGATGGTTCCGGATTGCGGTGTGGCGCAGGCGCTCATAAAGATTAAAACAATCCCCAAATAAATAAACTGCCGTTTCTTGATCATCTTTTTTCTCCTTTTTGGTGATGCGATCATAAATGTAAACGGCTATACAATAATGCCCGTTTCGATTAAATCAAAGGCTCAAGAACAGCTGATCGGCGGATCCAGTTATAATTGTTTTTAAGGGTGTTCATTTGGAATGACAAGGACGGGAACTTTTGTTTTTAGCTTAGCTTATGAGCTGAGTCATTCGTTTACAAGCTTTCCTTTGCCGGCTCCCATAATCAATAGTTATTTTTCCGCGGCCCTACCCCCCACAAACAGGTTGGCAATTCCCAGTGTCAGGCGGTGGCAGGTGATCCGGGAAAAGCCTGCTTCCGCCATGATTTTCATGAAAACATCGGGCGCCGGAAACCGGGAAACTGAGTCGGGCAGGTAGGAATAGGCAAAGCTGTGCTTGGAAAAGAGGCGGCCGACCAGTGGCAGCACCCTTTGAAAGTAAGCCATATAAGCGTCGCGCAGGCAGCTTTGTTTTGGGGAGGCCAGCTCCAGCACCAGCACCATGCCGCCAGGCTTCAGATATTGGTAAAAGGCCTTCAGGGCGCCGGCTTTATTCTGGATGTTGCGGATGCCGAAGGCGATGGTCACTGCGTGAAAGGTTTGTTCGCCAAAAGGCAGGGCCAGGGCATTACCGGCCAACAGGGAGATGGCAGGCGCTTCCTGCCGGCGGATCTTCTTTTGAGCCAGGCCCAGCATGCCCGGTGAAAAATCGATGCCGGTTACCTTCACCAGCGGTCCCTTTTGTCTGCAGATCTCCATGGCCACGTCACCGGTGCCACAGGCCACGTCCAGCACCCGTCCATTTTCAGGGATGACCATGGCCGAAACCATCTTTTTACGCCAGACAACATCCTGGTGGAGGCTGAGCAGCCGGTTGAGCAGGTCATACCGGGGGGCGATACTGTCGAACATCTCCCTGACAAATGGAAGCTCCCGGTTTTCCATTGACATCCTTTCATCTTGCATTAAGTTTATGCCTCATTATAGAGGCTGCAAAATTAACACATCAGATCTTTTGTGACAACACGAAGGGGAAACGTTTTCAGGGCGATCCATGGCAGCAAAAAATGATTATTATGAAGTGCTCGGCGTTGACCGCAACGCCACTGATTCTGTTCTGAAAAAGGCCTATCGCAAACTGGCCCTGAAATTCCATCCGGACAGGAATCCAGGTGATCGGGAAGCGGAAGAGAAGTTCAAGGAAGCCGCCGAGGCCTACGAAGTGCTTCGGGACGCGAAGAAGCGCCAGATTTATGACCAGTACGGCCACCAGGGACTGGAGGGTTCCGGTTTTTCCGGTTTCGGTGGATTCGACGACATCTTTTCCAGTTTCGGAGACATATTCGAAGATTTCTTTGGTTTTGGCGGCGCCCGCCGATCCAGGAGCCGGGGACATCGCGGGGCTGACCTTCGTTATGACATGCAGCTCAGCTTCATGGAAGCGGCCTTCGGCACAGAAAAAGAGATCGACGTGGAAAAGGCGGAATCGTGCACCGCGTGTGAGGGAACCGGTGCTGCACCCGGGACCGGTGTGGAAACCTGCCCCCAATGCGGCGGCAGCGGCCAGGTAGGACGCAGCCAGGGCTTTTTCACCGTTCGCACCACCTGCGGCCACTGCCGGGGCCAGGGTCAGGTGATCGCCAACCCGTGCAAAACCTGCCGGGGACATGGCAAGGTACTGGTCCGGAAAAAAGTGTCCGTGAGAATTCCGGCCGGCGTGGACAACGGTTCACGGCTGCGGCTCACCGGCGAAGGTGAAGCCGGCGCCTACGGCGGCTCCCATGGCGATCTGTATGTGTTCATCCACGCGGAGGGCCATGAATTTTTCAAGCGTGACGACACCCATGTCCTCTGCCAGATTCCCATTTCCTTTGTACAGGCGGCTCTAGGCGATACCATCACCATCCCCACCCTCAATGGGGAGACCGATCTGGAGATTTCCAAGGGCACCCAGCCCGGCGACATTTTCCGGCTGCGTGGTGAGGGCATCCCTTCCCTCCGCAACGGCCACCGGGGCGATCAGATCGTTCAGGTGAACGTGAAGACCCCCACCAACCTCAACAAAAAACAGGTGGCCCTGCTCAAAGATTTTGCAAAATTGGAAGGGGGCAAATTCACCAGCAAGCTTAAAGGCATCCTCAAAAGCGGCCCGTCTCGGGCGGCCAACTGAGACACCGGCTTCAATCCGGCAAGACCCACAGGAGCGCATTGATCATGTTCGAACTGACAATACTCAGCCATTTTGCTGCCGCGCACCAGCTGACCATGGTGGCCAAAAAATGCGAAAACCTACACGGGCACAACTGGAAGGTGGAGGTGTGCGTCAAGGGCGAACGCCTCAACGACGCCGGGGTGCTGGTCGATTTCGGCATCCTCAAAGGGTATGTGAAAGAGATCATGAACCGGCTGGACCATAAGTTTTTGAACGAGCTGCCCTATTTTGACAAAACGGCCCCCTCTTCGGAAAACCTCGCGGTTTGACTCCTGCGCCACCTATTTTCCACAGTAGTCAACGACAAGAATGAAACCAAAAAAGGGGAACCGCCAGCAAATGATGCCGGCAGTTCCCCTTTTACTTTTGTAGTCGTTCAGGGGGGGGGCTAAAAAAAATGAACATCGAACGTCGAACGTCCAACATCGAATGTTGAATGGGAAAAGATGAAGAAACAGAAGAATTAATTTAAGATTTTCGTAAATAGCGTGTCCCCCGGCCACGGTGCCCGGGACCAAACTTTAAAGTTACGAGGCCTTCGTCATCTGCTTCCAGCAGGCCACCAGCTCATCCCGGGTGATGATGGCGGTAGCATCGGGCACATGGGCGCGGATGTTGTCCATCCCCCCCTCCTGCCGGTCCACCAGGATCACGGCCCGAACCACCTCCAGTCCTTCGGAGCTGGCCCGCTCGATGGCCTTGATGGTAGAGCCGCCGGTGGTGGCCACATCGTCGATCACCACCACCTTCTCGCCGGGCTGGATGTCCCCTTCCATCCATTTGACGATGCCGTGGTCCTTTTGGCTTTTGCGGATGGAAAAGGCGTTCACCGGCTGGCCCTTCAACTCAGACGCAAAGGCTGTCGCCATGGCGATGGGGTCCGCCCCGAAGGTGAGACCGCCAACGGCCGATGCCCCGCTGTCTTTCATGGCCTCGAACATCAGGTGGCCGGTGAGAAACATGCCGCGGGAGCTCAAGGTGGTGGGCTTACAGTTCACGTAATAACGGCTCATGCGGCCTGACACCAGCTTGAATGCCGGGGTTTCGCTGTACTTGAAGGATTTTCGGCATAGCAACTCGATCAGTTCTTTTTTCATGGGGATTCTCCCAGGCGGTCGGATTTCTAAGAAATAGTTGAT
>JABZFO010000019.1 GCA_014237405.1 Desulfosarcina sp. | reverse complement strand
AATTTTCGCATTTTCAAGAATAGCGCGATCTATCGAATAATTATGTCAAAGAGCAGAAAGCCTACAATTGATGCCATGCCTTTGGCGGCATGACCGCTTTAAACTTTGGACTGTTGAGTAAGTGTATATGTTTCGCTTAAAATCTCTTTTTTTTTGCAAGGCTAACAAGATAATTCTCCTTGAGCCATGCGCAGTGTTGATACTCTTTTCCACCCATAGACCTTTTAAATTTCTCTTGACTCTCTATTCCTCCACTTTGCAAAAAATCGTAATATTCAACACCTCTCTCTTTGCAATCCAAAAAAACATTATGCAACATGTAGCGTCTAGAATGCAGTTTTGAAAATTCTCTTTCATGATAGGAAAGCCACATAAAGCATCGATTTTTCCAATAGAGGGTTACATCTCCTCCAACCATTTTATCTTTGCAGTATACGGTCCATAGCTTTATGTGTTTGCATTTCATATTATAAAGATTTTTAAACAGCCTCAATGGATAATGGGTCAAAACCACATCCCAATATCTTTGTGATCTTTTATATATATTGTATAGATTCTCATATTCATGAATGGTTTTTGCTTCTTTTACTTTCAGTGTATTAGATCTTATGGCTTTTCTGATGTAGCTTCTATAGCGTCTTCCATAGGTCTTGAAAACATCATCTTCATTTTTGCATTTAATTAGTTCTGCAACATGAGATAAATCCCATGCCTCCTGAAAATCAATCGTTTTAAATCCATCAGTGTAAGGATTTCCCCTAACAAGAATACGATAATATTTTTTTAACACCGTCTTAAAATAATCTATAATTTCGTTATACTTTTCAAAGCTTAATATTCGATCTGATATTGGACCGCCATAGGTATAAGGATAACCTGATCTATAATCATTTAAAAATAAATTCGTAATCTTACCTTTTGTCTGAATAAATGGGAAAATTACTGTTGTTCCATCATCAAAAACAAATGCTTTGGTTATATCTTTACATGAAAAAGTTTTAACCATAATTTCTGACCAATATGGTGTATGGAAAAAGGTTGCATGAGGAGATTTCTCAGCGATTTCATTCCATAAACTTAATTTAACATTCTCGATTACTCTCATGCTATCAGCCCTTTCAAGGTGGTACTCAAGAAGGAATTTATTTTTCGGGTCCGGGAGATAAAGATTTCTCTAAGAAATTGGTATAGAAAGTAACTGATTATAACGGATTTTGGGGAGGACTGCGATACCCTCCCAAGGAAGCCGAAATGCAAAGATTATGTAGCCCGTTATCATGATACTTAAATTGATTTAACCGTTCAGCCGGGCTTATTGAAAAAAAAGGAATTATGAATCAATATGTCTCGTGCCCTGATTAACAACCTCGGAGGTACAGGCCAAGTTTTTCAACACCTGTCCTTTTCTTTCAAACTGTTTCTTCGATTGTGTTAATCAACATGTTAATAGGAAGTACGCTAAAACTGGATGAAACAAAAGTTTCCACAGAAAGACTGTTCACTTTTTACCGTCTACCCTTTTAACTCCCTTTTGTAATAAAATTTTGTGACGGAACTTGTATAAACCTTTTCCGATTCCTTTTTGTCTATAATCTTTTTTTACTGCAATATAAAGTACTTTACCTATGATAGGGGATGAATCCTTCCAAGATCGATTGGTATTATGTTTTGATAGATATTTACTGATATCTACTGGTTCAGAGGATAGTTGGATACTGCGATTATGTTTTAATAATTTAACAA
The DNA here is from genome assembly GCA_014237405.1 of Desulfosarcina sp. Classification (GTDB taxonomy): domain Bacteria; phylum Desulfobacterota; class Desulfobacteria; order Desulfobacterales; family Desulfosarcinaceae; genus Desulfosarcina. Next base: position 59,171 of record JABZFO010000019.1, on the reverse strand, counting down.
ATTTTTTAAATACTACCTTTATTGAGAGTAGTATGTGATTAGTAAAAAATTTTCTCCAAAATCTTTTATAATCGATTATAGTTATCGAGAAACCGATAATCTGTTCTTCTATCTCAGCCACTGCGAAAATAACTTTGTCGGTTTCCATCACATAATTACAAAACGGCTCATAGATTCCCCGTGATTGCATTCCAGCAACAGGAGGTTTCATTTCCTCCATAAACTTTATGATCTCTTCCAAATCTTTTTTATTAAGCAATCGGTATATTGGAGTCTGAATGGCCTTCAAATTTCGATATTCTTACGGTTTGTTTTAATCGCGAAACTGATAAATTGAATGTTCTTGCTTAAAGGTAACCAATTGGATATAAATATTGAATATACAATATAATCTTTTTAAATTTCATAACCAAGCTCATCAATAAGCTCGATACCAGGTTATGCGAGCTATTTGGAGGTGGACCCCATTGACTGGACAGCCTGCGGATAGGATTAAAACAATTTTTTTTTCCCACTGTCAATAAATGAAACTATATATCGTTTTCCACTTCGCAGTCCACCTAAAAAAATTGTTGGTATATAACTCAACATTAGCCATAGCTTTTTCCTGCTTGCGAATCTTTTAGTTTCGATTTCTTCTAATATTTTCCTTCCCACTTTGTGGTTGCTTTTCAAAATAAAACCTATCGCATATCCAATTTTACGGGTGGCAACATATTCGATCAGGTCATCACGAATGTTTTCAGGTAGAATGCCGGAACGCAGCGCTTGTTCAGCTCTTTTAAGATAGGGCAGTCTGTCAACGGATACCGGCAGAACATCGGTTCGGTTGCCGGCATCCTGATGGTACACTGATTGTTCGACGTTGCTGTATGCGATGGGAAACCGTAACGCGATCCTAAGCCACATGTCAAGATCTTCACCCAGCTTTTCACCAATCGGGAAACCGCCAACTTCTTCAAAAATCCGCTTCGGTATGACCACAGCCGAAGTATGCAGGACGTGTAGACCGAATGATGCTCTGAAATAACTGGATAGGATGCCTTCCCATCCATATGGGATCCTCCCAAATTTAGGGTGATAAACCCTTCCACCTCGTAAAAGAATTTCGTATGATGTTCCGTAAGCACCAGCGTCAGGGTATCTTTTCCTCAATGAAAGAATAGCTTTTAAGAATCCAGGTTTCCATTCATCATCGGCGTCCAGAAAAGCGATCAGATCGGAACTGGAGTTTTCGATACCCAGATTTCTTGTAGACGATACCCCTTGATTTTCCTGGCTGACGATCTTGATACGCCGGTCTCAGAACTGAGGAAACCGCCCGGGTGATGTATTCTTCCTTGTTGTACAAAGGAATGACAACGGATACATTCGGCAAGAGAGTTCTCATTGGAAAAGGGTGTCAGCAAATAGTAATTTGGTTGGCACGTAAAACCAGCATAAGGTCCAAATATGTCATCCCATCAATATGCTGCATTACAGTTTCCAGTGCATCCTGGAATCGTTTCTTCGAGTAACTTTCTGTAAACAGATTTCGATAGTGCCAAGAGCAAAAGCCGGTCTCTAATTGCCTTGTTTTTACTGGATGTTTAAAAACTGGTGCCAAAGATCAGCTAAACAGGGTTGTCGACATCCTGAACTTTATGGGTTCATCGATGTCGAGAGCTTTTTCGACTATCAAATAAAGCAAATGATTATTTAAGAGACGATTGCTTTATTCATTTAACAGGTCTTCATATATTTTTTTTAGATTCTGATGTAATGTATCCATAGAAAATTTTAATTTTATTTTTTTTATTGCAGCTAAGCTCATATCTTCCCATGTTTTTTCATCCTCCAGTAGGCAATTAATAGTATTTGCCAATTCTTTAGGATTACCCGGATCAATTAAATAGCCTTCTTTATCACTCTCAACAGCATAAGGGATGCCACCGACGTTGGTCGAAACAATTGGTATACCATATGACATTGCCTCAAGTATACTCATTGGCAGACCTTCGTAATGTGAAGGTAAAACATAAAGATATGCACTTCTTAACAATTCAATTTTCTTATCACCTTGAACCCAGCCAAGTAACTGAACGACATTTTCTAATCCAAGATGTAAGATTGTATTTTGAATTTTAATCAAGTCACCATTACCACACAAAAAAAGCTTTGTTTTATTGGGATCAAGTCTAAGGAGTTTAATTGCCTTAAGTAGATCAAAGACACCCTTTCTCTCACCCAATTCACCTAAGAATAGCAATTTTTTAGTGGTTGTAAGTTTCTTTTTATTATTTTGTTTGACTTGGTTTATTGAAATGAATGAAACACAGTTAGGGATTATGATAATCTTATTTAAGGAACAAAATTTTGAAATTTTCCTGGACCACTCGGGGGAAAGACAAATAACTCTATCCGAAGTTTTAAATCCAATTTTTATTACTTTTTTGCCAATAAAACTTGAATTATTAAAATATTCTTCAAATTTTGCTCCATGAATATGGATAATTATTTTCTTGGAAAACAATTTTGCAATCAAAATTACTACAAATAATCTCCTATAACTCCAATATGATGCTGTGTGAATGTGGACAATTGAGTATTGACGTATTTTGATTAGTATATTTACTACATTTCGTAAATAATATACTATTTTTTTTCTTTTTTTACCATCACAATGGGTTGGAAAGTAATCTATTTTTAGATTCTTTAAAATTCCATATTCAGAGTACCCACGAACAACTGAAGCTACGCCACCTCTACCTTTCAATGAGGTACCTATCATCATTATTTTATGGACATTTTGCACTTTAGTGAGTTCGCGGCTGTCGCAGTGGAAGATGAAGGGTTTGTTAGCACAACAATAAAGAAACCTCTCTCCATATGGGGGAAGAGGCTTCTTTGCTAAATCGGAATCACCAGAAGGGAATTAGTTTACTGGTGATACAGATATATTTAAAGGTTTGCTTAAACTCATTCTTAATCTCGTATCTGAGCTATTTGTAACGTAAACATAGGCTCCCTTTTCCCAACCTGCACCATAGTCCGACTGTTTCAATTTATATACTCTTGGAGGAATAGTCGTCCAATCAGTCTTTACAGGATCAAGGGCGTCTTCGTAATTGATTTCACCTGCCAAAGATACTACGTCAGCAGGAACATTCGTTGGTCCTACTATAGACAGACCGGAATCTTTGCATGGAGAATTTTCAGAGAGTAATAACGCACCTTTGTTTGTACTTAGGAACAATGGATTTTCGATTTCTTCATTACTATACTTAGATTTTAGTTTTTCATTGTAAGTCGTATTTGAAATGAAATAAGTGTTATTCTCGGTAAACCTATCGAGGCTCGGTTCAGAGTATAACGTAAACTGGTCGTTCGCTTCAATACGAGCATCCATTATTATGTTATTCTTAATATTAATATTATAATCTTGTGTGTCTGTTAGCGAATTGCTTATTCCGGCCCCGGTTTTGGATTGGGTTGATAATGCGACACGATATAAAGTGTTATTAACGATGAATACATCTGATATCAAGTCCGTGCCTTGCCATGCTCCACCAATAGAAATACCAGTACCACTTGTGTTATAGATTACATTTGACCAAATATGCATGTTTCCCGGATTAACGCCGTCACTATGAGTCGGTGGGTTAATCCAATACGCAAAATTTGCATTGATGCCACCACCACAAGAAGAGATATAATTACCATATACATAAGCATGTTTCCAATTTCCAGAAAACAATATAGCTTTAGTAGTTCCAACATATGAATTAGAATCACTTTTCTCGTTATATATTTTGTTATACCTTATAACAATGTTATAGGCTAAAGCTGAACGCTCTTCTCCTTTGACCGATATTGCTGGTCTATGATTAAAAGATTGATGATCGTGAATAGTGTTATACTCAATTAATATATTTTGACAGCTATGCACTAAAATTGCCGACATGCCATGATATTCGGTATCGGAATAAAGATGATTATAACTGATCGTTATGTTTTCAACATCAGGACCCAGCCTGATATCATAACCGACTCTATTATTGTCCCAACGCGTCTTGTAGGTGCAATTTTTAACTGTATTTCCATCTTCATATTTTCCACCAATAGTGATATCATGGGGATGATTAGAACTAGAGTATCTGCTTATGTATATCCCAGACTCGGCAATCTTGTTGATAATTGACTTTACAATTCTGATATTATATGAGTTATCATGAATTGCAATTCCATTATGCGTTTCCGAAATATCTGCAGAATCAATTATTATATTATTGGAATTTTGGATTCTTAAGCCCCAAACATTATCCATACTACTGCCCATTTCAGACGTGTAATTCCAATCTATCTTTACATTTTTTACCGTAACATATTCCTTACTATAAATGTAAAAACTACTATAACCAGCTACCCTGCTGAAATTGGTAATGGTAGCATTTGTTGCACGTTGGTCATAAGAAGCAGCATTTCCATCATAAGTAACAATGTGGCCGGATGTACCTCCATCAGGCACTTTCAAAGCTGTAGATATTCTTCCGCAGAGAACCACTGTGTCACCATGCCTGGGAAACATAATATACATCCGCAAAAATTTCAAAAGGAAAAAACACCGTAATTGACATCAGGCAAATAAATAGGATTTTGTTCATTTGGAGCAGTCCTTAGTTATAGAGGTTACACAGATTCGTTATGATGTTAAATATTAATTGTTTAGGTCAAAAGCAAAAAGACCTTTTATGCCAACAAACACAATTCATGTTAAAGCAACAATTGTGCCCAATTTACAATATTTTTAATCCTTCTTATTTATATGACATTTACTCGCCGTGAATTAATAATTCTTTATTTGTTAAGAAAACTGCACATCCAAATCTTAAAATGTGCAGAATTATCAACCCACGACCTATGGGTGAGGCATTAGGGACTGACTCTGTCGATCTCGACGATACGAAAGAGACGATAAAATTTTATCTTAGGGAACCGTTGTCACTCCGGAAACGGTGGTCAGTTTGAGCGGAATACGTAGCCTCAATTTCCTCCAGAAATTTTAAAATCTCTTGGAAATCATTTTTTAAGTAGTCGATATATTGGAGTTTGCATCTAATTGTTTTTTATTTACTTCAATATTTTGTTTTAAATACAAAAATTTTCCACTAGATTTTTTGGGTATTGAATCTACCATTTGAATGTCGATACCGAATCTTGTATATATGTTTTTAAATTCATTTATGACATTTTTTATATCATCCGCTTAACCGACCAAAGGGGGACATCTGCATATATAAATGTAATCAAACTACCTGTTTTATCAACAAAAAATTCTTGTTTTCTTCCAACAACTTTTTCCATCATTGGATAATTTCGTCCGCATTTGCATATAGCATCTGTAGGTATTGCATAATCCAATGTTCTGTATCTTATTAATGGCATAGCGTAATTTCCAAAACCCGTTCCTACGATTTCGCAAATATTCTTATTATGAGTATCCTCATTAAAATCATCATCTCTGACAAATTCAACATAACTATATTCAGGAAACAAGTGATATCTTGAACTGAATTCGCATGCTCCCGCAAGTGCTACAAGCTCGTTAAGCCCGTACCAAGGGAATACATTACATTTAAAGACTTCTTGAAAAAGGTCAAACTGCCACTGGTGAATAGTTTCTGAACTTGCAATGATACCTTGCAAGGCGGGGAAGTAGTCTACCTTGTAATCCTTCATGAATCGGGCTAAAAGCACTAAACTTGATGGATATACATGTAAAAATTTTGGTTTGAATTTTCGTATTTTCTCAATATAATATGGGAGGTTTTCTTCAATCATGTTGTAGGATGAAAGAACTAATCTGTTTCTAATTGGATCAAAGTAAGAAGGAGCTTTTTGATTAGCTCCCTTCACTACCTCTCCGCGTATGACGACGATTCTATCTCCAACCCGAAATCCTATCCTTCCCAATCCATGAACTGTAAAAGCATATTCCAGCGGTCTCGAGACACCCTTTTCATAATAAAGAGTCAAGGGTGCACCAGTAGTACCGCCAGTTGCAACAGGTATCAGTTTTGACTTTTTATAGTTTTTTGCCAACAGTTCAGTAAAATTTTCTCGAATGATATTTTTTGTTAGAAAAGGGATTTTTTTAAAATCTTGAAAGTTCTGTATATTTGCGATGGATATCCCTCTTTGATCAAACAGTGTTTTATAATAGGGCACATTGTTGTACGCATGCCAAAGAAGGTTTTTCGTTTTTTCCCATTGATATGCTAATATTTTTTTTTTTGACCACCATTGAGATTTTTCTAATAGCGAAAGGTAATGGCCATAGGTTTCTCCGTACCTCAAAGAATCTGGCATTGACCTGTATACACGCCCTATTACTGATTTAAAAGCCTGTGGACTGCTATTGTAGATGGATTTCAGGGAACCGTACAGATGATCCTCTAAATGAAATGACATAAAATGAATCCTAAATGCGAATTTTATAATCTTTATAAGATTGGTAGTTAATTCTTACATAATGGTCATGAAGTAAAGACTTCAAAAGAATAAATTCTGAATTTGCCATTTACAACCACACGAATTTTACTTTTATCGGTAGAGCTTACTTTTTTGAAGTTTGCAGTGTGCAGATAAAATCCCGATTACAAAAAAAAAGTATTGACCTAATTGAAATCTATTAAGATAACTGTTACTTAAAAAATTCATTAAAATAACACTAAATATATAACCTATAGATAGGAATTTTAATGTTCTTTCAATTGGTGATGTGAGAATATCGAAGACAAATAAAAACATCATTAATAGATATAGAGCTAGCCCCGTTAAACCCAAGCTGCATAGTAAAGAGATTAAATCGTTATGACTTGCTCCAAAAAAAGAGCCTACTATTACTTCCTTTCCCAACCCTCGACCGATAAAGTATCTTTCTGGATTTTCTAAATAAATGTTAAGCGCCTCCCGCCAGAGTCCAAGACGGCCACTTCCCATTGTTTCTATTCCTTTAGATCCTTCGAGCGGGTCAATTACATCAAAAAAAACTTGGTGAAATAAGTCGGATTTAAATACGATAACGGGAAACATGGCTAAAAGTATGAAAATCAGAACATAGTGCTTTTTTCCAAGCATATAAAACATTGCTATAGTCGCCAAACCTAAATAAACAGTCCTAGTATAAGATTTAAAAATGTTGAAAATTGTTATGGCGACTAAAGAGAGAGCGATATATTTAAATGCTTTATTCATCTCTAAATTTGAGCTAATTTTTAAAACGTAGAAAATACCAATAATTAAAAGAAAAACTAAACTTTCATGAGCCAAGCTATGCGGTCCCCCATATAGTCCTTGGTATCTTTTTATACCAGACCAATAATTAGTTGCCCAAGCACCGTAATTACACGTAATTAGAATCGCATTTACTATCATTGTAAAAGAAAAAGACAGCACCAATATTTTTAACATTTTAAGAATATGGGTTTTATCAGGTTGACAGACTTGAATTAAAAAAAATATAAAGCTAGGAAAAATAAATCTTACAATCTCTCGAGGTTCTGATCCCCATAATACACTTATCGATGCATATGCCATCAGTAGAATTATTGTAATTTCATTGGATTTAAGTTTAATATTTCGGATCCCTAAAAGTATAACTATCAAAAATAAATAAGAAGAAGCCATATTAAAAATTTGATTTATACGCAGGACAGAAATATTGGTAATAGCAGGAAAATCCAAAGAACATATCGGCCTTAATAGACAGAATAAGAATAATGCAAATAACGCCAATTGTTGATTGTTTTCAATAGATAATTTAAATTTCATATTGGGATTTCTATAGAAATTTGTTGATTGTTGTATCGCCAAGCAAGCTGCAATATATTATCGGGATTGCAAATCATATAGATTTATTAAATTAAAAATGGAAAGCAATTATTAAACTTAAAGTTACGTATATACTATCCCTAAAACATTGCAACAGTTAGTGTTTATCTAAATTTTCTGAAAGCAATTTGCGATAGGCACTGTAGACACCTAGTAAAGGTGAAATTGTACCCAATTTTAAACAAAAGTAAATTGCATGCAATTTGAGTCCAGAAAGGCTCCAATAAAAAAATATCCAATCAAAAGGCGAACGTTTAACATTTTTCTTAAAAACATAAAAATAGTTAAGAATCAACATTTCGTATCTTTGAGCAGTACTGTTTCTATCTAATGGAGATTTTTTGTGAATTAGTTTTGCAGCTGGCCAATAAATCAACAATCCCTGTTTACTTATTCTATATGAAAATTCAACATCCTCCATTACGCTATACCCCTCAAAATACTCATCGAATTTGTACTCATCAAATATTCCACGTCGATAAGATGATGAACAACCCATTATTACCTGTGTAGGCAGAAAGCTTTCAGTACAATGACCGTAAGGGAAACGTGCAAAGCCTGACTTTTTTACTATGCCCTTTTTTTCCGCAAATTCGGTTAATAGAAATATCTTTTTTAAGATTCCTGAAAATAATGCGTCAGGCTTAACATTAAGAATTCTTCCACCAACACCGAGGATTTTATCTGAAACTGCAAAAGCCTCTTTAATTTCTTTAAAATAACTTTCTTCTAAAATGACATCATCATCAATAAATGCAATAATTTCTTTGCTGCTATGCTTAACTCCAATATTCCTTTGTTTCGTTAGGCCTGGGGCAGTTTGATAATAAAAAAGCGGTATTGAAAAGATATTTTTATAATTTTTACAAAGTAACTTTGTATCAAAGTTAGTGCTTGAATCAACAACAATAATTTCATCTGGTAAAATTGACTGATTAATAATAGAATCAAGACTTACTTTGAGATCTTGGGATCGATTTTTTGTGCAAATAATTACAGAGATATTCAATTAATATCCTTTCCATTTATTTGAACTTCAAATACCCTGCCGCTCGCGGTGGGGATTATTGATTACGTGTTTAACATCCAGTGATACGGCGTGTTCGCTAAATAGTTATCAACATCATCATAGTTTACGATTATATCAGAAAGCCTACCTGGATTAGTTTTTCTCAATTGGGTTGAAATGTTTTTGGGCTTGTAGCCAAAGTATTCAATCACTTTTTTATATCCTTTATACGGATCGGTCTCAATATCATCTTCGTAACAGATATATAAAAACCCAGGCGGTAAATTTTCTTTTAAATCCTGATAAAAACGCTCATGAATTTTAATTACCTCATGCAATCTATCATCGAAAACATCCAATTTAATCGTTGCAAACTTTCTTTCCTGGCCTTGTTTTATATGTGATTGGCTTGTAGCACCAGCAACCTTGGCAGAAACCACAACCCGCAAGTAATTTTTGCGCTCTAAAATTATATTCTTATTGAAACCAATCTTCTGGAGAATCTCAAATACATCTTCAAATTCAATATTGAGTCTTTTGTAGTGCCAAAGCTTCATTTCAAATCCAAAAGGTCGAAAGGCCGCTAACTTTTGTCTTTTGTTAATTTTTCGATAAATTTGCTTTTTTATATCTCCGTTATCTATTATTTTTTGAGGCGGATTTTTAGAAAAACTTTCGAGAATTTCACTACCCCAATCAATGCGGCCATCCTTTTTAATCAAATCTTCAATGACAGTACTACCGCACCGGCCCGTATGCCACATGCATACATTGAAGGTACGCAGCAAAGAGAATGGCCCATAAAGTAAAGACTTAAGGTTATAAACAAATTTGCTTCTTATCGATTCTAATAAATTTTGTTTCATTTTGTAACACGCCTAACAGAGGTAGAGGCTATTGGAGGTGGACACCAAAGGCTGGACTGGACAACCTGGCAGTTGAAATAAGCTATGAGCGACCTCTCTGACAGTTTTCATTTATGACGTATTTAAAGGACTGTTTTATATATATTTCTCAAGCGTTGGTAATAGTTTGGCGTGAAAAGCGATGCAAAAAGATGATAATAGGCTATCTTTTTGAACGGATAAATATATACGGATTTTAACAGATTTTTACGCCCCTCTTTCATTTTTTGCACCTGGCAATACTGTACACCTATGGCAAGAAGATATTCGCTCCAACGCTTTTTATTTTCTTTAAATAAATGCGGATATCTTCCAAATATTGCCTCTTTTCCTGAAATTTGGCCCTCAAGGTTGCGGCTAAGGTGTGCGAGACCATGGACATATACTTTCGTTAATGGCTTAGAAATATACTCAAAATCCCAATTCATAGAAAGCCTGATCCACAAATCATAATCTTCCATATAAGAAATAGTTTCGTCAAAAAGCCCAACTTCATCAAGGTACTTCTTTTTTATGACAACCGTAGGTGTAGATATGGGACTCTTAACAATAAGCTGGTTGAGGAGATTCCCTCTCAACCTTTTTGTTCCAGGATTATCTGATAATATTTTGCCAGTTGTTTTTTCTATAAACAAGCGATTAGTGTAAACACCGCAAATGTTTGTTGGGCTTTTATCCAATACTTCTATTTGGCATTGAAGCTTGTCAGGAAGCCACTCGTCATCATCATCAAGAAAGGCGATATATTCACCTTCTGAGGACAATATCGCTGTATTTCGGGTGGCTGAAGGCCCCTTATTTCCTTTATTCCGAACATACTTGACTCGGGGGTCTTTAAAACCTTCAACTACCTCTCGGGTTTGATCTGTTGACTTATCATCCGATACAATTATTTCTATATCGCTATAAGTTTGGGTAAGAGCACTTCTAATTGCAGCACCTAAAAATTTAGCTCTATTATATGTGGGTATAATCACACTCACTTTTGGCATTTGACATGTCTCACGAGTTGAAATATTGAAATTTAATAATAAACAAATTCAGCATTTTTCATATCGATTCTTTTATGATTTCCTGAATCATTCTCTTTATTTTTGTCTTATCATATTTTTTCAGTACAACTGCTCGTGCGGCAGCTCCGAATTTTTTACAGAGGTCATGATCATTTAGAAGCCTTATACATGCGTCGGCAAACGATTTAGGGTCATCACGAATCATGATATCATAATCGTCACGCATTTGGAGACCCTCTGCTCCAATTTTTGTTGATACAATCGGTTTCCCATGTGCAGCTGCCTCTAATATCTTAACACGGGTGCCGCTACCTGATAAAATTGGGGCGCAAACAACCCGGGATTGCCGATAGAGACCTTCGAGATCCTCAACAAAACCGGAAAACCTGACACTTTTTGCATCACTACGATAGGTAGAGATTCTATTGGGGGAAGATCCGGCAATTATTAAAGTTGCTTTAGGTAATTCCTTGTGAACAAGCGGCCAAACTTCCTGAATAAGATATTCGGCGGCATCGATGTTTGGCTTGTACTGATAGGTTCCAAGAAAAAGTAGCGTTTGTTCCGAGCTAATTGGCTGAACCGAAGGTATTTCAACTGCATTGGGAATTTTAACCACACCTTTTAGTCTCCATAGATGAGTCAAATATTCCAAATCGTTATCAGAACAAACAAAGGTCCTATGTGCCAATTGAATCGCTTTGTATTCACCCCGATAAAGCGCCGGAAATAATAGCATATTCAAAAGTTTAGACCTCATACTACCCAAATATCGTAGCCCCCTTTTAAAGGCCACATGTTCGATGTCGTCCAGATCAAAAAAGACGGGAGGCAGCGCTTTGCGGGTTTTGAGAAGTGGACACATTGACCCTAACCTGTGTACAAAAACAGCATCCGGGTTATAGTGCAAGCAAGCTTCAAACGCCCGAACCTGAACGGCACCAGCCGTATTTGAATAGGCGGGTTGCCGAACAATAGAAAATGCCCCCAGTCCATATCCAATAAATTTTGAGTTTAGATTTCTATTATCAGACCTTTCGCATAGAAAAAGTCGAATCGGGGCTTCAAAATGAGTTGAAATAGAACGTTTTAACTGGGCAACTGAAAAGGGAGAAATGTTTGTTCCAGGGGGAACATAATACAACAGGTCGATTTCAGCAATCTCTTTGATTGCGTCTAATAGCATTTTAAACCGCTTGAACACACCGTGAATATCGGTTGCTAAATTTTCAGGAAAAGATCTCGAAACAATTAAAAAACGCACTATTATTTATCATCCAAAATAATTATCAGGAAGGGTTATCAGTGCTTAAACATGGCACATAGCATTGATTGGGAAAAAGCCGTATGTATTATTTTAATAAACATTTCTTATCATGAAAAATCAGCTTGGCAATGGTTCTAGCAGCTCTTGACTTAAATGATATATCAGGAGAATTTGGCCAATAGTAATAAGGAAAGTATTTACCGACCCATATCACTGCTACCATTCTCTTAATTGGATTTTTTATTTTCCGCGCGAACTGTTCGATTGCAACTTTAGTGAATAGTTTCATACCTTTATGATATATCTCCTTACGTCGTATTGTATCTTGGAGATAGATCATATCTAGTGCTATTCTGAAATCTTCACTCCAATTAAGAGCATCAGCGTAATGAGTCCGCTGTTGGTCATGGTGTCGAAAACTTGATTTAATATCAACGATGTTCAAAATAGGATATTCAGCGGATAATTTAATTATCGCAAATCCATCTTCAAACAAATTATTTTTTGATTTAAACCCCCCCATCTCTTTCAACGCCTGTGTATTAAAAAGTGTGCCACATAAATAAAATGATGTTCTCCAACTCACCCACGCTAAAAACATTTCATCGGGATTGTTGCTATAAACCAAGTTGGGTTCATTTTGTATATGCTCATCATTTTTACCAATGATTCTTGTACCTGTACGAATAAATCCGAAATCCTTAGAGTATTTTGCTGTTTGCATACAAGTAGAGATAAAATCGGCATCAATTAAATCATCGTCATGCAATAAAAGAAAATAATCCCCTTTTGCGGATCTTAAACATTCGTTGAAATTATTGTTTGCTCCAATATTTTCTTTCTGCCGTATATATACTATTCGTTCATCATTAAAATTGTTCACTACATCATTAGTATTATCATTAGAACAATTGTCAGAGATAATAATCTCTATATTGGGGTAATCCTGATTACATGCACTAGAAATTGCATGTGTTAACATACTATGCGCACGGTTGTAAGTAGGAATACCTATCGTGACTAATGGAAAATCATTATCCATGGTGTTCCTTAATAAAAATGTGAAAGCTTATGTAGTGCCCATCCAGAAACGGTCTTTTCGCCCAATCTCTGCGTTATGCTTAAAATTTTATCCTCGGAATATCAACTATATGCCTGTGGTAAAATTTTTCGCACGCCTTGATCTTGAACGAAAATCCTCGTTTCTGGACGGACACTATCTATAATGATAAGCTGAGCAAATACTTTCTGTAAAAAGAAAAAATTACAATGAGAAAAACATGAAAATATACTGTTTGAGCATCCCAAATAGTTTATAAGTTAATAACTTATTCCTAAATGAAATGGATATATAATATTTAAAATTTTTTAGTGGAGATATAATACCAAGAGGAAATATCAACTGCCTTAATATACCTACTGCCTTTTTGCAAAAAAAATATTTTGAACGTTGATTGAAAATTTGATCAGCAATGACATCTGATATTCCTTGCCAGTAATAACGTTTAAGTAACCAGGATTTATCAACGCGATCTCTTGGTATTCTGTGGTATAAAATAGCTTTCGAGGCATAATAAACAAGCAAATTGGCCTTTTTGACACGATAGAATATATCCAATTCTTCATTAGAGAGCAAACAACCTTTGACCCGACCTAAAATTGGGTTAAAGTTACCAACTTGGCTGAAAACATATTTTCTGAAAGCCATATTAAGGCCAAATGGATGTTCAGGAAATATCATCAATCTGTCTTGTTTACCGGAACCTGTCGAACCATATTGCTTGTGAATATCTTCAGTTATCCAATCAGGGATAGCAGCTTCAAATTTCGGGACAGATTTTCCGCCGACACAGGAAATTTCTGGATTGTCGTCAAACGCTTTCAATATTTCGTTAAGCCAGCTTTTCTCAAAATAAATATCGTCATCAACAAAAGCGACAATATCTCCGGAAGACTCTTCAATACCTCTATTCCTCGCATTCGATAATCCAGCATTTTTTTCGCACACATAATACAATCGACTGGGGCATGAAGGTCGAAAAGACTCAACCACTTGGAGAGTGCGATCGGTTGAATTGTTGTCCACAATGATTAGCTCGACATCAGGTCCTGCGTTTTGAATTGAAAGCCAACTCTCCAAGGTTTCTGAAAGAATATTCGCTCGATTATACGTGCAGATAATTACAGAAATAAGATACATACTGGATAGTTACCTCATTTCATAGGGGAAGAGACATAAAATTTTTTCTAAAAAGAAAATGTTATTCAATTATATAGTAAACTGAAGGGCCGGTTTCAACCTCAGTGAAAAGACGAAACGTTTGGTGTTTTATCATTATTTGCGAAATGTTGCTTTGCGGATCATCAAGGTCTCCAAAATAAAGCGCGCCACTGCTGCAAGTCACCACACAAAGGGGAGTAGCATCGTCATCAACTCCCGGTATTAGATTCTTTTCCAGTCCTTTTTCTATTCTTGTTACGCAGAAATTGCACTTTGTGCAAACTCCCTCTTGCTTCTCGCTTGCTTTACATTCACTCAACTCATTAAATGTGGTGTCAGCTTCAAAACAATGGCTATATCGATAAATTACCCTCGCATCATACGGACATGCCAAAATGCAATAGCCACATCCGACACATTTATTATAATCTATTTCTACAATTCCGTCCGTTCTTTGAAAGGTTGCACCTGTCGGACACACAGCCTTACAAGGCGGATCCTCGCAATGCATACAACTTCGGGTAGCTAAAAGTCTTTTCCTGCCAGGTGGTGGAGGCTCTGAAATCGTGTTTAACTTTCTCCACAATCCTTCGGGAATACCGTTTGCGTGACTGCAGGCGACAATACAAGCTTTACAGCCGATACAAGAGGTTAAATCGATAACCATGGCCCAGCGTGTCATTGAGTTCTAACCTGCAAAAAAGGATTAAGGTTTAATTGAAACGAGTGGAATACTTATGCGTCCATTGTCTTGCGGACATGATCGGCCAGACGCAAGACCAATGCAATCGTGGTTAAGACTGGGTTGGCATAGCCGCTTGTTGGAAAAACGGAGGCTCCGCCGATGTAAAGGTTGGAGATGCCATGAACACGACAAGTTGGGTCCACAACACCCTTTTTTGGGTCAGCATGCATTCGCGTGGTTCCCATATGGTGCCATCCGCCGTGAATGCCTTTCGGTACTATATCTTTTTTCGTTTCAATTAGCAGATGCCCTAAACCGGCTTTTCGTAATTCTTCATCAAGAATTTCCTGGGCCCGGGTTATGGTGTAGGTGTCCAAGGGTGTGAGCTGCCAATTTAGGTTAATCCTAAATTGACCCAAAGCATCTTTTTCAGTTCCTAGAAATACACAACTTTCCGGATTGGGAGCCTGCTCAACCATTGGGTTCAATCGATAAACAGTAATATGTTCAGCACGATTAAAATCTCTTTTGTAGTGGCTTTTAGTTTTTCGATAGATAAAACGAAAGATAGCGTTTGTGTCGGATAATGCTTTGTAAACATGATCTTTCATATTTATTAAAGAATGATTCTTTAGTAAGTCATTTTTTATGGCTCTGCACGCAAGAACACCTGGCTCGTAAAACCCCAAATATTTTTTATAGCTGAGTTCGTACTCAGGGTGAACCGAAGTCACCCAATTCAGCAATTTTTCTTTTCTTAAGGTGCTTTCACTCAGTGTAATCTTCCCCATAACAGGAGTCCCATTTTTACTGTACACTTCGTACAAACCTGTGGAATTTGATACACCAACACTTGATGGGAAAAAAGCGCCACACCACAAATGAGGGTGTTCCATGAAAAAGCGGCCAACCAAATCGTTTTCGTTACCAAGGCCTGATTTCTGTGTCTTATTCGATAATAAGAGCAAACGTGGAACTTCAAGGCCTCCCATAGCCAGGATGTAAGTTTTGGCAGTAACCGAAAAATGGTTACCATTCAGACAAGCAACTCTTATTCGGATGACTTCAGTCGCCGCTTCATTGGTTTCGATTTCGATAGCGTTGCCATGCAATAAAGTGGTTATATTTTCAGCATTTTTGACTTCATTTGCATATTCTTTAAAGAATACATCGCGAAACCCAAATTGGAAAATGGTTGTATGAACCCGATCATCATGAAACGGCAGTTCATTACGGCGATCTGGTTCAATCCAGTCTTTTGGATCATAACTATTTGGGCCAATTTGACAAACTTCTTGAGCGCGTTTGTAATAGGGGTCCAGTTGTTCTTTTTTAAAGGGCCATCCGCTGTAAGGCACCCACTCTCTTTCTTCAAAGTCTATTGGGTCCATGGGCCGCAACCGCACCCCCATTCCATTTTCCGGCAATTCAATAACCCAATAGTGACTGGAACCACCTAAAAAGCGTGCCCTTGCCGTGTCGAGGGGATAGTAGGGTATTCCGACATTTTCACCCCAGTATAATGCTTGAGTTGCTTTATCTGCTTTTTCTCCGCCACTTTCGATAATGCAGGTATTAAACTTGGCTTGCTTGAATTCCCTTGCAAGTGTTAAACCTGAAACTCCGGCACCTACAATACATACGTCTGTATTGATAACGCTTTCCTCGCCAATTGATCGGGAATCAATAAACATAAATTAGAATAATTGAAAAAGAGTCTATAGAATTAGAAAAGGAACTGAAAGAAAATATTTTGACATTCCATCAATCCTCAAAAAAATGTTCCCACTCGCTGTTTTTAAAATTGGATTTGAGTTCTCTGTAGTTGAAAATTGTTTCCGAAAGAGATCCTCCACGCTGTTTTACTAAGCCCGTGCTCAGATCCTCACGTAAAGGAACATTTAGAAAATTCTGAACCTTTTTTAGCACCGGAATTTTGTTTTTTACGAACTCTTCGTATGTTATTGAAATTTTGTCATGCTTGTAAAAAAGTTCGTCGAACTCATGCTCCCATGAAGTATACTTCTTAAAAAAATTCAAGCAATCCTCATATTGCAAGGATACGGGCGTATCCTTCAACGTTTTTTTGTCATAGCTTTTCCATACATCAGTTACCGATGCCCTATAAAGGGAAAGGAATTGTTTTAACTTGTTTTCTCGTATTAGGTGTATGACTTTTATCGAAGTATCCTCTTCTAAAAGAGTCCACACATCTCTGAACCCTGCGGCAATCTTTTCGTTATCATAATTTTGGTTCACATAGTCTTGAACGCCCGAGATCTTCTTTCTCCAATCATCTCCCGGTTCTGGTATTCCGAGAGCAAGATTGAGATCTGGACTTAGCTGAAGTTCATTGGCTTGGCTGTAAAAAATCTTAAAACCAAGAGTGTTTATGGAAGGAGGGCTTCTTTTTTCTAAAATGTCTTTTAAGTATGATCGAGGATTTATAAGAATGCTATCTAACTCCGTCCGTGAAATGGCGAACAGGTTGAATATTTCCGAATGCATCATAATGTTTTTGTGGATACGCAAATGGTTAGAAAGCAGGTTTGAACCGCTTCTTGGACTCGTTAAGATAATAAAACGCGTATTTACGGAGCTACCGAAAGGTATAAGGGAAAAATGGTCATAAAAGGAACGGACTTTTCTCTTGATACGCCAGATATTTTTTCTCAATTGCGTAATCCTTATTTTCTCAAGGATGATTTGTAGTGAATTATTAAATTCGAAATTTGGCGCCTCCATTAAAATGAGAGGAGGAAGGTGGACCCCGCGGCTATCTCGTATGAGAATGAAATTGTTTTCACTAGGTTAAGTCATTTCTCATTTTTACAACCCGAGCCGGCCTTCCCATGGCGATTGCGCCATCCGGAATATCCTGAGTAACCACTGATCCCGCCGCAATAACTGCACCATCTCCGATCCGTACGCCGCCTAACACGATGACTCCCACACCTATCCAAGCTTCACTTCCAACTGTAATGCCACCTTTGGATTGAAGCGGCTGTTCACGTATTGGCCTGTCCGGTGCTATGCCATGATCGTACGGGTAAAAAGCACAGTTCGGGGCTACCATTGTGCCCTTTCCAATTCTAATAGGGGCAACGTAAGCGTTCAACTGACAACGTGGATGTATACTTGCCTCATCTTCAAGGATCAGACTGCCCCCATGCGCTGTTTCTAAAATACTATGTCTAAAGATGTTAACGCGATCACCCAGATCAACGGCCCCCCCATCCTTATTTTCAAAAATGATAACATGCTCACCAATGAACACATTGGCACCTAACCTTAGTTTTGAGTGATAAATGGTTGCATTGGGTTCTATATAGCCCTGTGGGTTCATCTGAGCCAGATATACCCGGGCCTTGTGTGGGGGAGCAAACCACGAAACGAAAAGCGAAGCAATTCGGCCAAAATTGTTCAGCCCTGCATAGCGCATCCAAAAGCGGATCCAGCGTTTTGACAAAGCGTTATAAACGCGATTATGGGTTTTGTTGCTATAGGATTGAGTGTCCATCATCTTCAAAATTCATTCAAAATTCTTCGGCGTTTAGCTTATAAAGAACAAACGACTTTCGTTTTAGCTTTCTTTTGTTGATTCAAAGACGATACCGCGATAATAACCCGCTGCCAAAATGATACCGACCTTCTGACTTGCGCCGCCAACAATCAACATCAGACCTGATACTAATCGCAAAACTGCTGACAATAGAGATGCATTTTCAACATCCGTAGATAAAAAAATAGAAAAAAGTAGGAAAAGTGGGATAATATGCCCTATGCCCACTATAAGCAGCAATGAAACCGGGCGCCTTAAAAAGTTTACAGCTTTCTTAAAATCGTTACCACGCCGCCCAAAAAGATATAGGAGCCAAACAACAAGACTAAAAAATGTACATATTAAAAAAATCACTACCGGAAGCTTAGTCATCCTTGAATGGCTCTGTGTATTCAGTAAAAACAAACCACACGCTGTCATAAAACCGGATGTCACAAAAAGTACTGGGACAAGCCATTCATTCCAGGCCTTCACTGCAGTGGCTCTAAACACCATGAACCCTTGACTAATTATCAAAACCAGCGCCGCCACCACTGCTATGGCAGTAAAAACGAAAGATGAATAAAAATGACTGATGAACGCAATGATAATAAAAATGGCACCGGCAAGGCTTTCGATCGACATCCATGAGTTTGATAGATTGCTGAATAAACGATATGCACGCAAAGGTTTTCCGGCTTCCATAGATAGAGAAAGAAAACCAAAACATACGACTACTGGAGCCAGCACCTGGAATGAAATGAATTGTACGTCGGCCGGCCATTTTTGGCTGAGAATCGTAAAGAACGCACCAAGCAGGTATAAACCAGAACCTGTCCCACCTAATGTGAGGTTCACAACAGCAGGCCATCCCCAGGATCGTTGGCGTAATGGCGGCACAATTTCCAAGTATGCCATTCCGTTGCCCTCTTCTATACAACACAAGAATTTGGTTAATAAAATGCTAATTTATGAGGAGGAAATTTTCAAAGGAATACTGATGGCGTGATTTCGGACGGAAGAAAGAAGTCGAGTCAACTAAGGGCCTCGGAAAAAAATCACCTACCACCCGTGGAACGGGTGGTTTGATGAAGACCCCTCGAAGGGGTCTAAAAACATCGCGATTCATGCAGATTACTGTCCACTATCAATGACGTAGCCGTCAAAGCGAAAAGGCTATGAACGTCGAGCATCCAACGTCCAACGTCGAATTTTGAATAAGGTATTCTGCCTATTTTTATAAACAGGCTGAGCGAAGCGAGTTCATCATTCGATGTTCGATGTTGAACGATTTGCCGGCCGTCTGTAAATTTGAGAGGGCCAAGCCATTCAGGCAAGGCCCTCTCTATTGGTTTTCTGATAGGATTGGCTGTGTGAAAGTATACGGAAAGCCTTCACACACTACTTTCCATATACCACCATGTAGTTGCTGCGGTATTCAGAAGATGCCCCCGGTCCGTAATTACCACCTAAATCAACACACTGCCCGGCATTAAACCATTTTCGGTATACCTTCATATACGGCTGCGTTTCCAATGATGTTTCGATTTCATACTGCGAGCGCAATTCCCAACCGTTTAACCAACTTGGTATTGAAGATGACCGGCTGTCAAAAAGCACATACACCCACCAGCTGACTGGAGTTGTGAAGCGCACATATCCGCTGGCCGCACTATTTTTTTTCTCGTTATTGGGCGTTTGAATTAACGTGCGCCCGAGCATCCAGTCTGGAACGCCATCCGTGATGGTGTAGTTGCGGTCGGTGTAATAATATGCCGCAACAGCCATCGTGGTTTTGTCAAACTTGCTATCCAGCGCACAGTCTCCATGGCTGTAAAACACGATGTAATTGCTGACCGTACCACCGGTAAACCCTGGCGCCTTGTTGGCACCAAAGTTTATGATATCACCTTTATCATAGTTTTGACTGTATATCTTCAGGGATGGTTGCGTTGACAAGGATGTCTCGAGAATGTCACCGGTGTCGAGAAAACCGTTCATCCAATTAGGTTCGCTGGTTGCCCGACTGTCATAGGCCACGTACACCGTGCCATCATAGGGCATCGTAAAGGTCAAGTAACCACTGGCATCTGTGCGGTTCCGATCGGCATTGGGCGTTATTATCGCCACCATATCGTCATACGACGAGGGCACACCGGTTAACTGATAGTCCCTGTCCGTATAATACTCGACGCCATCGGTAAGAGTGGTTTTAGCAAACCTTGAGTCTAAAACACCGGTGGGAGGGGAAGGGGGAGGGGGAGGGGGAGGAGTGGAGCCGCCTGTCGTTCGGGGGCTTTCCGCCGGTCCGACACCCGTTGGGAAATAGGTACTACTCTTTGTCAATACAAATCGGTCCAACTCAAAACCATCTTCCCGCATGGCGATCATAATGGTATGGTCCCCGGCAGAAAGATCCAGATATAGCGCGTTTTTAATACCGCAGTGATTCGAAGCGGTCCGCCGATTGCCTGACCATTGCCATTTGTGCCAATCGCCGCACCACTGTGCCGCGGTTCCGGACAACGGCCATTTGTTGTCGTAGCCGAAGTGGACGCCATTGTCTTCTGTACCGGTCCATATTGATCTCCCGCGAATATAATAACGTCCCGCCGAGTTGATGCGGACCCGGTAATTCATGCGGGGGGCATTACTGCCACTTTTGAAAAAATTAACGTTTTGCTGTAGAGGGTCTGAATGGGTCACACGGGTATCCGGCAGGGCTTCAACATATTTTCCGTTTCCGGCCCCTGATGTGTGCGGGCCATCGGGATCCGGTGTGGGTGATGATGATGATCTGGGAAACACGTACCAGTTTCTAACACCAGTATTTGCTTTAGAGTGGTAATTTTCCGCTTCTATGACAAGTCGCCCGTTGACTTCCTTGAAAGGATCAGCTGCCAGTGTGCTGGCTGCGCTGGCCAGAATGATACCCAAAATGGCAATCGGCAGGACAATGAAACGAGGATGAAACAGGGAAAACTTTTTCATGAAAGATCCTTTCTAATTCGGCGTTTAGTGAATTTTCCTGGTAAGTAAAACAAACTATCACTTTATATGTAGTGCAAATGGGAACGTCATTTATTAGTCAAATGTAGGTTCAAAAAGGTGCAGCCGGTCTGTAGCCTACTTTGACGTGTACCACAAGCAGTATTAAAATTTAAAATTAAGAAGTGTTACTTATGCAATTGATTTGCCAGGTCATCAACGGTAATTGTTACAGGGCATCTACCATTTGATTTTGTTGATAATTAAATGTTTAAAAAAACTCGGGCAGGCACAGGCTTCGAGCTATAAAAAACCGGGTGAAAAAAAATGGCAGCCATAGTGTGTAAAAATCGTAACTAATACCCAAGTGTGCAAAAATCGTAACCGAAAAATAGAAATTCTGAATGGTACGACAATTAGAGGTTTATTTAGCAATTCCAATCGTCGAAGTACAATTTGTACTTATCATATCAAATACTTTGTATCGTCGATAATTGCTTTTTTACTATTCATAAACCACCTATTGCAGCTTCACCAAAAGCCGGATCGAATTGAGTTGTCCATTGCAGCATTGGTCTTACTATTCCCGGAATATTTTTTGCGTAGTCTCCACGAGCGGAATCGCCATCCACACTATCAACGATCTGAAAAGCCAAAGCGGTACGTTCCATAAATTGAACGCGATCCGGATTCATAGTTAAAAGCGTACAAGTAATAAACAGCATACCCTCGGCAAGTAGATTCCCAGGAATATGAACCGTGCTTATGTATCGCCCCTCCAGGCGAGGCTGCCGTCGCCAGGTGGGGTCCTGGTCTACTGTTGTGAAGACGCGCAGACCTTCTTCATTGTCAAAGGCAAACACTGGCAACAGCACAGAACCACTCCTAAATACCTCATACTCCATCTCGACAGTAAAGGAGCGCCGTATGTCGATCGTATCCCTGATTTGACCGTCGTCTGCCTGCAACCGCACAGCATTCAAGCGGGCAATATCACCAGCTGGCGCAGTGGTCGGGTCAATCCATTCCCGTGAGGCACTTGTACCAAAGTCCGAGTTCAGATACCTGCTGACGACCTGAGCTGGAGAGCCATCTTCTACAAGCCCCCCTCTGTCCAGCAATATGACTCGTTCGCACAAGCGGCAAACAGCAGGCAAGTTGTGTGAGACAAAAATGACTGTTCGGCCTTGTTGGCCCACATCTTCCATTTTATTCAAACACTTTTTCTGAAAATCCGCATCTCCCACCGCCAAGACTTCATCAATAATCAGGATTTCCGGCTCCAAATGAGCGGCCACGGAAAAGGCTAATCGAACTTTCATTCCGCTTGAGTACCGTTTGACCGGCGTATCGATAAATTTTTCAATACCAGAAAAATGCACGATTTCATCAAATTTCCGTTTTATCTCTACTTTGGTCATGCCTAATATTGTACCATTTAGATAAACGTTCTCTCTGCCGGTCAGTTCGTTATGAAACCCGGTTCCGACCTCCAGGAGGCTGGAGATTCTGCCTCGGATCCGGGCGTGGCCTTTGGTTGGATCGGTAATCCGGCATAATATTTTCAGGAGCGTTGACTTCCCTGCGCCATTTCTCCCTATTATTCCAATCAGTTCACCTTTTTTAACGTCAAATGAGACATCCTTCACCGCCCAGATTATATCGGAAGACGCTTCATCTGATTGGTTACTAGTATACAGCTCGGCATCATCAAATTTGTAGAGAGATCGGTATTTTCGATAGTTTTTTATCGGGTTTTTGAAAAATCCAAAAACGGTCTGAGCAAGATTATCCTGAAGCTCGTCTTTGGTTCCGATTCGGTAAATTTTGCTTATATTTTCGACTTCAATGGCTACGTTTTTATCAAACATTGGCATCCCCATGGGTGATCTTTTCTAAAAGCTATCTCAAAAATGTCTTTAGGACCAATTTCATTGTTGGAGGGACTATATTACGTCAACAAATACTTTCTCCATATGTTTGAAATATAGTGAACCACTGACCAGTAACATGGCTGCGGTGATTATTCCCGGCCAGATGTAGCCCCATGGTATGGGTGTGCCCAGCAGACAAGCCCTAAATCCTTCAATCGTTCCCACAATCGGATTCAAAGAATAAACCATTCGCCATTTCGCAGGTATTGATGAAGCCGAGTAAACAATGGGTGCCGTATACATCAGGATTCGGGTGAGAAAACTCAGAGCGTATCTAACGTCTCTAAAACGGATTGCCATTGCCGACAACCACAAACCGACACCGGCGGCAATGCACAGCATGTTAAGAATAAATAGGGGCAAAAGCAGCAGGTTCCACGTGGGTAAAACTTTGTAATAGATGAGCGCGAATAGTATGATGAAAAGAGAAATCCCAAAATCGACCATTTTGGCAAAAACAGCGGTTAATGGAAATATTAACCTGGGGAAATACACTTTTCCGAGAATATGTTGCCCGGTTACTAGACTTTGACTGGATTGTGTCATGGCTTGGGACATGAATGTCCAGGGAATTATCGCGACGGTTGAAAAAAGAAAGTAGGGGATCCCATCGGTGCTGATTTTGGCGACCTTACCGAATACTATCGTAAACAGAATTATTTGAACCAATGGCTGAAAAATAGCCCATGAGAACCCTAATATCGTTTGCGCATACAACACCTTGATGTCTCTCCATACGAGAAAGAAGAAAAGGTCTTTATATTCTAAAAGCTCTTTGAAGTTTATTAATTGCCATCCGGATTTGGGTTCAATCGTGGTGATGATTTCAACACCCATATTTATATCATTCGTTCGGCTGTTCAACTGACTTAACATGTATGTGAACTCCTTGGAGATTATCCCACGCGGCATTATTGAAAATACTGATTTTGCTCTGCCCGAAGCCTGTCGCAAAGCCGGCCTTTTGGCAATTCCACGTCATGGTAGTTGATTGGTTGATCTTTTTGGATGTCTGTTTTAAGGCGGCATCCTTCGCTAAGCCCCATAGGCAATAAGTTTTCCATCTGGCAAACGCTTGTATTTTCGAGCATCCCATAACAGGTAAAACCGCCGATACCGTCCAGGATCTCTCCTTTTTTAAGGTCCCTCTTAGCCATAGTGATTACATCACACACCGGCCCGGCGATAGGTGTGACAGCCGCATCGTGAAACAAAACCGCCCTGGCTACTGTCAACGGGACCTCCAGATGAGGCAGGTGATAAGGAACATAAAACGGGTAAATGGGGCCATCACCCATTTTAAAATATTTCATATAACCCCGCCGTTCCGGATGGTCGTTATGGCCTAGAACGAAAACACCGGGGCCGGGTTCGGCACCGATGATGTAATCCACAAGGCCGCCGGCCATTAACTCATCAAGGGGAAACAGATCAACAGCCTCATTGACATGCTTGCAACGCGGCCCATACATGCCACGCTTCCCGGTCTTGAAACCGGTCGCATTGGCCACAATTGCATTCTCCATGGAAATTTTAGTTCCGTCGGCAAATGATGTGGCCATTTCCGGAGAAAGGCCATGGGCCTTTGCAAACCCTTTTTGGGTCTCGGGGGTCCGGTAGAAATCTTGTAGCCCTTTTATGTTTCCAGCCAGTACCGGATGATACCCGATGGATTTCACAAACCGGTAGAGGTTCATCATCACGCCGGGTTGATCACCGTCGGCGTTGGTAACAATTACCCCGGCCCGGTCTGCGTAAACTTTAAGAATCGGACCCACTGTCGCATCCAATTCCGCATTCATCAAAATCATATGCTTTTTATTTTTAATCCCGTTCAGGGCCACATGAGCACTGAACTCCACATGTCCCGTAGCCTCAATGATCGCATCGATTCCATCTGCTTCGCACAACAACTGGGGATCGTCGGTAACGGCATAGTTCCCCTTTGATATGGCATCGTTCAGTTGAGAGACGCTCTCAACGGTTCGGACCGATTCGATACCTGCTTCACGAAAGGCACGAACAGCAGAGGAAAGGGTGCGGTTGGCGATGGCCACAACCTTCATCCCCGGCAAATAGCGTTCAATTTGCAGGGTAATGCCCCTTCCAATGTATCCGGCGCCCACCAGAGCCACCTTTACAGGGTTGTTGGCTTCGTGTCGTTTTTTAAGCGCTGTATCAACGATGATCATCTTTACTCCTCTCCAGTTGCCATTTGTGCTATTGCTGAAACCAGGCTTTCAGGCGTTCCGATATCTATATAGGTTCCTTTTTCAAAAATCACATTCGCTATCTTAATATCCGAATCCAATGCCGCCTGGATCACATGACCGACATAATACTCAGCCTGGCGACCCTTTGGTGTTTTTTGGCGTTCAAGTTGTAACCCGGGTTCCACTTCATCGAGATATGCCTGCATAAAAGCTGTGAATACCGGTGACCAGGCGGCAATTATCCACGTGTACGTCAACATTGTTATCTTCGGCTTTATATCGACGGCCGTAATGTCTCCATGGCTATCGAGGCGAACCATATCCATCTTGGACGGATCCTTTGCCCTGAACAATCCCAGCACCAGATCGGCTCTGGTTTCGGATTTTCGCTCTAGCAAACGGGTAAATGCATCCACCGGGGTCAATCGAATATCGGGAAAGCCAAACAGGATCGTGGCATCCGAAACAAATGGGAAGGCCTGCTTCAGGCTGAAAGGAGCCCCATAGGGGTAGTCGGTGATCACGTAAGCCAAATCAATTCCTGTCAAGGTACCGGGGCCATAATAGGCGGGAATATCCCATTTTTGACGATTGAGCACAATATAAGCTTTGCGGACCCCGGCATGGTGCATGCTCTCCATAAGATACTGGCTGACGGCTTTGGGACGCAGGGCCATAACACCCTGCTCGGATCCCACGGATTGGAAGCCGACGGGCAACAGTTCCTTGCTGCAGGGCAATGGTTGAATGCGGCTGGCTTTTCCGGCAGCCGGCAAAAGCCCTATCAAGGATTTGCTTATATCGTTTTCAAACATGATCTCTTCCCGTTTCAATCACCACAGAAGGGTTACGCTGTGAAGTCCGGCCAGGTGCGGTCCTTGTCCGACAACAGGACATCGGTAACGATCGGCCATGAAATGTTGAAACGGGCATCGTTCCATCTCACCCCCTGTTCTGCTTGGGGAGTGTAGAACTGTGATACCAGATAAAACAGTTCAGTATCGTCCTTTAGTGTCTGGTAGCCGTGTGCAAAACCTTCGGGGATATAAAGCATCCGGCCGTTATCCGCCGTCAGTTCAACGCCGAACCACTGGCAGTAGCTTTTCGATCCCGGCCTCAAATCAATGATGGCATCAAAGGCAGCGCCACGGATACAGCGCACCAACTTTGCTTCCGCATATGGCGCACGCTGGTAGTGCATACCCCGCAATGTTCCTTTGCGGTGACTGAAAGCGGTGTTGGCCTGGACCAGGGATGTGGACAGGCCATGGGCCTCAAACTCTTTTTGACAGAAGGTGCGGGCGAAATAGCCGCGATCGTCCTGAATTTTTTCAAGTTCAATGACAAATGCACCTTCTATTCCTGCGGTTTTAAAAATCATGGTGTTTTTGCTCACATACCTATGCCTTCATAGCGATCAAAGGCATTTTTATCCAGCATCCTCCGGCCATCTATCACCAAAGGTTGCGGTTTCATGGGTTGAATCAACCGGGCCAGGTCCTTAAACGCATCCCAACGTGTCAACAACACCACTGCCTGAGGCTGGGCCAGCGCATCGCCAAGGGTTTTTGCATACTGGATGGTGTCTTCTCCAAACAATTTCATCGCCTCATCTTTGGCCACGGGATCAAATGCGCAGAGCTGTGCGCCGCGGTTAAGAAGTGTTTGAATAACCGGTATGGCAGGTGATTCGCGCATATCGTCGGTTTCCGGCTTGAACGCCAGGCCGAGAATGGTGATGTGTACACCGTCCAAAGAGGGAAAATGTTTTTCAAGCATAGCGATAATTTGTCTGGGTTGAGCCTGGTTGACCTTGATAACCGCATCGAGAAGACCCATGGGTTCTCCCAATGATTTCCCGTAAGAGATGAGCGCCTTGACATCTTTCGGAAAACAGCTGCCGCCGAAGCCGCAGCCGGCCTCGATATAAGTGGTAAAAGATGGAACAATTCGCCGGCCGTTATCTATAATCGGACTCAGTCGCTTGTCCAGGTGGACCCCCTGCATCACTTCCGTGACATCCACCTTACCGGTTTTTTTACACAAATTCCCGACTTCATTTGAAAACGATATCATTGTTGCCAAAAGTGAGTTGGCTGTGTACTTGATCATCTCCGCGGTTTTCGAATTGGTGCTGAGAATATCCACCGATTCAAATGGGGCATACAGTGCCTGCATAACCGACAGGCTGCGGGTGTCACAGGCTCCCAGAACGATTCGATCCGGTGACATAAAATCGACCACCGCCTCACCTTCGCGCAAAAATTCCGGGTTCATGCCCACACCAAAATCTGGACCCGCCTTTTTCCCTGAAGCGCTTTCCAGCAGCGGGGTCACCACGGTGTCAGTAGTGCCGGGGACCACCGTGCTCTTTACCACCACCACATGATAAGCCGATTTGGACTTTAGGGCGTCGCCGATCTTTTCAGCCACATGGCGGATATAAGACAGATCGATCTCTTGACCGTCAAAGGGCGTGCCTACCGCAATCAGAGAAAGCTCGGTCTCATGTACTGCCCGCTCCAGGTCCGCCGTTGCCGTCAGCCGTGAGCCCACATTTTTTTTCAATAAATCGGCGAGGCCTTTTTCATGAATAGGCGTGATCCCCTGATTGATCTGATCGATCTTAACCGTATCAACATCTACACAGAAGACCGTATGTCCGAGTTCCGCCAGACAAACACCGGAGACCAGCCCCACATATCCAGTCCCGATAACCGATACTTTCATCAGGCCTCCTCTGCAACCTGGTTGCCCTGGTACCATAGCAGCGACCGGCGCAATCCCTCATCAATTTCGGTTTGAGGGCAATACCCCAATTCATTGACCGCCTTGTCAATGCGAGGGCAACGCCGGTTAGGGTTGTCCACCAGATACTCTTTTTCTTCACTGGCTGTGATAATTACTTTGCCGGTATAGCCAAACAGCGCCTTTGCCTGGGCCGCCATATTCCGTGCCAGCTCCGCCATGGATATCTCGGGGGTCTCCGTACCGATGTTATAGGCCTGTCCGTTTCGGCCATGTACCAGCAATTTATAGTACCCGACCACTGCATCGGCAACATAACAGAAGGTCCGCGTCGGCGTACCATCTGAAAGCATAACGATATCTTCATTGTTTAGGATATTCCGGGCAAAATCAGGAAGCACCCTGCGATCTGTAATTTTCAGACCGGGGCCGTAATTGTTAAACGGGCGGGCGATCTTAATCGGCAGATCATACTGGCGGGCAAAGTTAACGCATAGGGTTTCACCGTACCGTTTGGATTCGTCGTAGCATGCACGCGGGCCGGTAAACGAAACGTTGCCGTTGTAGTTTTCTGCGGTGGGTATCTGATCTGCAGCCGGGTCGCCGTAAACTTCGCTACTCGAGTAAAATAAAAATCCACCGGGTTGATGCTTTTTCTCTTGCTGCTGTTTGATATATTCAAGGAGGTGGCGCAATCCATTCACGTTTGCATCCATGGTCTCAATGGGATATTTACGATAGAAAGTCGGCGAGGCGATTGAGGCGGCATGAATGATAAAGGCATAATCATCGTCCATGTCATCCGGAAGGGGGTGGGCGATGTCATGAGTCACGAGTTTAATGGATGAATGTTCCTTTACTTGGGCCAACCACTCCGGCAACCCCCGTATCAGGTTGTCAAAGATAGTGAGGTCAATCTTTTCGGATGGGCGGTAGTCACGATTCCAATAATCTATCACTTGAACCAGATAATGCCCTAAAAATCCAGCACCTCCGGTAATAAGCAATTTTTTTCCACTCATGACGCTCAGCTCTTGTTCCAGCTGCCGGCACATGGATACCAAATCCTGTTTGACAATAGTATTTGCGTTTTCCATTAGCTCATCTTTTATTTTATTTTTTCAAAATCGCCTGTCGGCATTGGCTTTTATTGTTACCACGCCTTCCAAGGAGCTTTGTTTTGATACCACAGATCTTCCAAGACGTTCTTGTCCCGCAACGTGTCCATGGGATGCCAGAAACCATAATGACGATATGCTGATAACATCTTCTTTCGAGCCAATTGCTCCATGGGTTCGCGTTCCCAGACGGTAGAATCACCGGCGATGTATTCCATTACACCGGGTTCTAACACAAAGAATCCACCGTTGATCCAGGCGCCGTCACCTTGCGGCTTCTCTTTAAAGGATTCGATAAGATGATGATCACCTTTCAAGCTGAACGCCCCAAAGCGACCCGGGGGTTGAACAGCTGTCAGTGTTGCCAAGGTTTTCTGACTGTGGTGAAAATCAATTAACGCCGTTAAATTAACATCGCTCACACCATCTCCATAGGTCAAACAGAAGGTTTCATCACCGATGTACTTTCGTACCCGCTTCAACCTTCCCCCGGTCATACTTGCTTCACCCGTGTCGACCAGTGTTATCTTCCAGGGTTCAGTCCCATTCTGGTGTACCTTCACGTCATTGGCTCGCAAATCGAACGTAATATCCGACATATGAAGCGCGTAAGTAGCAAAATAGTCTTTAATCAGGTATCCTTTATAGCCCAAACAAATAATGAAATCATCAATCCCATGGGCAGAATAGATCTTCATAATATGCCAAAGCATGGGTTTTTCACCAATCTCCACCATCGGTTTCGGCCTGACCCCTGTTTCTTCGGAGAGCCTCGTTCCAAACCCCCCCGCTAAAATCACCGCTTTCATGAGATACCTCTTAAAAGTTGGGGTAAATGCATTGCTCCGCCCCCTCAGTTACATAGTATGACTGAGTAGTCGGTTAATAGACTGACAATCAGATGAAATAGCCTTTTTTCATCGAAGCTGTCGTCTAAGGGCCTCGGAAAAAATAAAATACACAGAGATGACGCCGGATTTTTGTTCGTGTTCAAGGCGCGTCGATGGTTTCATACTGGTTGTATGTGACCATCGACGCAACGCAGAACACGGGCAAAAAGACAAGTAAGATCGTGAATTTAATTTTTTCCGAGGCCCTGAACAAACTGTTAATTATAAATATTTGTTAATACAATAGCAACGCGCTTGATCGTTGCCGGTTGGTTTTTCAAAGCAGTTAATTCGATGCACCTTAAAATCATTATCGCCCTTAACCAAAATTTCAAAAGGCTTTTATAAATATTTTCCATCGCGAACAGCACCGCAACAATTATGCAAATTAATAATATTGTTCGTTTTTTTAGAAAATATTCCGAAAATATATTCTTTACACCTTGAAAAGACGATGCAACGTTAGTAACGGAAATTATAATGGAAATAAGAAAGTGGACACTTTACCTGTACAGCATCTTTCGTGCCACTATCTTGACTTTGCACATCTATTTTTATCCACAATCCCTCCCATTGAGCTATCACCACCTGCATCGCTTTTGCGGCCAAAACGTAATTTTGAAGTTTTGGCCTCTTTTTTCAGGTTGAAGGCAGGGGCGTTGTCTGGAAACAGTGGTTTGGGAATCAATAGTTGAGAGAGTGATCGAGGAACAATACGGGTATGATGATTGTCACCTGGTTTTGCCCGGTGGCGAAGTGACCATCCCATACGAAGGGAGGTTGGTAAGGAATCACCCTTTCCCGCAACGAAGAAGATGGATCCGGAGACAAGCAATATCGTTTAAGTAATTGAATTCGCGTTCCTAATAGCATGGGGCGGGAGAGCATCCCCGCCCCATGCGTTTTTATGGATTTATGATGGGTTTATATTCTTTTCACAATTAGAACAGCGCGCTGATAAAACAACCGCCACCGCCACCGCCGCCGGCAGGGGGGGGAACAACGCTGCTGTCGTTTACGGTCACAGTGGTGGTGTCACTGGATGACAGGCCGAGGTCATCAGTCACGGTCAATCGGAAGGTCAGGGTTTCCCCGCTCGTACCGACAGCCGGCGCGGTGAAGGTGGCTGTGGCCGAGTCTGCACCGGTGAGCGTTA
Source organism: Desulfosarcina sp. (assembly GCA_014237405.1). GTDB lineage: Bacteria > Desulfobacterota > Desulfobacteria > Desulfobacterales > Desulfosarcinaceae > Desulfosarcina. Next base: position 27,611 of record JABZFO010000019.1, on the reverse strand, counting down.
CCGAGGTTCCAGCCGTCTGTTCCCATAACCAGGTGTCAATGGAACTACTGCCCACATTGGGGGCGGAACCGGTTCCGTCCAGGGCTACACCCGTGGCGCCTTCGGTCACGCTCTGATCGGCACCGGCATCGGCGAGCGGTTCGGGTCTCAGCGATGTAACGTCATCACCCGCCAGTCCTGCGTCGCGGTGAGCCACGATTTCCGCCGGGGTCAACACCCGGTCGTAAAGGGCCACTTCGTCTATTAAACCGTTAAAATGATAAAAAGTGGGCCGGTTGAGCCAGCCGATGTTAAGCTCGGACTCTCCCGAGCCGAACCCTCTCGAAAAGGCCTGAGACGCGGCAGCATCCTGCACAACACCGTCGGCGTAAAGGATGTTTTCATCAGTAGTTCCGTTTCTCACTGCCACCACGTGATGCCAGTTCCCGTCGGAAAGGCTGGTTGCGCCGGTTATGCTGACGACAGATGACGCGCCATCATTTAAGTACAAACGCGCATAGCCGTTGGTATCGAATCCGACCCACCACTGCATACCTGTACCTTGGTTCGCGTCATACCTGCCCATAAAGACCTGGGTACCACCAGGCGCACCGGCGTTAACCGTATTCACCCATAATTCAATGGAGAAACTATCGGTTTCGGCCCAGTTGAAGGTGCTGCTCGCAGGCACATCGATCCCAGTGGTCGCACCGTCAAAATTCTGAGCCCCGTTGACGGTCCCGGTGGCCGCGGTTGGATCGGCGTTCCCCGTACCGTCGTTGTCGCCGAAACCGTCCATATAGGTCGAACCGCCCGCCTCTTCCAGCTGCCACAGGGAGATCGTGTCATCCGGAAAGGGCGCATCGCCTGGGGCGGCGCTCCCTCCGCAATAATCATCCCCCAACGCTCCTGCGTCGCGGTGAGCCACGATTTCCGCCGGTGTCAGCGCCCGGTCGTAAAGGGCCACTTCGTCTATTAAACCGTTAAAATGATAAAAAGGAGCCCGGTTGAGCCAGCCGATGTTAAGCTCGGACGCTCCCGAGTCGAACCCTCTCGAAAAGGCCTGAGACGCGGCAGCATCCTGCACAACGCCGTCGGCGTAAAGGATGTTTTCATCAGTAGTTCCGTTTCTCACGACCACCACGTGATGCCAGTTCCCGTCGGAAAGGCTGGTTGTGCCGGTTATGCTGACGGCAGGTGCCAATCCATCATTTAAATACAAACGAGCATTGCCGGCGGCATCGAATCCGACCCACCACTGCATACCTTCGATCGCGCCATACCTGCCCATAAAGACCTGGGTACCACCAGGCGCACCGGCGCTAACCGTATTCACCCATAATTCAATGGAAAAGCTATCGGTTGCGGCCCAGTTGAAGCTGCTGCTCGCAGGCACATCGATCCCGGTCTCGGACCCACCCGTATTGTCGAATAACTGAGCACCATTGACGGTTCCGGTGCCGGCGGTGGGGGCAACTTTCCCCGTAGCCACTGAACCATCGTTGTCGCTGATGAAGTCTGTATAGGGTGAACCGGTAGTTTCGTCCAACTTCCAATAGGCAGCGATGTTATCCGGGCAGGCGGCGAACGCTGCGCCGGTCACAAGAAAAGTGAACCCTATCACAGTCATCACCACGAGGCTGAACCCAATCGCTTTCGATTTTTTCATCATCTACCATCCTTTTTTAATTTTTTAACCCACGGTTGATATAAATAAAACGACCAGCTTCCGAACCCTGCCGTTCGAAGGTAACCGACACCTGCCGGGAATATGGCAGGTGTGTTTTTCCGAAAGGGGCTCCGGTCGCACTTTCACATTCCTTGCGCAGCATGGAAAGCTGCAAGCAATATGCCAAACATGGTATATTCGGCACAGCCTGTCTCAAGCGGATATCGAGCATTCCAGACATGATACAAGTGCCATCGGCGTCAGTCAAGCCCTGAACGATATAGCCTGATTCCACCGCTGTCAGGCAAGGTCGAAATAATTGATCCGCAATCAAATGCTGCCAACAACATCAAGGATAACCGCATAAAGAGTGGCAAATAAATGACACATTTTCCCATTGCATAGGGCAACTATTTCATAATTCGTAACCGTTAACGGGTTCAAAGGTTCAGGGTTGCTTTTTGCTTTAATCTTGCTTGCAGGCCAGTCTCGCCCCTGGCGGGAATGAAACCACGTAAGGCAAAAAAAATTCCTAAAAATAGTCACTTATTTTTCACAAGCCTATATTTTACATACCTGTCTGTTTGGCTAAATATAATAATTATTCAAAAGGTTAGGCGATAATTGTATCGCACGGGTACATTTTTTGCTTTAAGTAGGTAAGTTGTTGTCAATTAAACAATCTATGCTTATAGTGATCAGGATTGTGTTGCCTGCGTTTTTCAGGATTGAATGGGCTCATATCAGGTTCTTCTCCAATGTAGTTGGAGAAGAGGGTTCAAGGATCCAAGGGGTCGAGGATATTGATACCCGGATGGTAAGGAATTTCACCCGTGGCCCCAAATGGCATACCGGCTGTCGTACAGGATCGAACAGCCTTGAGTTTTTTAACACCATGAAGATATTCAGATGCTTATCCCATATTCACTTTAGCAAAGTGGATAACCGGATTATAGAATATTCTTTCCGTGAGTGTTAAAGGGGGATAAAAAAGTGGGTGCTCAGCATAAAGTGAAGGCCTCCATTATCTGTTTTTTTATGATGTTGGCCTTGTCCGGATGCAGTGGTGGTGGTGGTGGTGGAGACAACCCGCCGGCCAACATCGCACCGGTTGCCAATGCCGGTCCGGATCAAACGGTAAACGTGCACAATCCCGGTATGAAAACCATTACGCTGATCGGCACATCCAGTGACAGCGACGGAACGATCGTCTCCCACCGGTGGATTCAAACCGGTGGCCCTGGCGTGGTCCTCACCGGTGCAGCCACGTCTTCCGCCACCGCTACTGTTGACCCAGCAACGGAAGCCTATTCCTTCAGCTACACGGTCACCGACGACAACGGCGCCCAGGGGAGCGACACCGTTGCGGTTTATGTCACCAAGATTATTTTTTCAGATGCATTTGATGACGGTACCGGCTGGAATTTAAGATGGACTACTGAAAATGATACCGGCAACCCTGATAATTGGGTTGTGTACAATGATGAACTGCTTCAGATTGGTCACGTAGAGGACGGCGCCCTGTATGATGAACCCACCACACCCACACCCACACCCACATCCTATCACACGGGAACCTTTGCCCGTCTTGATGATCCGCCCGTCAGCGACATACCCGCTTACCGTTTCAGTGTGGATATCACCCCGGTGACCGACCTTAACGGCAGCCGCCAGGGCAATGATGTGGGCATCATGTTTCGGTATCAAGACCCTGACAACTACTATCGCGTGACGATGAATGCCAGGTACGGCTTTACCCGTTTCGAAAAACGCACAACCGGTGGTTTTGAAACATTGGCTGTAAATGCACGCGGATATGTCGACAATCAACAGATGACCCTGACGGCCGAAGTCAAAGATGACACCATCATCGTCTGGATCGATGGTGACCCGGTTTTCGCCGTGGTGGATTCCGATCCCATTTTGTCGGGAACGGTGGCCCTTTACTGCCAGGACAGAGCCCAGTTCGACAATGTCCTGATCACCGAGAACCCCCTGCAGCCGATGGTGGCCATCTCCTCGCCCCTGGCTTACTCCATTGCCTCGACAACACCCGGCGGCGGTCATGGTCATACCCTCACCGCCCAAGCCGTCGTGCTCAACAAGCCCATTGGCGGCAGTGTGGGGTTCAGCCTGGACGGTGGCAGCGAAACCGCCGCCACCGAGTCGGTCAACTACTATTCCGTCGATTTTAGCGGGGTGGCCGATGGAGAACATGACATTACGGCCGTTTTAAGGGACGCCGCCGGCAATGAAGCCAGTGGTGACATCAATTCCACGGTGGGCCTCGGCGGTGACTATTACGTCACCGTGGGGGACAGCATCACCAACGGTGTAGGTGACGACGATGACTCGAACAACGACTCGACCGATGGACGCATCGTCGCCATCCAGGGCTACCAGGCAGGCCAGGCAGACCCGGCAGACCCGGAAAAAAGGGAGCGGCTGGCCGATGCCCTGACAACGACAACCGGTTTGCCTCAAATCGTATTTAACGAAGGCATTGGCGGTGACATGGCAGCGGATTTAAATGATAGAATCGATTCCATTCTGGAGCGCCATCCAGGGGCCAATAAGGTGCTGCTGCTGATCGGCACAAATGACTCCTTCAATGGTAACCCTGTCGATCCTGATGCCTTTAAAGCCAGTGTTGTCGAAGTAGCCAACTCAATCGTTGTGGATGGCAAACAAGTGTGGCTGGCTGAAATTCTACCCACATACATAAAAGATACGTGGGACCCGGATACTACCAGGAACACTCAGATCCAAAAATACAATACAAGAATTCAACAGATCGCCACCGACAATCCTAACGATGATATTGATCTTGGACCGAATTTCTACGCAGTTTTCGGTAGTACAGCTCTTTACGCAGATCACCTGCATCCCAACGACCTCGGGTATCAAACCATGGCCGACGCATGGCATGCTACGTTGCCATAAACTGGAAACACAAATTGCAAGCACCACCTGATCTTAAGATTGGGTCAAATAAATAACAAATTCCAAATTACAATATCATTCTGACATAAAAACCATCCATAGCCAGGGGGTGACCGGAATTGCAAAGATTCCATCACCCCTGGCTATTTATCGGTACTATTGATTCCGCGGCCCTAAGCCGGTTGTACCCACCAGGGACGGGACGACCGACCGCCCCTGGCGTCCGATGGTAATCGAAAATGTAGTAATCCGGCCGGGTGGTGGACCGTCCGGTAAAACCCGCCTTCGTGAATCACGTAATCCGGGGCATCTCTCACTCCTGAGTCCTGTGTGCGATAACCTTTTGACATTGGAGTCTCCCATCGTGAAAATGACGAATCCAACCTGTGCCTTCACCGGCTGTTGGGGGCCCGGCTGCCGGCCATTCTCATGGACGCCATGGGTGGGCGCAAGGGGGTGAAAGAACAGTTAAACCCCGCTTTTCCAAACAGTCAGGAAAACGCTTTCTTGAAAGATCCCATGACCCTGTCGGATATCCCGGAAGCCTGCCTGGCCGATGCCGACGGCATTAAATTGCTGGTGGTGGGCAAAATCCGGTCATTCGGAGAGGGGTGTGCCTGCATGATCGGCAATATCTCCAAGACCGTTCTCAGCCGGCTGCGGGAAGCGGAAAACGAGGTGGTCCTCATCGACGCCGAAGCGGGCCTGGAGCACTTCGGCCGGCGCGTTGACGCCAGGTGCGACCTGATCGTATGCGTCGTCGATCCCACTTTCGAATCGTTTGCCCTGGCCGACAACGTCCAACGGATGGCCGAAACCGCAGGCATCCAGGCCGTTTATGTTCTCAACAAGGTTGACCACGCGGTTCGCGACACCATGGCCGGCCGGTTGGATCCACAGCGGGTGATTGCAGCGATTCCCAAAAGCGAACGTCTTTTCATGCAAAGCCTGAACGGTGAGGCGCTGACCGCGGACCTTCCCGAATTTCAGGAGATCTGCCGGTTCATCGACACGTTCAAGAAGCCGGTTTCCTTCGCAGTCATTTAGCATGGTGTGGTTAAGGGCCTCGGAAATAAATAGATCCACACTCTTGCTTGTCTTTTGACCCGTCTTCGGCGTTGCGCCAAAAGTCACATTCATACCTCCCCTACGCAAACAAAAGGCTGCTTGTCGATGCTGAATAGATGCAGCGGCTCACGGACGCCCTTGACGGAAACCGGCGAGAGGGGACTCATATCGATGCCCCGGTCGAGGCCCTGCCTCACGGCATCGCTGATGAGGATGTCCGTATCGAACGCCTTGTTCAGGTCCTGAATCCGCGAGGCGATGTTCACCGTCTCTCCCACCATGGTGTAGGATAGCCGCTGGGGACTGCCGATATTGGCGGCCACGACCTTGCCCGTATGCAATCCGATGCCGTGCCGAAGCGGCGCGTATCCCTGATGGGCCAGATTGAGGTTGACCTGGGACAGGCGTGTTCTCATCTCCAGAGCTGCATCGATGGCGCGCTGCTGATGGTTTTCAAGGGCCACCGGCGCCCCGAAAACCGCCTCGATTTCGTCACCGATAAACTGGAGCACCAGGCCCTGGTGGGACCCAATAGCCTCGGACATGGCTTCGAAGTACGTGTTGATGACCGTGACCACCTCACGTGGGGGGATGGTTTCAACAAGCCGGGTAAAGTCCCGGAGATCGGCAAACAATACCGTAACCTCCTTGAGTTCCCCGTTCAACGTCACACGACCGCCGAGAATTTCGTCGCGCACCTCCCTGGCGCCATGAGGTTGAACCCGGCCACCTGAAGCCCCACGAGTGCAGCCGATGTGGTTTGGATGTCGGCATTATGGGTAAAAAAATGAGCATAGACGATACTGGCGGCAACGGAAGTGAAAAAGGCTGCCCTGAGGCCGAACCACAAACCGGCCAGAACAATGGGAAAAAAGAACAGCTCCCGATGCAGGATGTGCGTGCCAAAAAAACCGGCGATCGGCAGGTGGTGAACCACCGTCACCACCGCCAGAAGAAGAATGATAATCGCCGTCTTTGTTTTATCGAAAAAATTCATGGTAGCCTGCCAATGGGCTTCGGGGGCCAATGACCGTGGCGTCGGACCCGCCTGCAGGGCGTCATTGCAGGCGGGCCTCCGATATAGACACGGTGGCAATTACATGTGGTGATACCAAAACTTAAACACCTGTTTTTTATCTTCATTTTTAAGCAGACAAATCACCCCGTATTTACCCGGCTCCTTGAAGGTGAAGTTGGCGGCCAGAATCCCGCTGTAATTCTTCAGCGTGCTGACCTGCTCCTTGCCCTCAGGACCCACAACTTTAATTTTGCCCACGGCGTTTTTTATGGGTGTCCCGCCGTCGGCCCGGGACAGATTTACCATGATGTGGTGGGTCTCGCCCTTGTCCGATGTCATGTTCATGCTGGCCAGGCTCATCACCTGGAAATCCGCATTCATGCCGTCCATCGAATCATGATGTTTGAACATGCCGCCCATGCTGGTGTTATCCATCTCCTTGCCGTGGGCATCTTGATCCATATTTTTGTCGGACTTCATGTCGTGTCCGCTGCCGGAACCGTGACTGTCGTGCCCCTGCATGGCCATGGCCGGAACGGCAACCAGGGCGAAGATAACTGCCGTAATGAGAAGTGTCCGCTTTTTCATGATAATTCCTCCAGGTTGTGAATAATGCCGCCATGATGGCGGCTGTTAAGAAAGATGGCGCCTCAGTCCTCAGTCCTCAGTCCTCTGTCCTCAGTCCTCAGTCCTCTGTCCTCCGTCCTCCGTCTTCTGTCCTCAGTCCTCAGTCAGCCGCCATCCCCTCCAGATCCCATAGATGACGGGCACCACGATCAGAGTAAGTATCGTTGCGCTGACCATGCCGCCGATCATGGGGGCGGCGATGCGCTTCATCACCTGGGAACCGGATCCATGGCTCCACATGATTGGTGCCAGGCCCGCCATGATGGCCACCACGGTCATCATCTTGGGCCGCACCCGCAGGGCCGCGCCTTCTTCGATGGCTTCGTTGAGATGGCGCCGGTTGAACCGGTCTCCATATTTTTCATTGAACTTGCGGTAAGAGATATCTAGATAGATCAGCATGACCACGCCGGTTTCGGCAGCCACGCCGGCCAGGGCGACGAAGCCGACCAGGCTTTCGGTCATGTCCTTGAAGTTGAAATAGAGCAGCAGGAAAATGAGCAGCAGCGTCATGGGGACTACGATCATCAGGCGCTTCTGGGCCCGCACCATGTATTCATACTGGCCGCTCCACACCAGACTGTAGCCCGGCGGCAGATCGATTTTTTCCTGAACGATTTTCTGAGCGGCCTTGACATAGGTCCCCACGTCAATGCCGGTCAGGTCCACGTAAACATACGCGCTGTTGCGGGCGTTCTCGCTCTTGACCACCGGCGGCCCCTTGACGATGCGAATGTCGGCCAGCTGGGCGATGGGCACCTGGGCACCAGTGGGCGTGGGCACCAGGATCCGCCGCAGCTTCTCCGGTGTGTCGCGCAGTTCGCTGCCGTATCGCAGATTCACCGGGTAGCGTTCCAGTCCCTCCACGGTCTGGGTGATGTTCATGCCGCCCACGGCGGTCATGATGATGTCCTGGATATCCCCCACGGTGAGTCCGTATCGAGCCGCCTCATCCCGCCGGATCTCGTAGTCGAGAAAATTACCGCCGGTTACCCGTTCCGCATAGACGCTCAGCGTTCCAGGCACGTCGCGGATGACGGCTTCCACCTGTTCGCCCAGATCGTTGAGCACCTGCAGGTTCTCCCCCATGATCTTGATGCCCACCGGAGTCTTGATGCCGGTGGAGAGCATGTCGATACGGGTCTTGATGGGCATGGTCCAGGCGTTGGTCAGGCCGGGGAACTGGATGGCCTTGTCCAACTCGCCCACAAGTTTCTCCATGGTCATGCCCTCGCGCCATTCATCTTCCGGTCTCAGCATGATGGTGGTTTCGATCATGCTCAATGGTGCCGGGTCGGTGGCGGTCTCTGCCCGCCCGATTTTTCCGAACGTGTGGTGTACTTCCGGAAAGGACGCAATGATACGGTCCGTCTGCTGCAGCAATTCTTTTGCCTTGGTGATGGAGATGCCCGGCAACGTGGTAGGCATGTACAGCAGGTCGCCCTCGTTCAGAGGCGGCATGAATTCCGACCCCATGCGTTTGATCGGGAACCACGTCATGGCTAAAACAACCACCGCGGCAATCAGCACAATGGCTTTCTTCTTGAGCACCACTTTGATGATGGGATGGTAGATCCAGATGAGAAACCGATTGACCGGGTTTTCATTTTCAGGCTTGATTTTTCCCCGAATCAGGTAGCCCATGAGTATGGGTACAATGGTAATGGCCAGCAGGGCCGATCCCATCATGGCGTAGGTTTTGGTGTAGGCCAGCGGTTTGAACAGCCGTCCCTCCTGGGCCTCCAGGCTGAATACCGGCACAAAACTCACGGCGATGATCAATAATGAGAAGAAAAGCGCCGGCCCCACCTCCTTGGCGGCATCGGTGATCAACTCCCAGTGGGGTTTTTTCCCGCCGTCGTGCTCGATATGCTTGTGGGCGTTTTCGATCATGACGATGGCACCGTCCACCATGGCGCCGATGGCGATGGCGATGCCGCCCAGGCTCATGATATTGGCGTTGATGCCCTGGCGTTCCATGATGATGAAGCTGATGAACACGCCCACCGGCAGGGTAAAGATGCCCACCAGGGCACTGCGGAAGTGAAAGAGAAAAACGATGCACACGATGGCCACGATGATGCTTTCCTCGATCAGGGTGCCCTTGAGGTTATGCACAGCGCGCAGGATGAGCCCGGACCGGTCGTAGACCGCTTTGATGCGCACCCCTTCGGGCAGGCCGGACTTGAGTTCCTCAATGCGTTTCTTGACGTTGTCGATCACCTGCAATGCGTTTTCACCGAATCGCATGATGATGACGCCGCCCACCACTTCACCCTGCCCGTTGTAGTCGGCAATGCCCCGCCGCAGTTCCGGACCGATGGTAACCGTGGCCACATTGCGCAGCAGAATGGGAACTCCACGGTTGTTCACCCCCAGCGGCACGAGATTCAGGTCTTCGATGCTTTTGATATAGCCCAGCCCCCGGACCATGAACTCGGTTTCGCCCATCTCCACCAGCCGGCCGCCTACGTCATTGTTACTGCGCTGGATGGCCTTCCGTATCTTCTGGATGGGGATGTTGTAGGCCCGCAGCTTGTTGGGGTCCACGACCACCTGGTACTGCTTGACGTACCCCCCGATGGATGCCACCTCGGACACCCCCGGTACGCTGGCCAGTTCGTAGCGCAAAAACCAGTCCTGGATGGAGCGCAGCTGGGCCAGGTCGTGACGATCGCTCTCAAGGGTGTACTCGTAGACCCAGCCGACACCGGTGGCATCGGGACCCAGGGAGGGGGTCACCCCCTGGGGCAGACGGCCGGCCACAAAATTCAGGTACTCCAGCACCCGGCTGCGGGCCCAATACAGGTCGGTGCTATCTTCGAAGATGATGTAGACGAAGGAGATGCCGAAAAAGGAATAGCCCCGCACAACTTTGGCAAAGGGCACCGACAGCATGGCGGTGGTCAACGGGTAGGTCACCTGATCCTCCACCACCTGTGGCGCCTGACCCGCGTATTCGGTAAAGATGATCACCTGTACATCGGACAGATCGGGAATGGCATCCAGAGGCGTGTTGGCAATGGCGTATATGCCGGCGGCGATGACGAACAGTGTCGCCAGGATCACCAGGAACTTGTTTTTGATGGACAGTTCGATGATTTTTTCGATCATGGCGTGGTTTCCTTTTCTGCTGAACCGTCTGAATCCATGGTCATATCGCTCATGTCCAGATCGTCGTCCCCCATGGTCATATCGTCCATTTCCAGATCGTCGGCGTCTCCTCCGGTTCCCTTGCTGCGCACGTCGAGCATCTTGGCGATGGCCTCTTTCAGGCGGCTCTCCGAATCAAGCATGAACTGGCCGGAGAGGACAATCTCCTCCCCCTCGGAAAGGCCATCGATCACTTCAAACATATAATCGTTACCCTCGACGCCTATAGTGACCTCCCGGGGTTCGAATTTTCCCTTGCCCCTGGAGACGAAGACTCGCTTTCTCACGCCGCTGTCGATCACCGCCTCCTGGGGCACCACCAGCCGCTTGCCGGGCAGGGTGCTCTTCAGATAGATATTGGCGTACATCCCCGGCTTGAGTTTGTTGTCCGGATTGGCAAAGGAGAGCCTCAGACGGGCGGTCCGGGTTTTGGGATCCAGGTAGGGGTAGATGAAGAGTACTTCGCCCGCGTAACGTTTGCCGGGGAGATAGGCCAACTCCATTTCGGCGGGCATCCCTTTGTGGACCCAGGGCAGCTCGTACTCGTAGACGTCAACATCCACCCACACAGTGGACAGGTCGGCAATTTCATACTGGTGCTCACCGGCCTTGACGTAGTGCCCTTTCAGGGCTTTTTTCTTGATGACCACACCGGAGGCCGGTGAGAAGATCGTGATCGCTTTCCGGATCTCGCCGGCGGTCTCCAACTGGGTGATCTGTTCGTCGGTGAGATCCCAGTAGACCAGGCGGGTACGGGAGGCATCCAGCAGCCGATCGGCCCCCTTCGGGGCATTCCTGTTCAGTCCCTTCTGCTGCTGAATGGCGATGAGGTATTCCTGCTGGGCGGTGAGCAGATCGGGGCTGTAGATGTCGAACAGCGGCTGACCTTTTTCCACCCGTTCCCCTAGAAAATCCACGTAGAGCGTTTCGATCCAGCCGTTGAACTTGGTGTTCACCGAATACAGTCCGGTTTCATCGTAGGTGATGGTGCCGAAGGTGCGGATCGACTTGGAGAGGTGTTTTTTCTCTACGCGACCCAGTCGCACCCCCATGTTCTGCTGGGTTACCGGGTCAATGCGGATGGTGGAACTGGGCTCCTTCTCCTCACCCTCCTCTTCGTATACCGGGACCAGGTCCATGCCCATTGGTGACTTACCCGGTTGATTGCGAATGTAGGTGGGATCCATGGGCGCCGCCCAGTATTTGATCTTCTTGCCGGTCTTGGGGTCCACCATACCGGCCTTGAGCGCTTCTTGCGCATGCACGGTCGCCGGCCCCAGGAGGCTGGAAAGAGAAATCCGATCCCGGACCAGCGCTGCAGGCGTGTTCAGGGCAAGGGTGATAGCCGCTGCCGCAAAGGCAATGATGATCTGTTTAGCAAACATGGTTGGATGTCCTTTCTGTGTTTTAAGGCAATTTGGTTCCAATGCGACGCTCCAGTTCCGCCCTGGCAATGCCAACATCGCTGTTTCGGCGCTCGCTGACCAGGTTCACATCCAGCCAACCGGTGTAGGAGGTGACCACATCGGCAAAGGAGACGCTGCCCGACTCGTATCCCCGCGTGGACACATCTAACGAGGTCTGAGACAGGTCCAGCAGCCGGTCCTTGTACAGGGCGCGTTCCCGCCGAGCCCGGTCCAGATCGAACCAGCCCGTTCGCACCATCAGTCGGGTGCGCGCCTCGGCGTCGTCCAGATCTGCCCGCAGGGCGTCGAGCTTGCGCCGCGTCCCCCTGAGATAGGTGTCCCGGGTGCCGAACCAGGCGTTCTTGGGCAGACCCTTGCCCCGGGCCGCTGAAACCGTGGTGCCAAAGGTCGGCTTTTTCCCGGCGCTGCCCACCTGGAGAACCGCTTCGTCCGTGTAGAGCGAATAGTTCTGGGTGAAGGCCGGCTGAATCATGGTTTCGGCCATCTCCACCATCCGTTCCATCTTTCCCACCATGGCCCGCATTCGATTCAGCTCCTGGCGTTTTTGCATGGCCAGGGGATAGAGGGCGCCCAGCCTGGGCAGCGATGTGTCCGGGGTGAGGGTGTCCGGCCAACCGATGGGATTGCCCGGTCCCAGGTCCATCAGCGCCAGCAGTTCGGTTTCCAGGTTGATTCTCTGCTGGTTCAACGTTGCCAGCTGTTCATCAAGTTTTTCACGGCCGATGCGGATCTTGATGACATCCTGGTAACTGGTTTTCCCGGCGCCGTATCGGGTGGTGGCCACCGACTCCAGGTGGTTCAGCCGATTCAACATATCCCGGGTGATCCGGTGCGCCCGATGGGTGTATAGAAGGTTCCAGTATGCCTTGCGGCCTTGGGCAACGATATTGCGACGGACCAGGTCCAGAACCTGTTTTTCCGCTTCCACGTTCTTTTCCGCCACCTGACCTTTAAGGGCTGTAACGCCGGGAAATGGGAACTTCATCCGGACGGTGTCAATGCCCTTCATGGGGCCTACCCCGGGCATCACGCCTGCCGTGAATGCCGAGTACTGCCGCAAAATTTCATCCAGCTGGGTCACCTGATCGAATCCTTCCAGGGCGGCCTTGAAGCGATTTGTGGCCGCCTGTATGGATGGGTTGCGCAACAGGATCAGGGACTGGGCTGTCTGGAGAGAAAACCGGGGCCGGAGCGCGGCAAGGATTTGGGTCTCGTCGGCGGCTGCACCGATTATGGCCGGCGAAATGACCGTATCGCCAGCAGGCAACGCGTTACCGTCCACCATTTTGGTCCAGCGATCCCGCGCATCTTCAATGGTTTTCTTGGCGGCCTCGAAAGCGTCCGGTTCAGCCTTGACGGTGGTCTCCGACGCCTCCGGTTGATGGAGCATGGCCGGCGGCGCATAATCCTCCAGGTTCTGCTTCAGGTTCCGGTATGTGCCGGATGCCAGGCCGACGGCACTAATCAGTACTGCGCCAGTGACAATAACCATTCGAATCTTCATGGCTGCTCCTTTCCGGCAGGTTCCGGCAGAATTTGCATGTCACCGGTCAGGTGCCTTCCCGCCATCCGTTCGAGCCGCGCCAGGTTGATGCCGTAGTCAGCCTTGGCGCGGGCCAGAGCAAGCTGAAAGTTGTACCAGACCGACTGGGTTTCAATGAAATCGGTGAAAGACGACTCTCCCTCCCGGTACCAGACCTCGGCGATTTCCATGGACCGGGCCGCCTGGGGAACCAGGTCCGTCTCGTACAGGGTAGCGATGCGCTGGGCATTGCGGGCCTTGAAATACAGCGTGCGAATCTTTGTTCGGACGGCATTGATCCGAACGGCCTTTTCCGCGCGGGCACTGGATTTTTCCGCCATGGCCTTGTCCACCCGGCTGTTGTTCTTTCCGAACCACAAAGGGATGGAGATGCCCGCCTGGAGGCCGATGGCGTCTCGTCCGGCATCCCGGGGCTGAACGGGAACATCGGGCTCGCCGATCCCGGCGTAAAACAGGCCCACCTTGAAGTCCGGCATGTTCTGGAACCGTGCCAGGGACACCTTGGTGTCGCCTTTATCGACGCCAACCTGGGCAATGAGGATCTCCTCCTGATTGGCTTCGGCCAGTTGATAGATGGTTTCCACCTCAACGGATAGGGGCGCTAATACCGGTCTCTCCAGAACGCCCAGGGCCGATTCGGGAGGGCGGTTCAGCAACCCGTTGAGACGGGTGATCTCCGTCTGCTCCAGTTCCTCCAGCAGCAGGGAGTCGTACTGCAGCTGGCCGGTCTGGGACTGGGCCTTGACCACGTCGGTGAGCGTGGCCCGGTTGTCGGCGTGGGCGGTTTCGCTTACCTTTCTGAGATGATTCAGCAGGCCGGCATTATGCCGGGTAACCGTTTGGGCCTGTCGGATGTACCACAGTTCATAATAGGACTCCCGGACCGCCAAAAGCGTCTCCTTCACCGCCTTGTCCAGCTTGAGGCGGGCGATGCGGGCGTCGGCGGCCACCAGTTCGCCGGCCTTCGACAACTTGCCGGGAAAAGGGATCATCTGGGATATCCGGGCGTTCCAGTCCTGGGGTCCCAGGCGGGTCTCGATGGGTTCGGGAAACCAGGTGACCATCAGTTGCGGGTCCGGGTACCCGGTAGTGATCCGGTAGTTTTCCACGGTGGCCCGCCACGCCTCCCGGGCCTGTTGAATCGACGGGTTGTGGGTGTATGCCTGATCGATGAGGTTGGCGAGCTGAACGGTGCCGGCCAATGTCTGGCGTTCAGCGGCAGCCGGCGGTTCGGCAACATCCGCCTTGGCGGTTGGCCCCATGAAAAGGACCGCACTCAGGATCAGGGCCGGGGCCAGCTCCCGTGACAGCCACGATATCGGTATCCATGCCGGCTTGACGGGTATTCGGGGAATTAGGTGTTTCATTCTGATCTCCTGAGGTTGATAAAGATGCGCTGCTTTTCGATAAACCTCGCCTTTTTCATATCAATGGTCTAATCAATCGCCATGCCATCTTTTTATGTTGCTTGTTTTATTGCGAAATTGATTTTTTTGGGGGGTTGGAACGGGGGAATTGGTGCGTAAATATTACCCGGATCAGGCTAAAAACTCAACAACTGCGTAAATTTTACGCAGTGTGAGCCCGATGGGACCTGCCAGGCCGACGGGCCTGGTACACCTGTATCCCTTGTATCGGTGCCATGGGTGTGATATCTTGCATCTAAGATGCAAAAAGGGAGGCATAAATGGTAACGGTAATGCGTTTTTTCCAGAGCCCCCAGCAAAGTTTTTTCCTCTTCGGCCCAAGAGGATAACTATCTCTCGGTTCTTGAAGATCTGTTGCTTTCTTTCCTGTTGCCGATTTTTCCAGGCGAGCCAAGCGGAATCTAATTTCTCACCCTAAATTCTATTTTTTTGATAGCGGTGTTTTTCGGTCCTTGCGGCCTGCCGGCCCCTTGGACAGCCCTCATGAAATTGACGGCGCGGGGATCGAAGGCCTTGTTGCCCAGCACCTGAGGGCCTGGATCGCATACAGCAACAACCCGTGCAACCTTTATTACTGGCGCACAAAGTCAGGGGTTGAGGTTGATTTTATACTCTATGGGCAGGAGACCTTCCAGGCCATAGAGGTTAAGAACTCCGCCAGGATTAACAACAAAATGCTCAAAGGGTTAACTGCCTTTCAAGAAGACTATCCTGAAGCACAGACAGTCCTTGTCTATCGCGGCAATGAACGAATGTTAATAAATAACATCCTCTGCCTTCCCTGCGAGCAGTTTCTGAGGGACTTGATCCCTGGTCAATCTATTGGAACAGCAGTGTTTTCGTAAGAATAAGCAGACCACTGTATAAAATACGCTTGGGCCTGCTTACCGGAGCGTCCAGTTGCCGGTTAATGGATAGGTGCGCAAAATATTTGCACTTGGGCCGTTGCCGTATTATTCTTTTCGAAAAACCAATTTAGCTCAACGAAGGAAAAATATCGGCCATGACCGTCGTACCCCGTCGACAAATCTATCTGACGGCCCTTTCCATCCTTCTTGTCGTGCTGCTGCTGCTGGTCTTTATCAGCGTTTCCACCTACCGGAACCTGAACCGTGAAAGAGACGCCGCCAGGGAAACGGTCCACCGCCAGGCCCTGACCCTGATCAATGCACTGGAAGCCGGGGCCCGGGCCGGCATGATGATGCAGATGGCCGGCAAGGATGCCATCGGGAATCTGGTCCACGAAATCGGCAGGTCCGGCGATGTCAACTACCTCTACCTGGTGCTGAATTTGTCCGGGCGGATGATGTCCGAACCCGGGTGCGTCGGCTGGCTGACGGCACCCACGTTTATGAGGTGGCCAAGCCCTTTACCCCCATGGGCATCCATGCGCAATCCACAAGGTCGGCGGCCGAATCACCGACGCATTCTCATTCCAGTGCCACCGTCTATCTGGGAATGACCATGGCCGCCTATGAGGCGGCCCGGCAGTCGGACATTCAACATGCCATGATTATGGGGGGCATCGTTCTGGCGTTGGGTGGCGGCGTGATCTATTTTTTTATCGTGCTGCGAAGCTACTATCTGCTCAACCGGACCCTCCAGGAAACCCGGGACTATACCCGGCAGGTCATCGCCAGCATGGCCCACGGCGTGTTGAGTATCGACACCGGCGGCAGGGTGGTCTCCTGCAACCAGCAGGCATTGTCGCTATTGGGTATGCCGGCAGCGGCCATCAATCCGATCGACCTGCAAACGGTTTTCGATTTTCAAGAAACCGGCATCGCGCAGACCATCGACCAGGGTGTCCCGGTAATGAACCGGGAGATCCGGTATCATCGGGAAAAAGGAGATTGGCTCCCGCTGCTGTTAACCGTGACGCCCATTCAGGATGAAGCCGGCAGCCGCAATGGCGCGGTGGTGGTGCTCAGGGATTTGAGCGAAATCAAACGGCTGGAAGCGCAGGTGCGGCGCACGGAAAAGCTCGCGGCCATCGGCCGACTGGCCGCAGGGGTGGCCCACGAGATCCGGAACCCGCTCAGCTCCATCCGGGGGTTTGCCTACCTTCTCGGTCGGGGCCATGGAAAAGATACCCCCGAACGCGAATATGCCGATGTCATGGTGCGTGAGATCGACCGCATCAACCATGTCGTGACAGACCTGCTCAATTTTTCCCGGCCTATGGTACTGGAACCGGAAGCCACAATGCTTCCCGATCTCATCGATCACGTGGTCTCCCTGGTGTCCGCCGATGCAAAAACCCATGACATCGACATTCACGTTGATTGTGAAGCCGGCATACCGCCCATGTCGCTGGATCCAAACCAGATCTCCCAGGCCCTGCTCAACCTGATGCTCAATGCCATCAACGCCATGGAAACAGGAGGCACCATTGAGATCCGGATTTCTGTCTCCAATGAAGGCGAAGGGGTGGAAATCCAAGTGGAAGACAACGGCCCGGGAATTGACCCGGAAGTTCAGGAAAAAATTTTCGAACCCTTTTACACCACCCGGGAGCGGGGCACCGGCCTGGGGCTGGCCATAGTGCGCAAAATCGCTGAAAATCATGACGGTGGGGTTCGCGTGGACAGCCCCCCACCGGGAAAACGCAGCGGCACCCGATTCATTCTTTTCCTACGGAATATGGAGATATGAGCAAATCCATGAAAGCGAAGATACTTGTAGTAGACGACGACGCCTCCCACCGGACCATGCTTAAGGCCGTCCTGTCGGCCGAGGGCTACCAGGTGCAGGAGGCCGACGACGGCGACGCGGCCTGTCTGGCAGTGGAAAAAAATCTCTTCGATCTGGTGCTCATGGACCTTCGCATGAAGCGCATGGACGGCGATGCGGCCCAGAAAAAGATTGCCGGCATCAGTCCCGGCACACCGGTGGTCATCATGACCGCCTACGGGTCGGTACGATCGGCCGTCGAGGCTCTCAAGGCCGGGGCCCGCGACTACCTCACCAAGCCCATCGACGTCGACGAACTGAAAATTTTGGTCACCAAGACCCTGCATCACCGCAAACTGGAAGAAGAGAACCTCAACCTGAAGGAGCGATTGGACGCGCGTTTCGATTTCGGGGACATCATTGGCCGCAGCCCGTCCATGCGGGAGCTCTTCGAAACTCTGGCCCTGGTGGCCCCGTCGGAGGCCACGGTTCTGATCCAGGGGGAAAGCGGCACCGGAAAAGAGCTGGTGGCCAATGCCATCCACCACAACAGCCCCCGGCGCATTTACCGGCGCCACCGGACCCAAGAAGGGCCGGTTCCAGCTGGCAGACCAAGGGACCCTCTTTCTGGATGAAATCGCGGAAATGACCCCGGCCACCCAGGCCAAGATCCTGCGTGTCCTCCAGGAAAAGGAGTTTGAGCCGGTGGGCGGCACCCGGACCGTCCATGTCGATACCCGGATCATCTCGGCCACCAACCGCAACCTGGAAGCGGAGATCGCCGCCGGCCGTTTCCGGGAAGATCTTTACTACCGACTCAACGTGGTGATAATCAAGGTACCGCCCCTGAGGAATCGCTCGGCAGACATACCACTGCTCGCCAATTATTTTCTCAACCGGTATTCCAAAAAGAATCACCGCAGCCTGAAAGGCTTCCGCCCCCGGGCCATGGATCTTCTGGTGCGGCACTCCTGGCCGGGCAATATCCGTGAACTGGAAAACGTCATCGAGCGCGCGGTGATCATGGCCAGGGGGGATATGGTGGACCCGGAGCACTTCCCCAGCACCCTTAAGCATCACGACGCCAATGAACCGGTGAAAGAGCCTGTGCTGGCATCGGGGCGATCGCTGAAAGAGGTGGAGAAAGAGATGATCCTGAAAACCCTCGAGGACATGGGTGGCAATCGGACACGAACGGCACAGATGCTGGGCATCAGCCGCCGGACCCTGCAGTTGAAACTAAAGGATTACGGCATCAATTGATCTACCTGCAACAGGAGGTGAATCATCGATTCTCGACTTTCACATCGCAATAAAATTTCCCCCATCCACTGGCTCCTGATCCGCCGGTTGGTGATGGCAGTCAGCGTCATCTCCATCGTCCTGGTGTCGGTGACCTGGATCAACCTTCGCGATACAGCCGTGGAGCGGGTTCTGGACCGGGTACTGATGGCCTCCGGCCAGTTCAGCCTGCAGGCCAGGGAAATCCTGGATCGACCCGGCCTGCTGGACCCCGGCGGGCTTCAGCGTGAACTGGAAGCGTTCGCCGCTGCCCGCTCACCCCATCACGACAGCAGCTTCAACCAGATGGGCCGCTTTGTCTACGCCCGGATCTATGACACGGGTGCTCGGCGGATTGCCCGCGTTTCGGACAGCAGTTATGAACACATTGCCGTCGTGAACCAGCGAATGGGCGATGCCGCCCTGCGCATCCCCCAGCCCGGCCAAAAGCAACACCGGGTATTCCGGCTGGACGGCATGCCCCTGATTTCGGTGGTGGCCCCCCTGACCAGCAGCAAAGATGAAGTGGTGGCTTATCTGGAGGGCGTCTTCGCCGTCTCCGAAGCGGCCATGGCCGCAGCCAGAATGGATACCCTGAAGACCGTGGCCTGTGTGATTGCCATTGTCTTGGCCACCACACTGGTGCTTTACCCAGTCATCATCAACCTGCTGGGCCGCCTGGCCCGCACGTCCCGAAGCCTGCTGGATTCGCACATGGAGACGCTGAACGTGCTGGGCAGTGCCATTGCCAAACGGGACAGCGACACCGACGCCCACAATTACCGGGTCACCATCATTGCGGTGAAACTGGGCGAGGCTTTCGGCCTGACTGCCCGGGAGATGCGGGCGCTGATCAAAGGGGCCTTTTTACACGACGTGGGAAAAATTGGTATTTCGGACAGCATCCTCCACAAGCCCGGCCCCCTGGATAGCGATGAGTATTCGGTGATGAAAACCCATGTCAACAAAGGGCTTGAAATCATCAGCCGTTCCCGGTGGCTAAAGGATGCCATGGATGTGGTGGGCGGGCATCACGAAAAAGTGGACGGCAGCGGCTACCCTAACGGGCGAAGCGGCACCGACACCCCCGTCAGTGCACGGATTTTTGCCATCGCCGATGTCTTCGACGCCCTGACTTCCAAGCGTCCCTATAAGGAACCCCTCTCCTATGAAGAGACACTGGCCATTCTGGAAAAGGGCCGGGGCACACACTTCGATGCCGAGCTGTTGGACCTGTTCGAAAAAATGGCCCCGAATTTCTATAAACGGCTGGCCAACCGGGAGGATCTGCAATTAAAGGAGAGGCTCGGGGATATCGCCCACAAGTATTTCATGGACGATATGGAAACAATCCTGTCAAGAAAGGCAACGGGCGTCGATAGACGTCGTCGGTGGTCAAAGGGTCGGAAACGGCAAAATCATCCCGGCACATCTTCTCCACCTGGCGAATAAATGCCGGGTCGGTAAAGGTCATGGTGATCTCGAAATTGATTCGCAGGGAGCGGTTGTCCAGGTTGGCCGTGCCGATGCCGGCAAGGCAGTCATCCACCAGAAAGACCTTCTGGTGCATGAACCCCTCCCGGTAGGTGTACACGCGCACCCCGGCCACGGCCACCTCGAACAGGTAGCTGTGTGCCGCCCACCACACCACCCGCTTGTCCGGGTTGGCGGGAATGAGAATCCGCACATCCACCCCGCGCATGGCAGCCAGCTGAAGGGCCTTGATCACCGCCACATCCGGCACGAAATAGGGGCTGAGCATCCAGCACCGCCGGGTCGAGGCGTTGATGGCCTGGACCATCATCAGCGAACAGCTCTCCACCATGTCGCCGGGGCCTGTGGGAATGCAGAGGACCGGCTCGTTGCCGAAGGCGGGCGGCGGCGTCCAGGAGACATCGGGCAGCTGTCCGCAAGCCCAATACCAGTCCTCGACAAAAGAGAGCTGGACCGCCAGGGTGACGGGGCCCGCCATCTTCACATGGGTATCCCGCCAGGATGAAAAGCGCGTGCTCTTTCCCAGATATTCATCGCCGACATTGTGCCCGCCCACCCAGCTTTTCTCACCGTCCACCACCACGATTTTTCGGTGATTCCGAAAATTGATCCGGAACCGGTTGAGCCACCCTTTACCCACCCGGAAGATGCCCACATGGATACCGGCGACCCGCAACGCATCCGTGTAGGAACGGGGCAGCCGTACAGAACCGACCTTGTCATATAAAAAGTATACCTGAACACCGGCCTTGGCCCGTTCGATCAGGGCCGACTTTAACCGGCGTCCCAGCCCGTCGTCGTGGACGATGAAAAATTGGATGAGGATATAGCGTCGGGCGTGGGCGATACTTGCCAGGATAGAGTCGAAGGTGGCTTTTCCGTTGATCAGGAGGGTACAGCGGTTCCCTTTCATGACGGGCAGCTGGTAGATATGGCTGAGAACGTCGATCTGGGGCGTCTCTCTCACCATGAGGTCTCGAAGCTGCTGATTCTGCCGCAGCATCTTCCCCAGGTGATGAATGTCCATGGTGCCGGACTGATGCGCGGCAGTATAGTCCTGAATTCGCCGGGCCCCGAATATCAGGTAAAGAAAAACGGCCAGGTAGGGGAAGAAAAAAAGGGCCATCACCCAGGCAATGGTGCCCTGGCTGGTCCGGCCGTTCATGATGACGTCGAAGATGAAGAGGATGCCGAGGCCGTGCAGGACCAGCGGAACCAGCAGTATCCAATACTCTATTACAACCTGTATCACAGGCATCTTATAACCCTTTGTGGATAAGCGTTTTCGGTGTTCTCAGCTGACCCTGTATCGACTATCTTCATGAACTCATCATCCAGCACCTCCTTATATAGAGGCGACTTGGCCATCATGATGTAAGAGAGATTGGCGCTTTGTATGTGTTCGGCGTTCGGCCGATGGGCTGACACATTCCCTTTTAACATATGATTCCCCGCATTTGCAATGGAACTCGGACGGATTGCCCAAGGGCCCAATGATGGAAGTCTTGCGGACACTACTTATGGGTTGACTTGTGCCGGCCGGCGCCTATAGTTTAGTGGTGTCTTCCAATCCCATTAAACCAACCGCCATCATGCACCCACGGCAGATCACCACCACCATCGTTGCAGGCATCTTGAAATGATCGGATCTGAAGCCTTGGCCATCACGTGCGGCCTGTGCAGCGCCCTGGCCTGGGGGGCGGGAGACTTTGCCGGCGGATTTGCCTCCCGGCGGGGAAATGCACTTACCGTGGTTCTCTTCTCCCAGATACTGGGAGGGATTTTGCTGACCTGTTTGACCCCGCTGTTTGCCGAAAAGGCGCCCGATACCCGGCAGTTGCTGTTCGGCATACTGGCCGGCGCATTCGGCGTATTGGGTCTCGTGGGGCTTTACAAGGGGCTGGCGTCAGGCCGTATGGGGCTCGTGGCTCCCCTGTCGGCAATGGTCACCGCTGTAATTCCTATAGGTTTTTCCTTTGTGTTGGAAGGCCTTCCCGGCACCCTGCTGATGTTCGGTTTGGCAGCCGCCATGGTGGCGGTCTGGCTGCTATCTTCTCCCGGCGGGGACATGCGCATTCAAAAGGGTGAGTTGCGCCTTTCCCTGCTGGCCGGGTTGGGATTCGGGCTGTTTTTCATCATGATGGACCACGCCAGTGGCCAGGCAGTACTGTGGCCCCTGTTGGCCTCCAAGATCGGCGCCGTCACCGTGATGTTTCTTATCCTTACGCTCACCCGGCAGCTGGCAGCACCGCCCAAAGGGCAAGTGGGATTCATCGTCCTGGCCGGCATTCTGGATACGGCAGGCACCGCCGCATTCACTGTGGCCGCCCACTTGGGAAGACTGGACATCTCAACCGTGCTCGCATCGCTTTATCCGGCGTCCACCATTATGCTGGCTTGGCTGGTGTTCCGGGAAAGCCTGGACCGGCGGCAGTGGTTTGGCGTGGCCATCGCCTGTGTGGCCCTGGTCCTCATCGCGATATAATCACAGCGCTTAGCGTCACCGCCATCCGACAAACTATTCGATAAATCCAATTCGTGCCTTTTTCAACTGTTTCCTTACTACTATTTACTGAATACATCAATTATTTAAAAATTGATTGACAGATTCATCATGTTGAACTAAAGTTTTTTCATATTTCTTCATTCAGAAAAATTATCCATGAAAATTGACGACCTGAATATTGCCATCATCCGCCATCTTCGTGAAGGCCGGAAGTCATTTAAAACCATTGCGGAAGATCTCGGTGTATCTGAAAATACCGTGCGATCGAGAGTCGCCAAGCTTGAAGAAAAGGGTGTTCTGGAAATATCCGGGCTCGTTAACCCCGAGGCCGTCCCCCGGCATCGGGTGGTAATTGTAGGTGCTGCTCAAGGAAGGCTTCGGTCTTCTTGAATTTTATACGGAGGAGGTGTCCCGGTTAGAAGACGTACAGTCCGTGGAAACCTTCGTGGTGTATAAAAGCTACAACCTGAAGGTTCCTTATATCTTTTGAGATCAGATCGTTGGGGAAAAGCACCTGGCCCCTTGAATCCTGGACCCCTCGATCCCTCTTTTTACAAGGAGAACCGCATCATGACAACACCCGTCAAAATGACACCGTTGAACGACTGGCATCGGGATCAAGGCGCCAACATGGCCGATTTCGGCGGCTACGACATGCCCCTGTGGTATTCGTCGATTAAAGACGAACACCTGGCTGTACTGACCGGTGCCGGTGTTTTCGACACCAGTCACATGGCAGCCGTCACCATCACAGGATCGGGTGCTGCAGACCTGCTCCAGCACTGCTTCACCAATGATCTGGACGCCTGTATGGGACCGTCCAAAAAGCCACTCTCCCCCGGTCGATGCGTTTATGGCGCCTTCTTGGACGAAAAGGGCGAAACCATCGACGATGCCATCGTCTTCTTTGTGGAAGCGGACAGCTACATGGTGGTGGTCAACGCCGGCATGGGCGGGCCCGCTGCCGACCATTTGCAGAAAAACCTCGGCAGGCGGGACGCTGCGGTCACCGACCTGACCGACCGGCTGGGCAAGATGGACATCCAGGGGCCGGCGGCGGCCAAGATTCTCGGACAGGTTTTGGCCGATCCGAAAGCGGTGTTTGCCGGTATGCCCTACTTCTCCTTCAAGGGGCATTATGATAACGCATCGCCCCTGGCCGATGCGGTTCGCCTCGACGACGGCACCCCGATTCTACTGTCGCGCACCGGATACACCGGTGAGTTCGGCTTCGAAATTTTCCTGTCACCGGACAAGATCCGAAACCTGTGGGAACGCCTTCTGGCCGCCGGTCAATCCGACGACATCAAACCCTGCGGTCTGGCAGCCCGGGACAGCCTGCGGGCCGGCGCCGTGCTGCCCCTTTCCCACCAGGATATCGGACACTGGCCATTCATCAACCATCCATGGCCCTTTGCCCTGCCCTTTAATGCAGACCAGACTGGATTCACCAAGGATTTCATCGGTCGGACCGTCTTGGAAGAGCAAACGGACATCGTTTTCACCCAGGCCTTCGTAGGCAAGAATCTCCGCAAAATCTCAGCCGGCGAGGAATCCCGAGTCATCGATGCCGACGGCCAGGACAAGCCGGAAGGCTTCAAAGCCAAAGGGCTTTGCTGCGGCTTTGTCAAGGTCAACCGGAAGCTGTCCCCGAGCGAACACGTGGATATTGCGGACAGCCGACGAAAAATCACCGTCACCATCGTGGACGATGTGCGTCCTGACCGCACCGCCCGCAAACCCATGGCCGACATGGTCTAATCGCGGACACTGCATCGCGTATTCCATAGAAAAAACAATCACAGGGAGGGAAAACATGAAAGAGATCAGCGAACTGAATCTGCCGGAAGATGTACGATACACCGATGACCATGAGTGGTCCAAAACAAACGGCGACGTTGTCCGCATGGGCATTTCCGACTACGCCCAGGATCAGCTGGGAGATATCGTCTTCGTCGAACTGCCCGAGGTGGGCAGCACCTTTGACAAGGGCGAGGAGTTCGGCACCGTTGAATCGGTCAAAGCCGTATCCGAGCTTTACATGCCCATCGGCGGTGAAGTGACGGCCATCAACGAAGCCCTTGCCGATGAGCCCGAACTGGTCAACAACGACCCCTATAATGGCGGCTGGATGATGGAAATCAAAGCCAGCGATCCCAAAAAGACATCCAACAGATGCTTCAGGTGGTGGGCGCGGCGGATCTGGACGCACTTTTCTCCAGTATTCCCGACGACTGCTGCCGGAAGGAAAAGATGAACCTGCCCGAGCCTCTCACCGAGTGGGAACTCAACGGGCACATGGACAACCTGGCCGCCGGCATGGGCGCATCTCCCGCCTACAAGGTGTTCATGGGTGCCGGCAGCTACAGCCATTACATCCCGGAAACAAGCCGGCAGCTGCTGCTCCGCAGCGAGTTTTTCACCGCCTATACCCCCTACCAGCCGGAAATCAGCCAGGGCACGTTGCAGACCATCTACGAATACCAGACCCTGGTGACCCGCCTGCTGGGCATGGACGTGGCCAACGCCTCCATGTACGACGGTGCCTCGGGACTGGCCGAAGCCCTACTCATGACCATCCGGGTTTCCCGCCGCAAGAAGGTGGCCGTATCCCGGGCCGTTCACCCGTTGTACCGCAAGGTGGTGGAGACCTATTTTGCCCCAACCGGCTTCGAGGTGGTAGAGCTTCCCGTGGGCGCAAACGGCCGCACCGATCTTTCCGGCCTAAAGAATCTGGGAGAACTGGCCGGTGTGGCCCTGCAAAGCCCCAACTTCTTCTGGCCTATGGCCTTTTTAAAAGCCCCGGTGCCTGCGGAGCGGACATCGCCTGCGGCGAAGGCCAGAGCTTCGGCATTCCCCAGAGCTTCGGCGGGCCCGGCCTGGGCATGTTTGCCGCCAAGCAGAAATATGTGCGCGCCATGCCCGGACGGCTCATCGGCAAAACCGTGGACCGGGACGGCAAAACCGGTTTCGTCCTCACCCTGGCCACTCGCGAGCAGCACATCCGACGGGAAAAAGCCACCTCCAACATCTGCTCCAACCAGGGACTGTGCGCCACGGCATCCACCATGTACATGGCCGCCATGGGCGGCACGGGGATCCGTCAGCTCTCGCGTCTCAATCGAGACCGGACCGAATACCTCAAAACATCCCTGGCCAAGGCCGGATTCGCGTCTCCCTTCAAAGCGCCCACCTTCAATGAGTTCGTGGTCCGCTTCCCCAAAGGATTTGCCGACACCTGGCAAACACTGCTGGAGAAGAAGATCGTCGCCGGGCTGAACCTGGCCCCCTACTATCCGGAGCTATCCGACTGCTGGCTCATGTGCGTGACCGAAACCATTTCAAAAGACGAAATTGATGCACTGGTAAAGGAGGTGACCAAATGAAAGAGAAAATGGGAACCACCGGCTTGATCTTTAACGAACCCCTGCTCTGGGAAAAGGGATCCACCGGCCGGACCGGTCTGTCTCTGCCCCGACGCGACGTAGATGAAGCCCCGCTTGACGATGCCCTGGTCGGCGACGGTCCGGATTTTCCGGATCTGTCAGAGCTGGACGTGGTGCGCCACTTTACCAAGCTCTCTCAGTGGAATTTCGGCGTGGACAGCGGCATGTACCCGCTGGGATCCTGCACCATGAAGTACAACCCCAAGACCAACGAGCGCCAGGCTTCTATTCCCGGTTTTGCCGGCGCCCACCCCCTGCTGCCGGAAAGTCTCTCCCAGGGGGCTCTTGCCTTGATGCACGACCTGCAGAGCTACCTGGGAGAAATCACCGGTCTGCCGGCGGTCACACTCCAGCCCGCTGCCGGATCTCAAGGCGAGCTGACCGGCATGCTGATCTTTGCCGCCTACCATAAACACAAGGGTCAACCGCGCACCAAGGTGCTCATCCCCGACACTGCCCACGGCACCAACCCGGCCAGCGCCGCCCTTTGCGGCTTCAAGGCCGTGCCGGTCAAATCCGGCGAAGACGGGGTCCTGCTGCCCGAATCGGTGGAGGCCCTCATGGATGAGGACACCGCCGGCATCATGATCACCAACCCTAACACCCTGGGACTGTTCGAAGACAACATCCGCCAGGTGGCCGACATCGTCCACAACAAGGGCGGCCTGGTCTACGGCGACGGCGCCAATATGAACGCGGTGATGGGCATCGTCAACATCGGCGACATCGGGGTGGACGTGCTTCATCTGAACCTGCACAAGACCTTCTCCACCCCCCACGGCGGCGGCGGCCCGGGCTCCGGCCCGGTATGCGTCACCCCGGAAATGGAACCCTTCCTCCCCGTTCCCCGGGTGGTCAAGGATGGCGACACCTATCGCCTCGACGAGGATTACCCGCTGTCCGTGGGCAAGGTGCATGCCTTTTTCGGCAACTTCAGCATCCTGATCCGCACGTACAGTTACATCCTCAGCGTGGGAAAACAACTCAAGCAGGTAAGCCAGTACGCCGTCCTGAACGCCAACTATATCAAGGAGAGCCTCAAGGGGCACTACCACCTGCCCTACGACCGGCCCTGCATGCACGAGTGTGTCTTTACCGACAAGCACCAGCAGGAATACCATGTGGCAACCCTGGATATTGCCAAGCGACTCATGGACCATGGATACCACCCGCCTACGATCTACTTCCCGCTTGTGGTCAGCGGGGCCATCATGATCGAGCCCACTGAATCCGAATCCAAGGAGACCCTGGACCAGTTCATCGATGCCATGAAGCAGATTGCCCAGGAGGCCAGGGAGTGTCCCGACTGCCTGCACGAATCGCCCCAGTTCCCCAAGGTGCGGCGATTGGACGAAAC
>JABZFO010000058.1 GCA_014237405.1 Desulfosarcina sp. | reverse complement strand
AAGTGCCGGGTTTGCGGCGGCGACCTGAAGACCAGAAGCGACGATCAGGACGAAGCGGCCATCAACAAACGCCATGGCATTTACTATGACAGCACCGAAGGGACCCTGGCATCGGCCTATTATTTCAAAGATCTGGCCGAAAAGGGCGCTTCCATGAAGTACATCACCCTGGACGGCGCCCCCAGCGTAAAGGATGTGACTGCCGAGTTGGTCTCTAAACTGAATTAACCCTACAGTTGCATAGAAAATATGCCAAAAAGAATAAAAATCTCTGGAATATCTACAAATATCAATTTTTGCAACGTTACGATGGTTGAGAGGAAAAGTGGTGCCACTCGGTTTTCCATTTCCGCAAAAGCAATCTTTTTATTGAAAAGCTTTTTTTTATCTGATATTAAAAACGTTTTATAAAATTTTGAAATAACCATCATGGTTGAAATAGCAAAGCCAACTTAGTCGACGCGATGGGAAAAAGGGGGGTTGAGCCAGTTTGAAAGCAATTGAAGTCAAAGTCTTCGACAACGATCTCGAAAAGGCCATGCGGATTCTGAAGAAAAAAATTCAGAACGATGGTCTGTTCAAACGCTTGAAGCTGAAAAAAAGCTACGAGAAACCGAGCGAGTACCGTCGTCGCAAAGAACGTGAGGCCCTGCGCAGACAGCGCATTGCTGTTGCAAGAAGTAGGAGATACCGTTAGCCACAACCCGTTTGACGACATGACCCGGCAGGGAACGCTTCCCCGCCGGGTTTTTGTTTTTGGCGGCAGTCCAAGGCGGCAAGGAGGAGGTGACGCAGTCAACGCAGGTAGCGCTTGAATGCGAATTGGAATAAGGAGTCGCCGCAATGTCAACCAGCACATACACCGAATGCCTCGATGCCATGTACAGCATGAGACGATTCGGTATTATCCTTGGTCTTTCGACCATCACAAACATCCTCGATGGTCTTGGTAATCCCCACCGGACATTTTCCGCCATCCACATCGCCGGTACCAACGGCAAAGGATCGATCGCTTCCGCTCTTGCAACGATCCTGCAACAGGCCGGATATCGCGTGGGACTTTACACGTCACCGCATCTGATCCGGTTCAACGAAAGAATCTGCGTCAACGGCACGCCAATTTCCGACGATGCGGTGGTGGCATCCTGGGAGGCGGTCAAATCCGTTCACCGTGGCGATCGGGAACCCACCTTCTTCGAGTTCTCGACGGCCATGGCCTTTTATGAGTTCGGATGCCGGAAAGTGGACTACGCC
Organism: Desulfosarcina sp.; assembly: GCA_014237405.1. Taxonomy (GTDB): domain Bacteria; phylum Desulfobacterota; class Desulfobacteria; order Desulfobacterales; family Desulfosarcinaceae; genus Desulfosarcina. Next base: position 3,412 of record JABZFO010000058.1, on the reverse strand, counting down.
GTCATCGAAACCGGCATGGGCGGACGGATGGATGCCACCAATGTCGTCTCACCGATGATCAGCATCATCACCAACATCTCGCTGGAACACAAAACGTACCTCGGCGGCACGATCGCCGCAATTACCGGAGAAAAGGCCGGCATTATCAAACCCGGCATACCGGTGGTCACCGGTGTGAGCCAGAAAAGCGCCAAGGCCGTCATCGAGAAGACCACATCCCGTCAACATGCCCCCCTTTTTATGAAAGGTCGGGATTTCCGTGTGCGGCGCACAGGCGATGACCGGTTTTCCTATTTTGGGATCGATCACCGGTGGAAAGGGATGCGGACCGGTCTCATGGGCGGCCATCAGGTGGACAATGCATCGCTGACCCTGGCTGCCTGTGAGATCATCATGCGCAACCATGCCCGGCTATCAAAGGCCCATATCCAATCCGGCCTCCTCCAAAACCGCTGGCCGGGCCGCCTGGAAGTGGTTTCCCAAAAACCCTATGTAATTCTGGATGGGGCGCACAACCTCATGGCCGCCAGACGGCTGGGCCGTTTTTTGAAAGATGCCCTTGCCGGACGACGGATTACCATGGTGGCCGGTATCCTTGATGACAAGCCCTACGAGGCGATCCTCAAAGATCTGGTTGCCCCCTGCACTCGTCTGATTATCACGCGCGCCAAGATCGACCGTTCGCTTCCTCCCGAGACGCTTAAAATTGTTGCAAAGGATCTTATTTCAGACATCCAAATTGTTCCCGATGTGGGAGAAGCCGTTCGCTACGCCATCGCCACATCCAAACCCGATGATGCGGTCTGCATCGCCGGTTCCCTGTATGTGGTGGGTGAAGCAAAAGCCGCACTGGAAAAAACAGGAGACTCGTTGTTTCAGATTTAAAACAGCCTTGACTTGTGGAACCCGATACTCTATTTTCCCACGACACATCGCGCCCGTAGCTCAGTGGATAGAGCACCAGCCTCCGGAGCTGGGGGTCGCAGGTTCGATACCTGCCGGGCGCGCCATCTATAATATCAAAGGTTTACAAAAAAATGTAAGCCTTTTTTTATTCCCTATTTTTTGTGTCCCCCGCCCTATCCCCCACCCCGTAAGGGCAATATCAATGCAATCCATGCAGGAAATATGGGATTCAATTCCCTGATATTTTGTAAAATGGTGATCCCGATCAAAAAAATGTGGTGGGGGAAATGGTGGGGGACGGGTCTATTTTTCAATTATCCATCGGTCTTTTCGGAGGTGGTCCCGGCGGATAGTTTTCCCCTGATACCGATAGCGGTCTGATCTTAGAGGATCTTGACGGATGCTCCAGGCATGGCCGCCGGATGGCTTGAAAACGTCATAGCGGCTTGATGAGGTTGGCAGGATTGAAGGCTTGATGTATCCTACCCGGCACCCCGTTCTTGTTGGTGATCTGAATCCGTCTGGAGTCCAGTGGGTCCCGTTTCAGGGTCCCGATGGTTTTTCCGCTTAAATCGCTAATCTGGTAACAGTCAGATCTTAGGGGGTCCCGCTTGATAATAGCATCCCCCGCAAAGGCAGGAGCAGCCAAAAGGAATATCAGGGTTGCAAACGTTTGCAAAAATTGGGGCCGGATGATCATGCATCAGGGTTAATATCTGGGTGCTGGATGCGTCAACGGATTGATTGCATACGCACTCCCTGTAGCTACCGACCCAATAGCCTGATTGATATTTATGCCAATTTGCAGTATATTTTTATGTAGATCTAAATTTCTTTTCTATCCAATAGGCCAAGATTAAAATTTGTGCTGATAACTGATGTTTTGGAATAGGGGAAAATATTTGTGATATTGGCAAGAAGTATACAATGCGAATTTTTAGTGCCAAATTCTTTGAGATAGTCATCGCATGCCATCCTTCTAAAACAGTAAATAAGGGTATAATAATGGTAAATGAGAGTATAGTTAAAAAATATGAAGAAGCTATCCAAAATAAGCCAGAAGATCATTTTCGCTCAGTCTTTGTTGCTGCTCTAAATCCTATTCTTGGCGGCTCATTAGCTTCACTTTTTGATGATTATATTCCAGACTCAAGACAAAAGCGTTTGGAACAGTTTATTGGGGCTCTTACGGTTGAAACTGAAAGACTTAAGGATAAACTGAATCTTGAAATAATAAAAACAGATTCCTTCGCTTTTCTGTTTGAGAGTGTAATTAGGGCCGTTGGTTCGAACTATCAAACTGAAAAATTAGAAGCTTACAGATCCATATTAGTAAACTCGTTAAAACCAAGATCTCAATCTGAGGAACTTAAGGAATATTATTTGAATCTTTTAGAGTCGTTAACTCCGGTACATATACGTGTTCTTAAGGCTGTTAAACAGCCACAAGAATTTTCATGTAGCACCAAATCAAACGCAGCTGGTATATATGCTGTTGTTGATGAGCCAATGTTCCATTTCCCAATGGAACCGTATTCGAAGGAATTAATTATGTGTACCTGGAAAGAATTACACTCTAAGGGGTTAGTAAAAGAATTAAAAATTATATCAGAGAATGGCACGTATGAAAGCACAACTGTTAAAGGCCAACTTACAGAATTCGGACAAAATTTCATTAACTTTATAACAACACCAAAATAATCAAGGACCATGAATTAATTATACCCCAAAATTCAGATAGTATGAACACCTCTTCCTGTTCATCCTGTCCCGGCGCCGGTCAGTACCGCGATTATATCCCCAATTGTTATAGCACAAATTTTCAAAGAGCTATGGCAGGTTCTACACGGTGACTCGGTTTGGTAATTTGTTGGAGTTGTGTTGCGAGAACGACATCGCAACCACAATATCTGGTATTGTGCGTACAATATAAAAGGCCCTGAAGCATACTAATAGTATTGTTGACAAGCTCAGAGCCTACGAAAGTTGAACTTGGATCACCAGGAAATATAATTCGTTTTTTGTCCTAAGGCGTTTTGGGCAGCAACCCATTTTTCTCAAGGTCCTTCATCACCACATCAACCACCTGGCCGATGGCCTCCCCTGTGGTCTTTGGATTTGTGGTCTGCGATTCACCCGCCCAGATCAGCGATTCCGTCTTCACGTCGTATAGCCGGGTTTCAAGACTGAATTGCACCTTTTCACCGTATATGGTGGGCCAAGTAACATATCCCCAGCCATAATTGTAAAAGCCGTAGTAATTGTAGAAGTACCGCGGCCTGTCACGGCTGAATACCTCGGTCTCCGACATTCCCACCAAATGGGTTATCAAGATGGTGTCGTTTTCATACTTGTCGACGACCTCGATGATGGCCTCTTTCTCCAGTTTGGTGCCCGCATCGATGGGAAGCACGTCGGCACTTATAATCGCTTCAACACCCTTCACATTGAGCCAGTCCATGAAATGTTTTTCAAGGATTGCCCTGATCTCTTGATCTTCAATAAT
>JABZFO010000190.1 GCA_014237405.1 Desulfosarcina sp. | reverse complement strand
TGAATTATGAATTTTTAATTGAGGTTGCGAAATCAATCAGTAATTTAAGATTCAGAACTAAAAATTCAAAATTTAAAATTAACCTACTCACCACAGAGAGCACAGAGGACACAGAGAAGAGCGTTTTTTTGCAGCCTTCGGCCTAACTACCTGTTTTCTCTGCCACGGACACACACAGATAAACACCGACAAGGGCAATTCTTAATTTTTAGTTTTGAATTTTTAATTAAGGTAATAAAATCTATTAGATGAACCGATTAACGTCGAACATCGAATGATGGATCGCTTCGCTCCGGAAAGAGGGGACATTCGTGCAGAATGTGCACAAAATACAAGCGTGGATTGTACAGATTGCACAGAACGAGTCTAATAGAGTCCAGTGATGATTCGAATTTTTTCATCAAGTTTCGTAATCTGTTCAGAAGGAAGGGACCCCACCGAAGGTTGACAGACCCGTTTTTTATCAATACATCGCAGCTGAAATGCCTTAATCTTTGAGGGATAAGGTAGATTGGCCGTTCCCTTAGGAAGAAAAACCTCATGAAAATATATTTTTTTCCCCTCGGCCTTCGTGATGGGGGCCACAATAATCAGTGGGCCGGCTCTGTTTGCGGAATCTGGTGAGATAATAACACATGGACGTGTCTTTTCTATCTCAGCCCCGATCGTCGGATCGAGGTTGACCCAGTATATGTCGCCCCTTTTTGGAAAGATCATTTCCAACCCTCCAGGGTAGTTCGATCCCAGTCGGCGTTTTCCAAGATGTCCTCGTCAGCTGATTCCCGACAGGCCTCTTCCAATTGCTGGTAAACCAATTTTCTTTTAAGCGTTTGCAAGTAATACCGACATGCCTCTTCAAAAAACTCTCTCCGGGTTCTGAAAGGGTTGACCTGGTCAATTTCATCCAACAGCATTTTGTGGATTGGCGTAGTGGTTTTTACCACTTCATGGTTTCGAGAGATCATTTTTCACCTCCTTTTTTATGTCTGTTATGCCATCCAATTATACATCCTTTTTGCCGTGACGCAACCACTATTCCACTCCGGAAAATTTTTTAAAATAGGGGACATTCGTGCAAAACGTGCATGAAATACAAGGAAAAGCGGAGGGCAATTATAATGTTGGTTTGTTTAATTTGTCCAACTAGTTCGATTGGTTAAAAACAGCTCATAGCTGATGTAATTATTGTCAAGGTAGGTCAAAGGTTATTTCCATGCCACTAGTAATGAAACATCCTCCACCGCCGGAACTGCTTCCGGGAGAGTACTCGACTTCGTTGGAAGGTGCGCTTCTTTGATTAGGGTCTTCGACCAAATATGCTACGACTGCAAAATGATAGGACACACCACGCGTGAACTCGTAGTCCAAGGTAGTTTGGCAACTATATCGATCGTGATTCCACCAACAATTATCTATTCCACTGATCAAGGGGTAATCGTAGGCATAACTGGAGTCATATTCAGTTCGCATATAAAGGTCATAGGCGACATCCATGTTCGGTCCCGAAGTGTGCCCTGAACCACCACGACCCCACTCCCACATGAAAGTGATGGATTTGGACGTCCCCGCCATGGCCGCCTGAAAACACATTGTAGTGAGTAGTAAGATGAATGCTACTTTCATAAACAGACCCTAACAGATCGAACCAAGTTACTGATGAAACCGCGAATCGCAGCGCGAGTATTTCCGGCATGTAACCGTTCACCGGATCATCGTTTACCGTTAATGGTCACTTTAGCTGAGGTTTCGGCGAACCTTTGAACCCGTGAACGGTTACATCGAAATGATTACTCACCGGCTTTTTAGTTTCGTATCAGATGGGACTAAGAACTTTATCGAATGATTCTATGAACAGCATAAATAGATACATGGACTATCATCCTTAAAGTATGAAAAGTCAAGTAAAGTGGTGTAAAATGGGAACATTCGTGCTGAACGTGCACAAAATACAAGTGTGGAGTGAATTCTATTTTAAATAAATCTTAGTAGGCAGGATCCACAAATAGATGAACCAAAGCATTTGACGAGCTGCTTTTGGTGTAATACAATAAATAAAAATCGTAATACAACAGCAAGGAGGCGTGGTATGCAAGTCAGTCTGAGAGTCCCCCAAACAACCAGCGCCCGTTTGAAGTCCTTGGCGGAAAAAACCGGTAAAACCAGAACCGCATTGATTATAGAGGCACTGGATGAAAAATACGCTTTGAAAAAAAACCGTTCCCAGCTAGTTCGCGAACTGGCGGGATGGATGCCACCGGCAGAATGTGAAGCGTTGCGCAACGCCGTTGCCGATTTCGACACTGTCGATGACAAGGATTGGCAATGAAGCTGGTTCTCGACACCAACATCTATTGTGATTTTGCCGAAGGTATTGCGCAAACCGTGGACATTCTGGCAGACTTAGGCCAAACGCTGTTTCTGCCGGCCATCGTGATCGGAGAGTTGTCCTATGGTTTTATGAAAGGCAGCCGGCGGGCGGCCAATGAGCGAAAAATCGATGAGATCATCCAACTTTTAGAGATCCAGATCGTGGATGTGACCCGGTCCGTGGCATCCAAATATGGCCTGATTTACCTGTCACTGGTACAAAAAGGCCGAAAAATTCCGTTGAATGATGTATGGATCGCGGCCTGTTGTATGGAAGTCGGAGGCACTCTGCTGACCCGGGATCATCATTTTGAACATGTCGACCAAATCGATAAAATAATTCTGACATGACAAATAGGGACAGGCAATTTTTACTGAAGTGCAGCTGTTTAGGCAGAAGGCTGAAGGTATTTAGGGCTGGCGGAGGGCAATTCTTGATTAAAAGATTGAACATCGAACATCGAACGTTGAACATCGATGATGAGGTCGCTACGCTCCACCGATTGATGAAATGGATAGAATACCTTATTCGACGTTGGACGTTGGATGTTCGATGTTGGGCGTTCAGCTGTTTAATTACGGGTATTGAAGTTTCATACAAGGAGTCAGGAGCCAGAAGAACTCGGATGTCGCTTCGCTCCGGCTATTGATTAAAAATTGGTGATCGCCCATTTTAATTGTTACCCCAACGTTTCAAAGTAAGGCTCTAAATTGGTCCGTTGCCCGTTGATTGTTCCAGTCTTTCGGCAATCCACACCTTGATGAGCGACTGCCGGGGCACGCCCAATCGCCTATCCTCTTTGTCCAGGCGCTGAATCATCCATATTGGGAAATCCACATTTACCCGTTTTTGCACCTGGTGCCGGGTCTTGTCGCTTTCGAAAGATCAAAGTGGTTCAAAACACTTTTGCCGTCATCAAATTTTTTATCTAACGTTTTAGCCTTCATAGATTTCAATTTCCTCGTCGCGTGATCGGCGTACAGAAATTATTATGATATTTTCATCCCGATAGGTAAGTATCGCCGACCAATGTTTTCCGTCAATTTTACCGATCACCATGAAGCGAAGCGAAGCTCATCAACCTCTTTGGCTGTTAATGCCAACTTCAAGCGGAAAATTGATTGGAATTGATGACTGGTTGAAAATGGTGGTCTGGCAAAATTAGATATTACTTTACATTTGCCATGCCAAATGTTAAGCATGGTGCATGAAAGTCATTTCTCGAAATATAAAAGAGTCTATTGAAAAAGATCTTCAGCAAAAGTTCGTTTTTTTGTCTGGTTCAAGACAGGTTGGAAAAACAACTTTGGCAAGAGAGATTATTGGCAGACAAAATGGCACATATCTTCTTTATGATGATGACGATGATCGCCGGACAATTTTAAAAAAGGAATATGTCACTAAGTTGTGGGTATGCCTTGATGAATTTCATAAATTTCAGAGGTGGAAAAGCCACATAAAAGGTGTTTTTGATAAATATCATGAAAATCTTCATCTTATTTTAACCGGAAGTGCACGGTTGGATGTGTTTCAAAAATCCGGAGACAGTTTGTTTGGAAGGTACTATCTTTATCATTTGCATCCGCTGACATGTGGTGAGCTCTCTTTACCAGATAACTTACCGAAAATAAAAAATATTTTTAATTTTCATAGCCCTATATCAGCAATTGATGAATTGTTAAAATTCAGTGGATTTCCTGAACCGTTTTATAAACAGTCTGTCAGGGAACATCGAAGGTGGTCAAATGCTCGTAAGAATCTGCTTATCAGAGAAGATTTAAGAGAGTTGACGCAAATTAAACTCATCACTTTGGTTGAGCAGCTCATGCTGTTACTGCCGGACCGGATCGGCTCTCTGTTCAGCTACCGCTCATTATCAGAAGACCTGAAAGTAGCCTCCCCCACCGTTCAAAATTGGATGGATATATTTCAAAAGCTGTTTATCGTATATTCCATTTCCCCCTATACTAAAAAGATTATCCGTTCCATTCAAAAGCAACCGAAGTTTTATTTATATGACTGGTCACAAATAACAGATGAAGGGCATAAGTTTGAAAATTTTATTGCTAGCCATCTCTGGAAGGCTTCCCAACTATGGACAGATCTGGGCGAAGGTAATATCGATCTTCATTTTCTTAGAGATCGTATGGGAAGAGAAGTTGACTTTATTGTTTTAAAGGATCGAAAACCTTGGTTACTGGTTGAAGTAAAGTTAGCTGAAACCAGTGTCGACAATAATTTAAGATATTTTTGCAAAAGGCTGAATGTGCCGGGAATACAAGTTATAAATCGCCAAAATTATATAAAAGAACATGGAAATATAACTGTTATAAGTGCTGATCGCTGGCTGGCAAATCTTCCATAGGATTCCGGGATTATCGGATCGCGGGAGTTTGTCTCAGTGGAAAGTGGGGGCGTTCGGGCAGAAAGTGCACAAAATACAAGTGCGGAATCAATTGAATTTGGCGAATCTGGGAGAGAGATGGCGAATGGCGAATGACAAATAAAAATAAATACATCCTGGCCCTGGATTTGGGTACATCGGGACCAAAAGTGGCCTTGGTTTCTGTCTATGGCGAAGTGATTGCCAGCGAAATCGAAGAGACCCAACTGATTTTATCCCCTGGCGGCGGCGCAAAACAAGACCCTGGCGACTGGTGGCAAGCCATAAAACGCGCCAGCCGCAAGCTCCTGAACCAAAAACTGGTTCCCATTGAGGATATTGTCGCGGTTAGCTGCACCAGTCAATGGTCTGGCACAGTGGCGGTTGATAAAAGTGGGAAACACCTGATGAACGCCATCATCTGGATGGATTCGCGCGGCGCTGAATATGTGAGACAAATCACTGGCGGCTTAATAACAATTGAGGGCTATGGCGCGGGTCGTCTTTTAACCTGGGTGCGACTCACCGGCGGCATTCCCACCCGTTCCGGTAAGGATTCAATCGCTCACATTTTGTATATCAGAGCCAAACATCCAAAAATTTATCGTAATACCTATAAATTTCTGGAACCCAAAGACTATCTGAACTTGCGTCTTACCGGCAAGTTTGCCGCTTCTCACGATTCGATTGCCTTGCATTGGGTTACGGATAATCGCGACATCAACAACATTGCCTACAGCGACAAATTGTTGAAAATGGCGACGCTTGAACGGGAAAAATTGCCCGATTTGAAACGCGCCGTTGATGTGTTGGGTACAGTTACGCCCGGTGTTGCCGCCGAATTGGGCTTGAGCGAGAAGACGCAAGTTGTCATGGGCACGCCCGATATTCACTCGGCGGCGATTGGCTCCGGCGCAGTCAAAGACTACCAGGCCCACCTGTACATCGGCACATCGTCCTGGCTCTTATGCCACGTCCCTTTCAAAAAGACCGACTTATTTCACAACATGGCGTCGCTTCCTTCCGCTATTCCCGGCAAATATCTTTTGATCAACGAACAAGAAACCGCCGGCGCCAGTCTTAAATTTCTCAAAGATAATGTCTTGTACCATCAGGATGAATTGTTGCAGGAAGAAAATTTGCCTGATGTCTACAAAATTTTTGACCGCATTGCCGCCCGCATTCCTGCCGGAAGCGGAAAAGTCATTTTTGCTCCCTGGCTAAATGGCGAACGTTCACCGGTGGACGACCATACGGTGCGGGGCGGATTGTACAATTTATCTCTGCAAACCACCCGCGAACATCTGGTGCGGGCAGTTTTTGAAGGGGTGGCGTTTAACTCTCGCTGGTTGATGATGTACGTGGAAAAATTCATCAAACGAAAACTGGAAGCGATCAATATGATTGGCGGCGGGGCAAATTCTGATGTGTGGTGTCAGATTCACGCCGACATTCTCAATCGCGACATCCGGCAGATGCAAGATCCCATCCAGGCAAATGCGCGTGGGGCGGCGTTTTTAGCCAGCGCTGCGTTAGGCTATCTCACTTTCGATGAAATCGGCGAACGCGCCCAGGTTGCCAAAACTTATCATCCGAATTCGGCCAATCGCCAGATCTATGATGAATTGTTTAACGCGTTTTTGAACATTTATAATACGAACAAGAAGATTTACAACAAATTGAATCGAGGATGACGGGCAATGACTAAACTTTTCCCCAAACGACTGCTGGCAGTCGCAGAAAAAGGGCTAAAATCTATCCCATTTGTAAAAAAACGCCTTGATAAAAAGTACGATAGTTTGATGGCTGACCTGGAATCTTCCCTCAAACCGTATCGCGACGATTTTTCCGCTTTTACGGAAATACCCGAAACCGGGCGCGACAGAGCCGAAATCATTGCCGAAATGACGGCGATGCAGGCGAAAGAGGAATCTCGCTGGCGGGACGGTTTTGTTTCTGGCGCGGTCTATCACGGCGACAGCGAACATATTGACTTTCTCAACCGCGTCTACGCCCTCAATTCGCAAAGCAACCCCCTGCACGCCGATATATTTCCCAGCACCACCAAATTTGAGGCTGAAATTGTTTCGATGACGGCGAATATGATGAATGCGGCGCGGGCGTCAAAAGGGTCGAGCCTGGGATTGGATGATGAAACCTGCGGCGTCGTCACCTCCGGCGGTACCGAATCGATTTTGCTGGCGATGAAGACTTACCGCGACTGGGCACGGGACAAACGCAAAATAACCAAACCGGAGTTAATCGTTCCAACCACCGCGCATGCCGCCTTTGACAAAGCGGCGCAATATTTTAACATCAGACTCATTCGCATTCCGGTAAACGCCTGTTTTATAGCGGATGTGGCGGCGACAGCCCGCGCCATTACCAAAAATACCATTGCCCTTGTCGGTTCAGCGCCCTCATTTCCCCATGGCGTCACTGACCCCATCCAACAGCTATCGGAATTGGCCTGGCAACACGAAATCGGCTTCCATACCGACGCTTGTTTGGGCGGCTTTGTGCTTCCCTGGGCGGAAAAATTGGGTTACGCTGTCGAGCCTTTTGATTTCAGGCTGCGGGGTGTTACCTCCATTTCCGCCGATACGCACAAATATGGCTATGCGGCCAAGGGGACGTCGGTGATTTTGTATCGCGGGGTGGCGCTGCGTCATTACCAGTATTACACCGTCGCCGATTGGCCGGGGGGAATGTATTTTTCGCCCACATTTGCCGGAAGTCGACCGGGCGCGTTGAGCGCCGCCTGCTGGGCGGCGATGACGGCAATGGGCGAAGATGGCTATCTTGGCGCCGCCAAACGCATTTTAGAGACGGCGGCCGTCATCAAGACAGGAATAGCCCAAATACCGGAACTTCGCGTGATGGGTGATCCGCTGTGGGTCATCGCATTTGATTCCGATGCATTAAATATCTACAAAATAATGGACTTTATGACCAAGCGCCATTGGAATCTGAACGGATTGCATCATCCCTCCGCCGTGCATATCGCCCTCACATTGCGTCATACCCAACCCGGCGTGGGGGAGCGATTCATCGAAGATTTGCAAGCGGCGGTTGAGTACGTAAAAACGCATCCCGACGATAAGGGTGAAATGGCGCCCGTTTACGGCATGGCGGCGGCAATGCCTCTCAAAGGAGTTGTCACCGATATTCTGAAGCGTTACCTGGATGTGTTGTATCGGGTGTAGAACCGGGAGAGGTTCGCGACAGTGAAACGCTGCTACTGAACCAAGCCAGATGGGTCCTTCTAAAACTTTGCATTACTCAGTAAAGATTTGACAAATGCAAAACATGGGTGTAAAAAATGCATAAACTGATTAATATTGACCCATGTTGCGTGCATCCTGATGTTGCATAAAAATCATCTTGAAAATGTTTTAACAAATAGAAAATATTGAATAAAATAGCACAATGATAAAACGATTTGCAGAAAAAAGATTAAAAGAATGGCTTAATGAACCTCAGCGTAAACCATTGGTAATTCGTGGTGCCAGGCAGGTAGGGAAATCTACACTGGTAAGGCAGTTTGCTGAAAATCATGGTTTGATTCTCCATGAAGTTAATCTTGAGCGACATCTGACCTTAACAGATATTTTTAAAAGTCAAAATATTTCCAGAATACTTAATGAGCTTGAATTCATCTGCGGCAAAGGGCGGATAGACCAAAGCGGCAGCTTACTATTTCTTGATGAAATACAGGCAATCCCGGTTGCAATTCAAACATTACGCTATTTTTATGAAGATTGTCCTGATCTTCCTGTTATTTCAGCGGGCTCTCTTCTTGAATTTGCACTCTCAAAACATTCCTTTTCCATGCCCGTCGGGCGAATAGAGTATTTATTTCTCGGTCCGATGACCTTCGAGGAAACCCTTGATGCAATGGATGAAAAATCTTTGCTCAATTTGATTCGAGACTATAAGCTCCTTGACGTTTTTCCCTTATCGGCACATGAACGACTACTGGAAATCCAACGTATATACTTTCTCGTTGGTGGTATGCCGGAAGCGGTGCAGCGGTTTATTAAAAACAATGACTTAAATGAAGCATTCAACGTTCATACTTCTATTGTTGAAACATACAGAGATGACTTTTCAAAATATGCAAGTCAGGCTGATTTGCTTCGAATACATAAAGTATTTGAACATGTTCCCCTTGCCGTTGGCCATAAAATTAAATACGCTGGTATCGATAACAGGGAGCAGGCAAGGGATTTAAGTAAGGCCATTGATTTATTGACGAATGCACAAGTAATTATGAAAGCATTTCATACAGATGCTTCCGGTTTTCCATTAAGAGCAACAATAAATACCAGGATTTTCAAGCCGTTTTTTCTGGACTGCGGTTTAATGAATGCGATGTGTGGAGTCCAGTGGATTTCACCGGACGAATTAAAAACAAAAGCGTTTATCAATAAAGGCAAAGTCTCGGAACAGTTCATTGCTCAACATATAGCATACCTCGGAAAGAGTAATGCAAGGCCGGGCCTGACATACTGGCTGCGAGAAGGTCGCTCTTCGAATGCGGAAGTCGACTTTGTTCTTCAAATTGGGCAATTCATTGTGCCGGTTGAAGTAATGCTGTTCGTTTTGATTTGAACGCTCCAACGATACAGCATGTGGACCATTCACTAAAACAATCTTCCGAGACGGTAAAGGTCAGCTTCGATCTTATATCCTTACCTCTTTATATGATAGAGGAACTTCCTCGGATTTTCATGGAAAGTATCTAAATCTGAATATCCTTCCTTTTATACAGCCAGCGGAAAAATTTATGGCAGGTTGGACAATTCTAATGTTTCTTGACGATAGTTCCCGATATGTGTACATTGGGAACACTATTTAGGGGAGGGTATCATGCCTAAAACACGATTAAATATTAGCCTTGACCAGGATTTGGTGGATTTTATCAAAGTTTACGTTCAAGAAAACCGAACAACAGTTGCTGAGGTTATTTCGCAATATCTCCTTGCACTCAAACGGCAGTCACAAGGTGAAAGCATGGAGATTATATTTTCCAACCCTGACTTCCATAAAGCACTAATCGCCGTACAATCAAAGCTTCGCGACGGCACAGCAAAATGGCATACCTTTCAGGAAGTTTTTAACGACTGATGAAAGCAGAATTTGAAAAATCGTTTTTGAAAGGTGTCAGGAAACATGCCGGCATAAAGAAACAGATCGAAGAGAAAGTCCGCCAGGTTATGGAGCATCCAGTCGAACTTGGTGAACCTCTAAAAGGCAACTTGCGAGGATTTTATTCCTGTCCAGTATTTTCACGCCGCCACTAACACCTACCTTAATTCCGCCTTGACAATTCCCCATTTATTGAATAGTTTGTAATAGCTTAAAATTTATAGGCATAATCTCAAAATCAGAAACTCTAAGTGCCGACCGAAAGCCCACGCCCCTTAAAGGGGACTGTTGCTACATTTCAAACGCAGGCAGGCGTCATGTCTGCGTCGTTCTAACAAAAAAACAACTATTTTCCCTTTCAGCCAGATTTTGCATCGCTGTTTGACAGGGAGATAAATACATGCCTGGGATACGACCGTGGACCCAACTGAGAATTATCCCTCTTTGATCAATTGCATTGAAACGGGTAAAAACGGATTATTGCTTGATCTGGCTTCCCCTTCAGGAGACCAGGCCGGTGCGGTCGGAACGGCCTTTCACATGAGTCCGTTTTCCAAAACCATGCATGCACGCATCAAAACCGATGGTGATGATGTCATTCAACCTGTTTATCTGGTTCTGCAAAGGGATCATTACGACACTCCCAGTTCGCTTTTGCCGGTCGACAACATCGGTGTGGAAACCGCCTGGCAAAATGCCTTTACCTTTCACCAAAACACCGGTCATGCAAAGGCGCCGATCTTTTTTAAGCACCAGGTCAACACAAAGGGCGAACTCAAACCGTTTCAACCGTTGTTTTATTGCCATGAAACCAGGCGATGGTTTCATCCGGTCTGCCCGCAATGCGGGCTGGCGCTGACGCTTTGCCGGGACGACGCGCTTCTCGAAAAAAGGGGGTTGCCAACCTATTCTGATTCCCTGGTGCGCTTTTTGTATTGCGGATCCTGCGCGACGCTGTCCGATGCATCCTCCTTTTATATTCGTGAAAAAGCGGCCGGGATGCCGGATGTCGTCCATGATGCAGGCGCCCTGGGCACCCAGTGGAAACAGCTGCTTGACGGTTTGTCGGACGACAATGACCTGCCCTGCCGGGGATGCCCCGACATCGATGTGTGTTATGGGCCTGAATCGCTCGTATCCAGACGAATCGTACCGTTCTCCTTCTTCCCGTTTTTCATGATGATGTTTCCGGCACCATCATGCAGTGCTGCGGATTTCCTCCCGATGATTTCAGGCGATACCGCTGCTGCGCAACGGGTCGCGAATGTAGCCGCATCTCCATCTAGGCAAAACCGATTCCTTTTTCAAGATCAAGACCGGCAATTTCTCGAAGTCCTCTATTTAAAGCTCACCTTTTTCGAGCAGGCTTACCGTCAACTCATGCCGGCCGATGGTTCAGTCGGTATTCAGGAGTATGACCTGTCTCTTGAAGGCATCGGCGTGGATCTGAACCCGGCTGGCGCAGGACTCCCTGCATACTGGAATTTCAACGTCCGCATCTTGGATGCCGTTGGCACCTTTCAAGTCAGTCCTTTTGCCCCCATCATGCCTGAGGCGCCGCGCCTTCACTTTTTGGGGGCCATGTGGTTTCGAACATTGCTGGTCAATTCCCGCCAGAAAGCAGATGCCGTATACGCTGAAGTGGGGCGGTGGGTTGATCAATCAGCCAATGAAGAAGGTTATGATACACTGGCGATAGACACTTCGGACCCTGTTGGTGTGTTTGCCGGCAGCCAGATTTTTTGGGCGCCTGATCAACGCAGCTTTCCTGAAAACTGGCAAATCTACTGGAAACAGACCCTACGGCTTGGATTTCAGCTGGTTCATGCAGGCTTGAGGACCGGCGTTTTATGGAACGGCGGTCAATTTCTGGCAGCGCTTGAAGCATTGCGAAAACAGATTAAGGACGAGATGTTCTCAGGGCCCGTCATTGCGTCTACTGGTAAAGAGAAGCCCGCACAATCGGAAAAAATTAATATGGTGCTTCGCGGCATTCTCGAAAAATGGCGGGCGGAGGCGGAAACCGCCGGTAGCCAACAAATCCCGGAATCGGAACCGGAAAATCCGGATATTGACGAAACCATTGTATTTACAACGTCAATGGAAGAACCGCCGCTACCCCCCGACGCCCAGTCGCCACCAGATGCCGGTTTTCATGCAGCAGATATTCCTGACATGCCGGAACAGCAGCCGGACGGCACTGACTGGAAGCGGGATATTCAAGAGACAGTGATCCTCTCTTCGGCAGATGCAGCGCCACCGTCCGAGCAAACGCGCCAAGGTGTTCCTGAACCGCCTGCGCAAGACCCGCAATGGAATAATGATATCGAAGAGACTGTTGTGCTGCGATCCGAATCGTCCACCCCTCCCCCGGCGGCGGCATCTCCTGATGATGACATGGACCAGACGGTCGTCATTTCACCGTCATCGATTCCCCCCGATTTCCCGCTGCCGGGCAAAGACCCGGAATCAACGGAGGAGGACCTGGCCGCCACCATGGTTCAAAATGGCCCCGGGCCACCAGCCTCGCCTCCTTTCCCCGGTTCGCCGATGTCATCATCCGGTTGGCATGATACAGACTTAGAGGCAACGGTAATTCTCGATACCGGCAGCCCGCCGGCCCCCAAAAAAAATGCACCGCCGACCGATGAGGATCTGGCCGCCACCATGGTTCAAGGTGCCGATGGCCGTCGACAGGAAACACCCCCATGGCCCGGCATTTCCGGTTCACCGCCTTCTGATCGGTTAGAAAATGAGGCTGATCTAGCCGCCACGGTAATCATCAATGCGGCCAGCCAACAGCCACCGTTGAGTCACTCACCTGAAGCTTCAGCGGGGCCGGCGGATGATGATTTGGCGGCAACGTTCATTGAAACGCCGCGCAGCGTAAATAGTCCCGGCGCCGAAAGACCGCTCACGGAAAATGTGCCGCCACCGCCGCCGGCTCCATTACAGCCACCCCGCGCGGCTCTGAAGCCACCCTCTCGAGATGTTCCTGAGAGCGTGGCATCGGATAATGCAAATGACGATGATGACATTATGGAGCAGACGGTCATCATTCGATCAGATGTAAAAAAAGACTGATTGTATCGATTTTGGTAATTGTAAGATTTCTGCCACCAATTACCCTGTTCGCCATTTGATATGATATGGAGCCGAATTTAAAATGAGACTTACGGAATCAGAGAAAAGGATCATTAAAAAGGCGGCGAAAAATCTATTTGGTCCTAACGTCAAGATACTTTTGTTTGGTAGCAGAGTGGATGATTCTCGAAAAGGGGGCGATATTGATTTGTATATTGAAACAGAAAAGCATGCGCTGCTTCAAGACAAGATATCTTTCCTATCACTTCTTAAATGGAACCTTGGCGATCAGAAAATCGACGTGGTGGTCAATGCGCCGAACAAAAATGACCAAAAAATCTTTCATATTGCAAGACAAACCGGAGTCGAATTATGACCATTGCAGATATATTTAAGGTTTTGGATTTGCATTTGAACCGGGCGGACAAGGCTGTTGAGGAAATCAGCCGGATACAACTGGATAAACATGCTTTTGACGATTTTGAAGTTGTAAAGACCATTGATACCTTCATTTACCGCTTTTCAAAAATACAGGATTACATGGGAGAAAAGTTATTCCCCGCTGTTCTGGATATGCTGGGTGAATATAAACCTTCCATGTCATTTAAAGATATTATAAATAAGCTCGAACGATTGGAATTCATTCAGTCCAGCCGGCAATGGATGGATTTCAGAGAAATTAGAAACACCTTAACCCATGAATATCCGGACAATGATAATGAAATCATAGAAGGCATTAAACTTGCCGTGAACGCTTTTACGGAGATAAAAAATATTTACGCCGGTATCAAGGCAAGGTTTTAGATAATAATGGCTTCATCAATAGATGAAGTGGCAGCAACCCTAAAAATAAGTCGTAAAGAAGCAAAAGAGTAGGCCATGATATGTCCGATGTGAAACTGATAGACAGCCTTTCTTCCGGGCTCGCCGCTCAATTTGAAACCGCCGGCGATGTCTCTGCCGATTCGGTGGAGGCCTATCTGGATGAACAGATGTCCGGCTTCGACCGTCAGGCGCGGATCGATGCTCTGCAAACGGTGGTCGACCGGTTGGGGGAGACCTGTCAACCCTCACCGTCCGGCGAAACCGATGACGAGGTGTTGACGCGGGTCTGTTCGCTGCTGCTAGGGCGAAAGGTCTCCATGGATGACCTGTCGTCCACCGAACTGTTGGAGAAACTGGCCGATTCCCTCAACACGATTTTTAATACACTGAATCAGCTGATCAGTGTTATCAACATGACCTTTACCGGAGAGGGGTCGCCGGAACAGACCATCCGCCAAGTGATCGGATTCCGGTTGGAAGGAGAGGAGCAGGGGAGTTCGCTGGAAACCTACCTGGGGCAGATCAGCAATGCGTTTTTAACCTCCCAGCAGTCCTTCAAAGAGGCGGCATACGCCAAGATCAAGCAGGTACTCAGTGTTCTGGACCCGGAACAATTGGCCGCGGAGGCTGGGAAAGGACTGAGATTCGGCCCATTGAAAAAGGCTGAAATGTTTGAAATATATGAGCAACGCTATCAAAAAATCCAGAAATGGTTCAGTTCCGGCCGCTTCATGGAGGATTTCTTACGGGAATTTGAAAAGAACTGCCAGACTAAATTCGGAGAACAAGGAGGCTGATTTGAAACGATTTCTTCCAATATTGATCGCCGGGTCGCTGCTGTTTTTAACCGCATGTGCCGCCAAACAGTTGCCGCCACCCCAGTGGACCTACGAAAAAGAAGCCATCCGCTTGCACATCAAGGCGGACTACAAGCTCAATCTGGACGAGGGCGAGGCGCACACCCTGTTGTTGTGTGCCTACCAGTTGTCCGATCCCAACACCTTCAACCAGTTGTCCAATGACCAAGACGGGCTATATACGCTTTTGGAGTGCAGCCTGTTCGGAGATGGTGCCGCCGCATCCAAACGGCTGATCATCCAGCCCGGCCAGGACATAAAGTTTACCTTGGACCGGGCAGAAGGGGCGCGTTACGTAGCCTTGGTTGCCGGCTATTACATTTTAGAAAAAGAACGAATGGTTAGAGTAGTGGAAATACCGGAAATATTGGAAAAAAAAGGGTTCATTCGAAAAAAGAAGACCAGAAAACCCGGTCGGCTCAGCGTTGACTTAGTTTTAGGACCGCAACAAATTACCACAGTGTCGACAGAAACGGTGGAAGGGCAGTGATCAATGGATAAACCTCTTTTCTGGCATCAGGGCCTGTTTCTTCAGCCCCAGCATTTTCAGCTTCAGGACCGGTATCACAGTACACTATTCGAACCGGTTTATCACCAAATAACACCGCATTTCTGGGGCGTCGGCAGCATGGTGGTTGAGCAGGCGGCCCTGGGAAATCGCTCCTTCGGACTCTCCAATGGAACATTTTTGTTTCCGGATACCACCTATGCCGTACTAAACGACAATGCTCTTTTACAGGCCCGTTCGTTTGAAACGGCCTGGGAGGACGGCGGGAAAGTGTTTAAGGTATTTCTTGGAATCAAGAAATACAGCGAATCCGGAGAAAATGTAACGGTTGTTGAAAATCTGTCCGATTTGAAAGATGTCAGAACGCGATACGTAACAACTGAAGATTCAGAAGAAATCAGGGACATGCACAGCAGTGGACCGGATGCACAAGTTCGCCGAATGCAATTGGCACTGAAGTTGTTTTGGGAAACAGAGCAGGACCAACTCGGTGACTATGAATTGATTCCGCTGGCCTTGTTGGAAAGGGATGGAGAGAATGTGGTCCTCAGTGAAAACTTTGCGGCACCGTGTTTGACGGTCGCCGGTTCCCAACCACTAGAACGGCTGGTGAAAGAGGTTCGGGACCAGATCTCCGCACGCTGCCGCCAGCTGGAGGCCTACAAACGGGACAGGGGGATCCACAGTGCTGAATTCGGATCCCGCGACATGGTGTTCCTTCTGGCGTTGAGGTCGTTGAACCGATACGTTTCTCAACTGATACACATTACCGAGTCCGCTCAGGTTCACCCATGGACTGCCTACGGCATCCTGCGCCAACTCATGGGAGAGTTGTCCACATTCTCAGAGCGGGTTTCCGTCACCGGTGAAGAAACGGACGGTGCGGTTCTCATGCCTGCATATCACCATCAACAGCTCTGGCAGTGCTTTTTATCTGCACAAAACTTAATTACCCGGCTGTTGGATGAAATTACCGCGGGTCCCGAATACATGATTTCACTGCTTTTTGACGGTACCTATTTTGCCGCAGATTTACCACCGGCCATATTTGAAGGTCGAAACCGGTTTTTTCTGACAATGGAAACCGACGCAGACCCGCACACCGTGCTGCAGTCCATTGAACAGGCGGCAAAGGTGAGTTGCCGGGAATCCCTTCCCATCCTCATTGCCCGATCCCTTCCCGGCATCCCGCTGACCCATCTGCCGGTGCCGCCCCAGGAGCTTCCACGCAGGGCAAATACCCTTTACTTCCAGATTGATCATTTTAACGAGCAGTGGGCTCAGGTCCAGAAAAACCACAACCTTGCTATCTACTGGGACATGGCGCCTGAAGACCTTAAATCAGAAATCATGGCCGTCGGGAGAAACTGAACATGCGCTTAGCCGACTGTTTCACGGATTTGGTCGCATATACATCACTGGTGACCCGGCCCTCCGGTGCCGGGCAGACGTCTTTCGAGCAAGCGGATGCCAATATACGGCGGTTGATTGCCGATAGTGAAGCCCGGTGCGAAAAGGGAGGGTTCACGCCAATCGACTATGATCTGGCACGCTTCGCTGTGTTTGCCTGGGTTGACGAATCCATTTTATCATCCACATGGGAGGGTAAAAACCGTTGGCTGGGGGAACAACTGCAGCGCCGGTACTATCAAACCTCGGATGCCGGGAAACTGTTTTTTGAACGGCTCAACACCATCGGACCCCACCAGATAGATGTAAGGGAGGTGTACTACATTTGCCTCTCTATGGGATTTACCGGTCAATACTGTCATGAGGGGGATGATTACATGCTGGATCAACTTCGGACCTCAAATCTCAAGCTGCTGACCGGAAGCTCGATGGGGGTTCCCGATATCCAGCAGATGACCCTTTTCCCTACCGGCTACCAGTCTGATAAGGCTCAAGGCGATGCACGGATGCCCAGAATGCGGCGTTTTTCGACCTTTACCCTCATGTGCATCGTCACACCACTAGTCATGTATGGCGCACTTTTTTTCGTTTACCGGTTTATTCTTGGCAACATCGGACAATCACTTATAAATACGGGGCCGTAAATGAAATCATTCATCATGAAGACCCTCAAAGTGCTCCTTTTTCTTTTTCTTGCCGTTTTGGTTCTTCTTCTGATCTTCGGATTGGTATTGATGGCTGGATGGCCGTGGTGGGTCGGATTTTTCTTCCTGCTCGGGTTACTCGGAATCATCCTTTTTGTGATTTTTATTAAAAAGCTGCTGGCCAGAAGAAGTGAAAAACAATTCGTACACCAGGTTATAGCAGAGGACGAATCCCGGATTAAATCGCTTGATAAAGGCCAGCAGGCCGGATCTCGCGAGCTTCAAGATCGCTGGAAAGAGGCCATCAACGCCCTTCGAAAGTCCCATCTTAAGAAATATGGAAATCCGCTGTACGTGCTGCCATGGTACATGGTGATCGGCGAAAGCGGTTCCGGAAAAACAACGGCCATTCAAGGTGCAGACCTTTCTTCTCCATTTGCCGAAGTGAGTCGCGTCTCCGGCATTTCTGGAACACGGAATTGCGACTGGTGGTTTTTCGAACAGGCGGTACTGCTCGATACGGCAGGCCGATATGCTATTCCGGTGGATGAAGGCAGGGATAAGGATGAATGGCAGAAGTTCCTCTCCCTCCTGTCCCGCTTCCGAAAGAAAGAACCCCTCAACGGGCTTGTGGTGACCGTTGCCGCGGACCAGATGCTGCAGGATGACGCTGCCGTACTGGAGACGGTCGGCAAAAGCATTCGGCGAAGGATCGACGAACTCATGCGCGTGCTGGGCGCAAAGTTTCCTGTGTTCATCATGGTAACCAAATGCGATCTGGTCCAGGGGGCGGTGCGTTTCTGTGATCATTTGGAAGAACCTATTCTTCAGCAGGCCATGGGAAATCTGAATACCGAACTCAGTGTCGATGTGGCCGGCTTTTGCAAAAACACCATGGACGATATGGGGGAGCGGCTCAAGGAGTTGCGCCTGCTGATCCTCAACGAGAGCCGATCAAGGGGAAAATCGGTGGACCCGCCTCTGCTTCTTTTCCCTCAGGAGTTTGAAAAGCTCGAGTCCGGGCTGGCCGCTTTCATGCGAGGCGCTTTTCAGGAAAATCCGTACCAGGAGACACCGATACTCAGGGGGATCTATTTCAGCAGCGGACGTCAGGAAGGCACCCCGTATTCCCATTTTCTCAGTGAACTCGGGCTGATCGGTGAAAAGGAAGTACTCCCCGGGACCAATCGTGGGCTGTTTCTTCACGATTTTTTCTCAAAGATCCTCCCCGGCGACAGAAAACTGTTTGCACCCACCCAGAAAACCATCCAATGGAGCCGGTTGACCCGAAGTCTGGGCCTGACCGCCTGGGTGGCGGTGGTTATTGCCGCCTGCGGGCTGCTCAGTTTTTCTTTTGTTAAAAACCTGAAGACACTCAGGGATGTTTCCAAATCGTTTTCCAGCGCACCGATCATGCAAGGTGATATCACTACAGACACACTGACCATGGAGCGTTTCAGGCAGGCTATTGTCAATATCGAGCAGCAGAATATGAACTGGTGGATTCCTCGGCTGGGACTTCAAGAAAGCAACCGTGTGGAGGCTGGGCTGAAGCAGAAATATTGCCAGATGTTTGAATCCGGTTTCCTGAAGGATTTCGATAAACAGATGAGCGACCGAATGACCCGATTCTCCGCGGCCACGCCACCTGAGGTAATGGGTCGCCATGCCATGCATCTGGCCAGGCGTATTAACCTGCTGAAGACCAGGCTGCAGGACAACGAGATGGAATCTTTAACTGTACTGCCGGCGGTTGCCTATTCGGGAGATTTGATGGAGATGACGGTGATCGATGAAATTACCGACCAGATAGGCGGCCATCACCTTTATTACTTAACGTGGCGGCGGAATGATACCTTGCTCAATGACCAGTTGACGGATCTTCAGACCTGGCTGAAGCATATTTTGACCCTTGAAGGGGCCAACTTGAACTGGATGATCAACTGGGTTAATATTAACGGTGAGGTGGCCGGTGTGCACATGGACGATTTCTGGCAAGGGCTTTCCCCGGATCCGGAGGAGGTTTTTGTACCCCCGGCGTTTACCCCCCGGGGGCAAGATGCCGTCAACGGTTATATTGCCGAGGTTGAGTCCGCACTGTTCGAGCCCCTTTCCATCGGATCCCAGAAACTTGATTTTCAGAACTGGTATGCCGATGCTTACATCGGCCAGTGGCAATCCTTTGCCAGGTATTTTCCCAATGGGCCCAAACGACTGAGCGACCGCGACATGTGGCAGCAAACCGGTACGGATCTGCCCACCGATCAGGGACCGTATTTTCAACTGATGGCTCAGATGGCCGAATCGTTGACGCCTTTTAGGAGTCAGGAGCATGCGCCTGAATGGGTCGATCTCATATATCGGTTCCGGGATACACGGATCCAGGCCAAAACAATTGGAAAAAAAGGGACCGCCACACCCGGAATCATTAAACGAACGACGGCAAAGGTCAAATCAAAGCTCAATCGTCTGGAATATGAATCCGGTATCCAAGCCGGTGATGCATTCAAATTCGAGGACCGGATGGAAGCGGCTAAGGCGTATAAGCAATATCAAGATGCACTGAAAGCGCTTAGTGCTGTCACCGATTCAAGAAAGACTGCGTTTAAGGTGGCATCTGATCTGTATGGTGAAGATCCGGCGACTGGAGATTCGCCGTTTTTCAAGGCTCAACAGGGTGAGAAGAAACTGAGAATGGTGATGGGTAAAAGAAACAAGGAGACCGATCTGTTCTGGAGTCTTGTCAATGGCCCGATTCGGTTTTATCATGAGTATGTAATCCGGGAAGCCCAGTGCCAGCTCCAAAGCATCTGGGAAAAAGAGGTCGTTTTAGAGGTTCAGGATCTACCCAGAGGAACGAACCTCAACAAACTGCTAATGGGAAGCGGCGGGTATGCCGTAAATTTTATTAAAGGGCCCGCCGCCCCGTTCATCGATCGAAGCCGGGCCAAGAAATACCACGCCAGAAAAATTGACGGGAGAGCCCTGGAATTTAACCCTGGTTTCTTCACTTTTTTAACCCGCGGTGCAAGCGTGGCCAAACCCGTTGCATCGAGTTATAATGTATCGATCAAAGCCTACCCGACGGATGCCAATAAAGAGGCTGCAATCAAGCCCCATGCCACCAAGCTGGAGCTTCAGTGTGGCGAAGAGAGGAAACGGCTGATCAATCTTCACTATCCAGTAAAAAAAACGTTCAAATGGTCCGCGCAAAATTGCGGAGACGTGGTGTTCAAGATCGAGATAGGAAACCTTGTCCTGACGAAAGTATACGACGGGTATCTCGGCTTTCCACGGTTCCTGAATGACTTCAAGACAGGACAGCGTACCTTTCGTCCTGACGACTTTCCTGAACAGGCGGCTGCATTGAAACGAATGCGGGTTAAAAAAATTACAGCAAAATACCAGTTCTCAGGGCATCGGAAAGTGCTTCGTTTTCTCCAAGCAACTCCGGGTAGAGTCCCTCAGGAAATCGCCAAATGCTGGGCAAACTGATTGGCGGGTCCAGCTGGGACTGGACGGTATTCGGCAAGCATCCCGTGGCCAAAGACTATTTTCAGATTCGTCTGACATCGCCGATGGCAAGCGCTTTTGCAAAATGGGTAGACGCCGGATTTCAACGGCTTTCTGAAAATTCGCGCCGGAACACGGTCTGCTCATGGCGCTTCTGGGCGAAAGGGCAGAAGAAAGGGGTCACGCTTTGCGGTTTAGGAAGAAGCAGCAGTGACAGCATCGGAAGACCCTATCCCATGATGATCATCGGGGAGGGTGCCTTGGACCAATGGGAGAAGTCCTGGCATTTGATGCTGGTTGGTCTGGGACCGACCTGGGAGACGCTTGAGTATGCAGCCACACGACGGCTAAGAAGCCTGGATCAGCTGAGGAATGATATTAATCATCTGGAGACGCCCCGGAAACAATGGCGGCAGGCAAGGCAACTGGACCGCAAGGAACAAGCCGAAGATCACCCGGAATGGAAAAATAAAAAAATTATATTGTCCGATGTCAGGGAAAAAGTGAGGGTGCTTGAAACAGAAGGCCAGCTGTTCATACCGCTGGACGGCCAGGGATCCGTGGATCCATTTCAGCTGGCAGGCGCATGGCACCTGGCGCTGAAGGATTGTCATTCGCCTATTCCGAACACCGTGTTCATGGGCGGCAGCTCGGAAAAAACCTTTCTTGCACTATACAGCCGACCATTGGCACCGGACGACTTTTCCGTCTTATGGTCAGTTTGACGGCCTTAAAAAAAAGTATTATAATAAAAAATCTATAAATGATATTGTTCCATGCTGCCTCAGCTCATTTCTCTGTACTGAACGTACCGAACGAACGACCCATTTTTCTAACAACCGTAGGTTGATTTACATTACAAGGATTTTTATATGGATCCGAAGACGCTTATTAAAGACGGCCGTCTCACAGAGGCCAGAGCCGCGCTGATAGAATCGGTTAAAAATAAACCGACTGACGCAGGCGCAAGATCTTTGCTGTTTCAGGTCCTTCTCTTTCTGGGCGAGTGGGACAAAGCCCGGCGCCACCTGGAAATCGCCGCATCCCAGAGTCCGGTGCCGGATCCTACCGTTGAAGTGTATAAAAATCTGATTCAGGCGGAAAAAGAACGGATAGACGTGTGGACACTTAAAAAGCGTCCTGATTTTTTCCCTGAAGTGCCGCATTACGTTGACATGTTTTTTGATGCCCTGGCGAATATCGCCAATGGTGCGTTCGACGAGGCCCATACGCAATTAGAGACTGTTGCGGCTGCCCTTCCCACCATTCGCGGAAAGATGAACGGGATCCCTTTCAACGGGTTTATGGACACGGATCCCGCTGTCTCATGCTTTATCGAAGCGATCGAGTATGAGCGGTATGTGTGGGTGCCCATATCGAATATCAGGGAGCTTGTGGTTTCGCCGCCCAAGACACTGATCGATCTGATCTGGGCAAAAGGACATATTACCACATGGGAAGGGCTCACCATGGGATGCTTCCTGCCCGTAATGTATCCATTTTCATTTAAAAACGATGATGATCGGATCCGGAGCGGAAGAATGACGGACTGGAAGCCCCTGGGCGACAAACTCTGCCGAGCGGTTGGACAGCGTGTTTTTCAGGTGGGGGACCAGGATATAGGGATTCTTGAACTGGGAGAAGTGGTATTCATTCTTGCCGATGACTAAGTTATCTATTTCATACCAAGGGGAAAACCATTGATTGATCTTGAAGTCATTCTCAATCCCATTGAAGGGGATAACCCGGCAGGAGAAAACCTGCGGTACGATCCCACTTACGATGCCATTCAGGAAGCCAGGCGGGAGGACGACCTGCTGGACCGGGGGGATTGGGATCGGGAGATCAAAACCGCGGAATGGAATGAGGTGGCCGCTTTAGCTGAGGAAGCACTGACAAACCGGACCAAAGACCTTCAGATTGCTGCATGGCTTCTGGAAGCCCTCATTAAAACAGAAGGATTTCATGGGCTGAAGGACGGCTTGAATCTGATTAACGGGCTGATGGAAAATTTCTGGGATCACCTCTATCCGGAAATCGAGGATGACGATTTGGATTTCCGGATCGGGCCCCTGGAGTATATGAATGCAAAGCTCTGGCTGCCCATCAAGGAGATCCCCCTCACCGATACATCGACAACTCCCGGGTATTCATGGGTGAAATGGCAGGATTCTATCCAGGTGGGATCGGATGCGGATTCTTTGGATAGTGCAAAAAAGCAGGACCGGGAAGAAATGATTGCAGACGGCAAGCCCACGGTTGAAGAGTTCGAGTCTGCAGTCGTCAAATCTTCCAAGGCGTTTTACGTTGAATTGAACGATCTTGTCGTCGAATGTACAGAAGCCTTCAACCGGTTTGACAATCTCCTTGATGAAAAGTTTGGAAAGGATGCCCCCCGAACGGCAGATCTGCAGCAGGCGATAGAAGAGTACGAACGGTTTGTAAAAAAGACCCTTAAGCAGAAGCGGGAACTGGAACCCGATCCGGAACCTGAGGATGATGCCGATACCGATAATGCCGGCATCGAAGATACCGGCGGGGAACTCGATGAAGGTGATATCGCCTCAGAAACACCCGTTTCCGCTCTACCGGCTCAAGGACAGGTTCTTCTGGGTAAAGTCTCCGATAACGAGTCTCAGGAGACCGCTGTGTGGAACAGCGCACTGACCGTACAGAAGAATCATGGCCTTAAAAAAGCGCTGGACACCCTCTTTGCCGCCTCCTGCAGCGCTTCCAGCATCCGGGCGAGAAACAGATACCGGCTGCTCATGGCCAAATTGTGCCTCCGAACCAATCGGCCCGATTTAGCCAGACCCATTGCAGAAGAGCTCAATACATTAATTGAAGAGATCGGCCTCGATCGCTGGGAGTCACCGGTTTGGATTGCTGAAGTGCTCGGTGCGCTTTATCAGTGCTTGATTCAAAGTGAGGCCGGCGGGGACGACGCTAATCGCGCGGAAGAGCTATTTAAAAAAATGTGCACTATCGATTTAACAAAGGCGCTTTCGTATCGTCAATCTTGATGGATTCGTAAAAAGTCAATTTGTCCGTTTTCTTGTCATTCCGGCGAAAGCCGGGCACGTAGTGAAGCATTAGCGCTATCCAGTACATTCAGTATGTTCTGGATGCCGGATCATGTCCGGCATGACGATCCCAAGACTTTTTACGAGTTCATCAATCTTAAAAGAACGAAGATAAATACCCATAAATAGGCAGGGAATGGTTGGCCTTAGGCCATCGCCCATGCCGGTTTCCCGAAAGGAGGAAGGCCATGGCTGAAAGTCGGCAACACACACTGGATCGGGTGCGGTCACCGCGAGTTCAGATCACTTACGATGTAGAGGTCGGTGATGCCATTGAAATGAAGGAAATTCCCTTTGTAGTTGGTGTACTGGCAGATCTTTCCGGCAAACCGGACGAACCGCTGCCCAAGATGAAGGACCGCAAATTCATTGAGATTGATCGGGACAATTTCAACCAGGTGCTGGCCGGAGTAAAACCACGGCTGGCTTACAAGGTGGACAACAAACTGACCGATGACGACAGCAAGATGGCTGTGGAATTGAGATTTAAAAATATGGACGATTTCCACCCCGAGAAGGTGGCGCAACAGATCGAACCGGTAAGAAAACTTGTTGAAACACGGAAGCGGCTCAGTGAACTGCTTGGCAAACTGGACGGAAACGATAAACTGGATGAACTGCTTCAGGATGTATTGGCCAACACCGACTCCTTGGAAAAGCTGGGTCAAGAGGCAGGCGCCGAGAAAAAAGAGGATTAATCCGCATAACGTATAATGGAGGTAGGGTGCTATGACTGAGAAGGAACAACAATCACAGCCCGAGGCCGCAGCGGCTGAAGCGGTAACGGAAGAGCTGAGCATTCTTGACCAAATCATCAGTGAAGGCCGGATGGCAAGGGAAGAGAACCAGAAGGGTAGGGCCAAGGATATTATAAGCGAATTTGTCGGCCAGATCATGGAAGGAACCATGACCGTATCCAAGGATACGGAAGCCATGATCAATGCACGAATTGCCCAGATTGACAAATTGATATCGGGGCAACTCAACGAGGTAATGCACGCCGAAGAGTTCCAGAAACTGGAGGGGTCGTGGCGGGGTTTGAGCTATCTGGTCTACCAGAGCGAAACAGGGGAACGGCTGAAGATACGAGTGATGAATGCCTCTAAAAAAGATTTGCTCAAGGATTTTGAAAAAGCAAGCGAGTTCGACCAGTCTGCGCTTTTTAAAAAGATTTATGAAGAGGAGTTCGGAATGTTCGGCGGCGCTTCCTACGGGGCGCTGATTGGAGACTTCGAGTTCAGCAACCACCCTCAGGACATGTCACTGCTTGAAGAGCTTTCCCACGTGGCTGCGGCGGCCCATGCACCGTTTATCTCGGCAGCGTCCGCCAACCTGTTCAACCTGGACGAATTTTCCGAACTGGGCAACCCAAGGGATATGGCAAAAATATTTCAGAGTGTGGAATATGCCAAATGGAAATCCTTTCGTGATTCAGAAGATTCTCGATATGTGGGACTGACCTTGCCCCACATTCTCATGCGGCTGCCTTATGGCCAGGCAACGGTGCCCACGGAGTCTTTTAACTTTGAAGAAAACGTGGACGGCACCGACCACAGCAAATATCTGTGGGGTAATGCCGCCTATGCCATGGGCTCACGACTCACCGACGCCTTTGCCAAATACAGTTGGTGTGCCGCTATCCGTGGAGTGGAAGGCGGAGGGTTGGTCGAAGGGCTGCCGACCCACACCTTTAAGACGGATGAAGGTGAAGTGGCTCTCAAATGCCCCGCCGAGATCGCCATTACCGACCGGCGGGAAAAGGAACTGGCCGATCTGGGGTTTATTCCCCTGGTTCACTGCAAGGGGACCGATTACGCAGCGTTTTTCAGCACCCAGACCGCCAACAAGGCCAAGGTTTACGATACCGACTTCGCCAATGCCAATGCACGGCTCTCTTCACAGCTGCAATACATCCTGGCGGTTTCCCGTTTTGCCCACTACCTGAAATCCATGATGCGAGATAAGATCGGCAGCTTCATGAGCCGCAAGAACGCGGAGGATTTTCTCAACCGTTGGATCACCAACTATGTGCTTTCCGACGACAGTGCCGGACAGGAAGCCAAGGCCAAATACCCTTTGCGTGAGGCCCGGGTGGATGTGAGTGAAATTCCCGGGAAGCCGGGAGCGTACCGAGCCGTGGCCTTCCTGAGGCCCCATTATCAGTTGGATGAGTTGACCGTCTCTCTTCGCCTGGTATCTGAACTGCCGCCGCCGGCAAAGGGATAATAGTTGTATCGTTGCAATGAAAATTTCGAGCTGTGCAGTTAGCTATTAGCGTTTGGCCGTTAGCATTAAAAAGGGGTGGCCGTTAGCATTAAAAAGGGGTGGAAATGAGAGATTTTAGAAAACTTAAAGTATGGGAGAGAGCTTATTATTTTACAAAACAGGTTTCTATAACCGTTTTATCCAAAAGCTAACCGCTAATGGCTAAAAGCTAATCGCACAGGTCGGAAAATTTTAACCCGTGGCGGACGATCGCCTGCCATCTCTTGTTTAGTTCCATAAGCAGGAGGCGTCCTTTTATTAACACCAACCCTAAACGTAGGAGGGAAGAACCATGGCATTCGACGTATTTATGAAAATGGAAGGAATTGACGGTGAGTGCACGGATGACAAACACGCGGATTGGGTTGAGATCCTTTCCTTTAGTCATGCAGTCACACAATCGGGGTCCGGATCGGTGAGCAGTGGCGGGAGTCGTACGGCAGAACGGTGCGACCACAGTGATTTTTCTATTGTAAAGTCTATGGACAAAGCCTCCCCAAAACTGGCTTTGTATTGCAGCAACGGAGAACATATCCCTACTGTATTAATGGAATTGTGCAGGGCGGGCGGAGACAAAAATGTCTATATGAAGTACACACTTGAAGACGCAGTGGTCACTTCATACAGCCCCGGCGGATCCGCGCAGGGTGGAGAAGCCCTGCCCATGGAAGAAGTGAGCTTTGCATATGGAAAGATCAAGTGGACGTACACGGAGACTGACCACGCCACCGGAAAGCCCAAGGGCAATGTAGAAGCCCATTGGGATCTGCACTTGAATACAGGCGGATGATCAAACGCGCTGAATGAAGCGGAAAACGGAAAACCTGGTTATATCTTTACTGGACAGGCTCGTGGACCACGAACCCGTAAAATCACAAGAGCCTGTCCAGTATCGATTGATGGGGATGCGGGAGATACGTGCGTCCGTCGTACGGGACCTGGAACATCTGCTGAACACCCGGCAGCACATTTTCATCCCTCCATCGGAGTACCGGGAGATCAACAACTCGGTTTACGTTTACGGACTGAGGGATTTTTCTTCGGAAAATCCTAAAAATCCGTTTGCCCTGAGAAAAATCCGGCAGGAGATCGAACAGACGATTTCGAAGTTCGAGCCCCGGCTGAAGAACGCGAAGGTGCATGTGGAACCCGCGACAAAGGGAGAGCGGGCGCTCAGTTTCAAAATAACCGGGATCCTCGTTGTGGAGCCACTGTCGGAACCGGTGGCCTTTGACACTTATTTCGATGTAAAACGGGCCGAGTACGTCATTTCAAAATGAGTTGGCATGTACCTGCTCGGCGTACAAATGACCTTTGTGAACCCTAACCCGGATAAACCGGAAACAACAAATTGTAAGCACCATAGCTTGATGGATTCGTAGAAAGTCAATTTGTCCGTTTTCTTGTCATTCCGGCGAAAGCCGGAATCCATTAAATTCAGTATGTTCTGGATGCCGGATCATGTCCGGCATGACGATCCCAAGACTGTTTATGAGATCATCAAAGCTTAAATAACAAAATACAAATACCAAATTCCAAATAAATTCCAAATTACAGTATCCAAATCTCAAATAAGATCAAAAACCAATAGTTGATTGTCACTTTGATTTCTCCAATATTAAGGTTTGGAATTTTGAATTTTAGTCATTGTGATTTATTTGCTATTTGTCTTTTATTTTCTGACATAAAAAACACAAATTTCAGTATTAAGATACTAAGGTCGGCTGTGTCGATTGCTTGACGTGGAGATGCGATGGTTGATGCGCTGTTGAATTACTACGAACGTGAATTGACCTTCATCCGCGAGATGGGGGTGGAATTTGCCAAAAAATATCCTAAGATTGCAGGGCGGTTGCTCCTCGAGGCGGACAAATGCGATGATCCCCATACTGAACGGTTGATCGAGGCGTTTGCATTCATCAGCGGGCGGCTCCACAAGAAAATAGACGATGATTTTCCTGAAATTACAGAATCCCTGCTCAACATCGTCTATCCTCACTATATTCGACCCATCCCCTCCATGTCCATCGTCCGGTTCGACCCGGTTAAACAGAACATACCGGAAAACGGTTACCGGATCGATACCGGGACAGCGCTTTTCTCAAAGCCCGTAAAAGGCTCGCCATGCCGCTTTTCAACCACCCAGGCGGTTCACATGTTGCCGCTGGAGGTTGTATCGGCACAGATTCGAGATCCTCAGAAATTGGTAAAAGGGGCTGTACAGGCAATAGAAATTGAGATGAAAAGCTTTAACAAGGTGAGCATGTCGCAAATCGACTGGCAACACCTGCGGTTCTTCCTCAATGGGCCCCACCAGCATGTATTTCATCTTTACGAACTGCTATTCAATCATGCTTGCCATATCGAGTGTGATGTAAAAGATGACGAGGGGAACCGATCAACGCTTTCACTTTCCCCAAAGGAGATCCAGCCGGTAGGATTCGGCGCGGAAGAAGTGATGCTGCCCTATTCCAGACGCTCCTTTCCCGGATACCTTCTGCTTTTCGAATATTTCTGTTTTCCTGAAAAATTTCTGTTTTTCAATGTTGGAGGCCTTGACCGGCTGAAAAGCAGGCAGACTTCCGATATCCTGGTGTTGCGCATCTATCTGAATCGTGCCGTCAAAGAGGGGCTGGTGGTCAATGCCGACACCTTCCAATTGAATGCCGCCCCGGTCATCAACCTGTATCAGCGAATCGCAGAACCCATTCGTATAGAACACAGAAAAAACGAGTACCCGGTTATACCGGACGTGCGGCGACAGGAGGCCACTGAAGTATACCGGGTGGATCAGGTCACCGCATCCCTTTCCGGCTCTTCAAGCGTTCAGATGGAATACAAACCATTTTACTCCATCCGACACCATCTGGGAGCCGAATCGATTGATGAGGAGCAGGTGTTCTGGCACGTCCAACGAAGGGCGTCCCAGAGGAAAGGCGACCGGGGGACGGATGTTTTTCTCTCATTTTCCGATTTGAAGCTGACGCCATCCCACCCGGGTGAGGATATCCTCACCATTCGAGTCACCTGCACCAATCGCGATCTGCCTTCACGGCTGCCATTCGGTGACCGGCGTGGAGACTTCAATTTGGAGACGGCGGCTCCGGTTTCCAAAGTCACCTGTGTGAACAAGCCGACGGCGACGCGACGACCATTCATGGGTGGCGCGCTGCAGTGGCGGCTTATATCCCACCTTTCACTCAACTACATGTCATTGGTCGAAGGCGGTGAACAGGCACTCAAGGAGATCCTCAGACTGTATGACTTTGATAATTCCCTTTCTACACAGCAGCAGATCAACGGGATCGTTTCCGTTGACACGCGGCACATCACCAAACGCATCAGGCGAACCTTTTGCCGGGGTGTTCAGGTCACGATAACCTTTGATGAAGATAAATATGTGGGAACCGGTCTTTTTCTGTTTGCCAGTGTGCTGGAACGATTTCTCTCACAGTATGTTTCCGTGAATTCGTTTTCTCAGCTTGAGGTGAGAACCCTCCAGCGAGAGGAAAGTGTTAAGATATGGCCGCCAAGAAGCGGAAACCAGATCCTGCTTTAAGCGAACAGCTGTTCGACAGGTTTTACGAGTTCTCCTTTTTTCGGGCCGTTCATCTGCTGGAACGCTTTGCACCAAATGGTAAGAATCTGGGAGAAGCCCTGGTTCCGATGGAAGAGCCTGTCCGATTTACGGTTAAAAAAGGATTCGCTTTTCCTGCCAGTGACATTTCCGATTTAAGGAGAGATGGACCCGAATCTCCGCCGATGATGGAGGTGGCTTTTTTAGGATTGACCGGACCTTCCGGTGAACTGCCCCAATGGTACACCCAGTTGATTCTGGATCGGGCGCGGAAAAAGGATCACACACTGGCTGCGTTCCTGGACCTGTTTCACCATCGCCTGATCACGTTGTATTACCTGATATGGAAAAAACACCGTTTTCCGGAAAACTACCGGTTTGGAGCCAGGGACCGGTTGTCCCGATATGTGTTGAGCCTAAGCGGCCTTGGAACATCGGGGCTGACGGAGATGATCGGACTGCCCGAAGAATCCCTGGCCTTTTACAGCGGGCTCCTGTCCCGGCCGGTGGCGTCCGCCGTTGCCATAGAAGCGGCCGCCGCCTATTTTGC
Source organism: Desulfosarcina sp. (assembly GCA_014237405.1). Taxonomy (GTDB): domain Bacteria; phylum Desulfobacterota; class Desulfobacteria; order Desulfobacterales; family Desulfosarcinaceae; genus Desulfosarcina. The sequence goes on along the minus strand of JABZFO010000190.1, from coordinate 5,824 downwards.
AGATGAAACGGTTCGGGTGGAACAGTACATCGAACGCATCGTTGATCTGGACCCGGATGATCAGACCCAACTGGGTGCCGCCAATGCCACACTCGGAGATGATGCCATATGCGGTAGCCAGGTATGGGAGAGTCAGACCAAATTCCGGGTCCACGTCGGGCCGGTTGGACGGGAGAAATTTTCCCGGTTGATGCCCATCGGCGATTTGCTCGTTCCCATATTTTCACTGACCCGATACATGGTCGGTATCGAGTTCGAGTTTGAAATTCGAGTATACCTCAAAAAAGAGGAGGTTCCTCTCTGTCAACTGGGCGCATCAGGTGCCGATACGCCCCTGCTCGGGTGGACCACCTGGGTATCTTCACCTGGGCATGTGTATGAAAAAGATATTTTCTTCACTTTTCAGGAGTATGATTTAAAACTGTTGAAGTTTTAATAGCTGTTGAGTTGGTGAGCTTTTAAGTTAATGAGCGTATAAAAAAAAGCAATGGATTTATGAGTGTTGCTGAGAAAACGCATTTTAGTTTTCAGGAACTGAAGGTATGGCAAAAAGCGGTTTTATTCTCAGAAGCTGTGATTCGACTGATCGATAAGATTGAAGCCCCCAGAAAGCATTATCGACTGATCGAACAGCTTGAATCTGCCAGCGCTTCGGTTGCGCTGAACATCGCCGAAGGCAAAGGCCGCCAAACCACAAAAGAATTCATCCAGTATCTTTACATCGCACGTGGATCATTATTCGAAGTCGTCACTTTGTTAATACTGTTCTCCAGATTGGAATGGATTGAAGAAACCGAATTGGCGAAAATACAGGACAATTCCCTGGAGATCACTAAAATGTTGAATTCACTAATAAAGTCAATGAAGAAAAGCCGCTGATGAGCCTTTAAGCGGTTAAGCTAATAAGCGCAAATCTGAACATCTCAACAGCTTATCAGCTTATCAACTCAACAGCTTATCAGCTTATCAACTCAACAGCTTATCAGCTCAACAGCTCAACAGCTTATCAGCTCAACAGCTCAACAGCTTATCAGCTTATCAACTCAACAGCTTATCAGCTCAACAGCTCAACAGCTCAACAGCTCAACAGCTCAACAGCTCAACAGCTTATCAGCTCAACAGCTTATCAGCTCAACAGCTTATCAGCTTATCAGCTCAACAGCTCAACAGCTTATCAGCTCAACAGCTCAACAGCTTATCAGCTCAACAGCTCAACAGCTTATCAGCTCAACAGCTCAACAGCTTATCAGCTCAACAGCTCAACAGCCAACAAAGGAGAGAACCATGGCCGTATCCAATCTCAAATCACTGATCGGAAAGCTCAATGAAACCTGCCGAAAGGCACTTGAATCCGCAGCGGGGCTTTGCCTTTCTCAGACCCACTACGAGGTGGATATTGAACATTTTTTCATTAAGCTCATTGACCTGTCGGATACCGACGTATTAAAAATTCTTAAACATTTTGAGATCAATGAAGCCCACCTGGTGGCGGATCTGACGCGTTCCATCGAGAATTTTAAAACCGGCAATGCCCGCACACCGGCCCTGTCGCCTCGAATTGCCAGGATGATCCAGGAGGCCTGGATGACCGCGTCCGTGGAATACCAGGCATCCGCTGTGCGATCCGGCCATATCCTTTTATCCGTTCTGGACAGCGATGATCTGTCGCAGATACTCCTGTCTAGCTCAGACACCCTTAAAAAGATTTCTGTGGAAACACTGAAAGAGAGTCTGCCGGACATCACATCAGGGTCTGGTGAAGACGTGGGACCGACAGCGGCAGCAGGTGCAACTGCCGCTGCACCGGGCATGCCTGCAGGGCCGGCGGGTACCAAAGCACTTGACCAGTTCACCATCAATTTGACCCAGCGGGCCAAAAACGGCGAAATCGATCCGGTTCTTGGGCGGGATTTTGAAATCCGCCAGATGGTGGATATTCTCATCCGCAGGCGCCAGAACAACCCCATTCTTACCGGTGAAGCCGGTGTGGGCAAAACGGCTGTTGTGGAGGGCTTTGCCCTTCGCATAGCAGAAGGTGATGTGCCGCCCATTTTGCAGAACGTGGCCCTGCATACCCTCGACCTGGGGTTGTTGCAGGCCGGTGCCGGTATCAAGGGGGAGTTCGAAAACCGCCTCAAGGGTGTCATCAACGAGGTGAAAGCCTCTCCTGTGCCTATTATTCTGTTTATCGACGAGGCCCATACCCTGATCGGTGCCGGCGGCCAGGCCGGATCCGGAGACGCGGCCAACCTGCTCAAACCGGCCCTGGCACGTGGGGAACTGCGCACCATCGCCGCCACCACCTGGGCGGAATACAAGAAGTATTTTGAAAAAGATGCCGCCATGGCACGGCGGTTTCAGGTAGTCAAAATCGAGGAACCGGACGAGGAAAAGGCCCTGGTGATGATGCGCGCCGTCGGGCCGTTCCTTGAAAAACACCACAATGTGATGATTACCGACGAGGCCCTGTTGGACACAGTGGTCCTGTCTAACCGCTATATCTCCGGCCGGCAGCTTCCCGACAAGGCGGTCAGTGTGCTGGATACGGCCTGCGCCAGGGTGGCCATTGGATTGACCACCAGCCCGCCGGCAGTGGAGGAGGCACAGCGGATAATAGGGGATATCGACCGTGAAAGTAAACGACTGGAGAGGGAGACGGCCATCGGAAAGGATCACGGCGAACGGCTGGCTCTCCTCAACACCGAACGGGAGGAGACCCAGGAACGGTTGAACCAGCTCACCAATAAGTGGGAAAGCGAGATGGAAGTGGCCGGCAAGGTCAGGGATCTCTACCAGGAGGTCCAGGATCTTCATGAAAAAGGCGAAGAGGCAAAGGATGACCTTGCTGCCAAACAGGAGGTGCTTAAGGAACTGGAAGCTGAACTGGAAGTGCGCCAGGCCGGCGAGCCGCTGGTCCAGATTACCGTGGATGCGGAGACCGTGTCCGCCGTTGTTTCCGGATGGACCGGTATTCCCACCGGCCGGATGCTCACCGACGAGATCGATACGGTATTGAATCTCAGGACGCGCCTCAAGGAACGAATCATCGGTCAGGACCACGGCCTCGGGGCCATCGAACAGGTGATCCAGACCGCCCATGCCGGCATCGAAGACCCCTCCAAACCCACCGGGGTATTCATGCTGGTGGGGCCCAGCGGGGTGGGTAAAACCGAAACCGCCCTGGCCCTTTCGGAACTGCTTTACGGCGGTGAACAGAACATGATCAGCATCAATATGAGCGAGTACCAGGAGGCTCACACCGTCTCAAGCCTGAAAGGATCACCTCCCGGATACGTGGGCTACGGAGAGGGCGGTGTACTCACCGAGGCGGTTCGGCGAAAACCATACAGCGTATTGCTGCTGGACGAGGTGGAGAAGGCCCACAGCGATGTAATGGAACTGTTTTACCAGGTGTTTGACAAAGGCATCATGGAAGACGGGGAAGGGCGGCGGATCGATTTTAAGAATACGCTAATTGTCCTCACCTCCAACCTGGGCACTGATTTGATCATGAAACTGTGCCAGGATGAAGAGACCATGCCCGATCCCGCGGGGCTGGCCGAGATGGTCAAACCCGAACTGCTCAAGCACTTCAAGCCGGCCTTTCTCGGACGGCTGAAGGTGGTTACTTACTTCCCCATCACCGATGATAACATGAAGCTGATCATTCGGCTCAAGCTCAACCGCATTGTCAAGCGCATGAAGGAAAACCGGAACATCGACTTTATATATGGCGATGACATCGTGGATGCCATTGCCGCGCGCTGCACCGATGTGGATTCCGGTGCCCGCAATGCAGACAACATCATGACCAACACGCTATTGCCGGAGATGTCCCGCGAACTGTTGAGCCGGCAGGCCCAGGGCGAACAGATAAAGGAGATAAAGGTCTCCATGGATGGGGAGGGGATTGCCTACGAAATCGTATAGAAGGGAAGTAACCGTTCACCGGATCCTCGTTTACCGTTAATGGTCACTTTGGCTGAGGTTTCGGCGAACCTTTGAACCCTGAACCTTTGAACCGGTGAACGGTTACGAAGGGAATGAGATCCTTTCAAACGGTATTTCCGGGCTTGGTTATTATTTCGGCCGGTTCATGGTGGGCAGTGCCCACCCTACTATCGACGATCCCTTGTGGTTTCAAAGATCTTGTAGGGTGGGCACTGCCCACCGCAACAGCTATTCAAGCTTTCCATGCTTGAAAGAATTAGCGTTAAAATTTTGATATTTGGAGGGAATCATGAGCCTGACAAGAGATTGGCGTTATACGAACAATGTTAAAGGAAAGCTTGGATCTACAGCCGTCCACGGTATATGTATGACAACTTCCTGCCACTGGGCTAAAAATACGGTCAAGGCCAGAAAGATGCTGACCAGCCCTATCGGTGTCAGCCTGCTTGCTGCCGGGGCCATGCATGTGGTCCGGTCGAAAGAACAGGCAGCTGTCGATGCGGCAGGCGGGGATTTTACCGGAAGGGTGGACCAATGGCACATGGGCTACTTTGACCGGATGAACATGGTGGGCAGGCGTTATGCCAACGGAGCCGGGGGGAACTGTAACCTTACATCATCAAAGGGTGTCTATGTGTTGACCATTTATGGGGCGGGGGGCCACACCATGGCGTTCGCGCGGTTTTCCTCTCGCAGTGTTTTCTTTGATCCCAACTTTGGCCAATATTCTTGCAAAGCTTCTCTATTCAGTTCTTTTAAAAATGATATCCGAAATTTTCTCGCTGGAACCTATCCAAGCTTGCAAAACAAGTGGTATGTTTACAAGGTGGCGTTGTAGAAAAATATAAGAATCGTTTATGCTGTATAGCCGGCTGAGGAAAATGTGCCGTGTCAACGCTCGGGACTTCTCAGATCAGAAACACTGATGTCGACCCTTGATTCCCATGGCTCAATCACGGCTGAAAGGCGATTGATTCTCGACAACACCAGTGTGGTTTCCACAGTGCTGGTGCCTGAAATTTGCCTCAACCTTCTTAAGCAGACGTCCCCGCTTTGGCAGGCGTTTGAGGATACCCCCGAGGCGAAAGAGATCGCCCGTCCCTATTGGGCATTTGCCTGGAGCGGCGGCCAGGCCCTGGCCCGATATATCCTGGACAATCCCCAACTGGTCCGCGGCAAGCATATCCTTGATTTCGGTGCCGGGTGCGGCATCGCGGCCATTGCCGCCGCCAAATCGGGTGCCCGCTGCGTAACGGCATCGGACATCGATCCGGTGGCTCTCCAGGCCGTCAGAATAAACGGGAACGCCAATCATGTGTCCATTGAAACCGATGCATCGGATCTGATCTACACGGAAAACCCGGGATGGGCGGTCGTTCTGGCGGGTGACATCTGGTATGATTCACGGCTGGCCGGACATGGTATGAACTGGCTGAGACAGTTGGTATCTCAAGGAGTATCCGTGATTTCCGCCGATCCGGGGAGGGCGTTTTCCCCATCTGCCGGTATCCGTCCCCTCATCACTTACAAGGCCCGCAGCGTGCCTGATCTGGAACATCCCAATCTTCAAGATGTCGCGGTATTCCGCATTCTATCCGCTTAGTACATATATTCTCAAATACGATTACGTATAATGTTTTATATTCACCGCAGAGCCGCAAAGCACGCAAAGCATCATTTTGTAATTGCTTTCCGCTGAGAGGGCGGAAAGCAATAAAGAATTCATCCCTGCGGGAAAGGATAATTGGATATAAAAACATTTAGTTGTAACAATATAAACGCTGATTGATTTTCCTTTGCCGTCCTCTCAACGGCAAAGGAAAAAGCTTTAAACTCTGCGTCCTCTGCGTCTTGAGCGAAGCGGGCGGTGAAA
>JABZFO010000077.1 GCA_014237405.1 Desulfosarcina sp. | reverse complement strand
ATCATGAAGAAGCGCTTGAAGCTTGAACAGAGCCTCTACACAATTTTACAGATTTTAAGTATTACTCTTTTTGAGAAAACCCTTATTTCATGGGCATTCACAGAAAACTATTACAAAAAAAAAATTACTACCGGTCATATCCAGTTGAATTTGTTCAGTTCTTAACCGGACACTAGTGACATTGTTTGTATAGCTCATAAAGATGGGTTTGTCCAGGGTTTTGTTAAGTACTACCGGAACTTATTGAGATGTTACTCCACGATGCACCATTCTCCGCGTCCCTTTGCGGGAAATTTTTTTCTCCTCATTTTCCCCAAACAGAGAACGGACGCGGGTTCGATTCCCGTTTGCATATCAAACGCGGTGATATCATAACCCAAGTCTGAAAGCCTCTATTCAGAGTCTTCATCTTTATCTTCCAGCTGCTTGATTACCCGGTCAAAGTCGCTCTCAAAAAGGCGGTCCTGCACAATGCGATACTTTTCAAATTCATCCTCGGCATGGGTCTTGGCCAGCTTGGCGGTCACTTTGCCGCTGTCCTGAAGAATCTCACGGTCGTCAAACTCCAGAAACATATCCAGACGCTTGGCCCAGTCTTCCATGGTCATGGGGATTTTCCGCCTTGCGCGCTCTTCGGCCAGATCCAGATAGGCGTTGACGATGCGTCCCAGTGACTCCAGTTCATCCTTGCCCAGATAGTTTTTGGCAATGAATACATCGGTTTTCACAATCTTGCCATCAGGAGCCTTTTCCCATGAGGTGAGTCCCATGTTGGTTTTGGTGCTGTCCGCCCGTCGCATGATCAACTCGGCTGCTGTATTGCCGTGGATGGCGAAATGCAGCTTGTTCTGAACTTTGGCAAAGAAAGACTTGGTGGTCGGAGCATCCTTGTTGTAATCGACGCTGGTGGCGTAAATGTCGGTGATTTTCTGGTAGAAGCGACGCTCACTGAGGCGGATCTCCCGGATCTCTTCCAACAGGCGTTCAAAGTAATCCTCACCGAGAAACGTCCCGTTTTCCATGCGCTTTTTGTCCAGCACATAGCCCTTGATAGCAAACTCCCGCAAGACCTGGGTCGCCCACTGACGGAACTGGGTAGCCCGCACGGAATTGACCCGGTATCCCACGGAGATGATGGCGTCCAGGTTATAGAAATTCGTGTTGTAGTTTTTGCCGTCGACAGCAGTTATCCGGAATTTCCGGATAACTGATTCTTCCTGTAACTCACCGCTCTTAAAGATGTTCTTCAGGTGCTCATTAACGGTACGCACATCTACATCGAAGAGTTGTGCCATCAGCTTTTGAGACAGCCAGATGGTTTCATCCTCGTACCGAGCCTCGATACTCTGTTCTCCGCTTTGCCCGGTAAAGATCAGAAACTCAGCCGTGCTGTTGCGGAAATGCAAAGTTTGAGGGGCGAAGTTTGAAGTTTGAAGTTTTTTATCATTCATACTTTTCCCCCATGTTTGGATTTCAGTTTCTTGATAATGGAGGTAAGTATAGCGATGACCTGGCTACATTCATCTGCTAAATCGGTCAATCTGTTTTCAGGAAGTATTTCAGTAGCGATGAGAAGCCGAATCCAATAGTGAGTTTCTCGTGCCTCTTTGCAGGCAATACTGTACTTTGAAATGAAATCTGCCTCACTTTGAGAAGCTTGGCCTTCTTCAACATTCGCACCGACGGAAGTTCCTGAACGTAATAGCTGGTTTGCGAGTGTTCGATTAACTCCAGGCGATGCATCCAGGACCTTGCAAAGTAATACAACCCGTTTAGCAAACTCAAAGGTTCTCTCCGGCAAATCCGATTTCATTTCAAACTTCCCCCTTCAAATTTCAAACTTTTCGCTGTCATAGTCTCCGCCGGACCACTCCACAAAGCTCTCATGCTCCTCGTGGGTAGGGTCTTTCAGCGCTTTGCAGAATTCATAATATCAAGCAACCTGATTTTCAGTAAATAACGTCGTTCATTCATTGTTTTACCTCATATGGCCGTTGCGTAGAAAGGAGATGGTACTGTCGGGTAGGCCCGATATACGTGCCGAAAGACATCCTCGGCCTTCACGCCGACACATCAAAAATATTTATTTACAATGCATTACGAGCTTCCGGTCACCGTTCTCCGCGTCCCGCTGCGGGAAATGTTTTTCTCCAAACAGAGAATGGACCTGGGTTCGATTCCCCCTGCCATATCAAATGCGGTGATATCATAACCCAAGTCTGTGCGAATCTTTTCAATATTCAAGGCCCTCCTTCGGAATCCTTCAGCTTTCCTTCTTGAATCCTTCGGGTAAAAAACCTATCAAACTGCGCTTTACCCAGCTTCGACGGTTTGGCTTTGCCGTTTTCCCAGCGGTTGATTGTGGCAAAGCTGACTCCGAGTTCACGGGCCAGATCTTCCTGACTCAAGGCCAACTGTCTTCGGATTTCTTTCACGAGTGCGGGAAAAGCCTGTTCACCTGCTGCCATTACTCAGTCCTCATTCGCGGGTGTTGCTCTTTGCAGTCATAACCAAGAACATCCACAAGTTCAGCCACTATCTTAAGTTGACCGTCAATGTCACCCGTTAAAATAATAGGTTGAAAATCGGGATTAATGGGCTTTAACAAGATCCTGACATGGCGCCAGGTGTCACCATCTCGAATTTTTTCGCTCTCATAGCGTTTTACGGTATAGCGTTCATCAGTTTCCGGATCGATGGCATCACGGAGTTGGACGAGAACGGTCTTTCCTTGGCGGGTACCTGTCACCGGCGCTGAGAAAAGACAATAGGAGCCATCCGGTATGATAGGCTCCATTGACTTGCCGACGACCTGGGCGACAAACATGCCCGGACGCAGACGATGTCTGGTGTCAACTTCAACCCAGTCGAACTCACCTTCTTCGACATGCTGTGGCTCACTGAAGCCTCCTGCTGCGGCCTTGAGTGGGACAAGCGGCACACAGTTAACGTAGCGGTCCTTTGAATATGGTTCGACAATTCGGATCACAGGTTTAGATCGGTCCTTGGATCGTTGCGCCTCAGGTGTTTCGGTATCGACGCGCAGCTTGCGGTAAGCCTCAGATGCCATCAAGGTTGTTACTACCTTCTGAAAGGTCGGGTCGTTCATGAAACGAATGAAGATTTCTTCATTCTGGTCCATACGCTCAACAAAAAGGTTTTCGATCAGGCTTTTGAACACCAGCTCAAATTTGTCTTCTGGATTTACTGCCGCTGCTTGCTGTAACCCGTCATCAGCCATGGCCGCTTCGACAATTTGATCGAAGAAAAGCTGGTCAGCCTGGTTGAAATCGGTACCGAATCGTTCGTTGACCACATCAATAAGCTGGGACAATGGAATCGCTTCCTCTCTGTTCTGGCCGCTGCCGACTTCGGTAGGGCCGTCGAGAGGTCGTGCATTGCCGTCTCTGAGCGAGATGGATCCTTCGCTGATCTTCTGAAGGCGATAGTATTCAAGACGCACTTCATCGTCGAACTGATATGCAGGTCCGCTACGGTGTCTTGGTAATTTAGGCGAGAGATGTCTAAGAAAAATATAGAGGCGTTCCAGATCCGAATCCTGGTATGGGATAACCTGACTTAAGAATCCGTACAGATTGCGAAATGCCTGCATCTTTCCACGCCAGAGTTCAGCTTCATTTTCGTCATCGTTTTGTCTCGCCGCAAATCGGGAAACTGCGGGATCAAGCGACGCATTCATGGCCTGATGGTCGGCGGCACTCTGGCGCTGCTTTGGTTTGAAATAGATCGAACAAAACCGTTCGACTTCCTCCGGCAGGTAAACTCCCGACGAATCAAGCTCGCCTTGAATCTGGTACATGCGCGCCGGGTCGACCTCGTCTCCCATCTCGGCGCCTTCGTAGTAAGTCTTGAAGGCCTCGCGTATTTCTTCACGGTCGTTGACAAAGTCGAGAACAAAAGTGTCCTCTTTAAGCGGATGGGTCCGGTTAAGACGCGAAAGGGCCTGTACTGCCTGGATTCCCGCAAGACGTTTATCCACATACATTGTGTGCAAAAGCGGCTGATCAAATCCGGTCTGGTACTTTTCAGCGACTAAAAGCACCTGGTATTCGGGCGTTGCAAATTTCTCGGGCAGCTCCTTCATGCGAATGCCCCCGTTCATACCCTCCTCTGTGTAGGCTACATCAGCCACTTTATCATCCTGAACGGTGCCCGAGAAGGCCACGAGGGACTTGATGGCGTATCCTTTCTCCTTGATATATCGGTCAAAGCTCTGCTTATATCGGACAGCTTCAAGCCGTGAACCGGTGACCACCATTGCCTTGGCGCGGTCACCAATTTTGTGTCGGGTGACAGTCTGGAAATGCTCCACCATCACCTCGGTCTTCTGGGCGATATTGTGGGGGTGCAGCCTCAAGAAACGCGCCAGTGCCCGCGCGGCTTTTTTTCGTTCAACGTTGGGATCGTCGTCGGTCGCCTTAAGCATTCGAAAGTATGTTGCATATGTTGTATAATGTTTAAGAACATCAAGGATAAAGCCCTCGTCAATGGCCTGACGCATGGTGTATCGATGGGATGGTTTGCCCTCAAGGCCGAACACCGCGAAGGTTTTATGCTTAGGTGTGGCAGTGAATGCAAAAAAGCTTAAGTTGGCCTGCCGGCCGCGCTTGGCCATGCTGCGAAAAAGCTCACTCATGTTGCTTTGGCCCTCTTCCTCCGCGCGCTTTTTCGCTTTTTCCTTCAGTTCCTCACCACCGAGCACACTTTTGAGTTCCGTAGCGGTCTCGCCCCCTTGGGAACTGTGAGCTTCGTCGATGATTACGGCGCAGCGGCGAGTAGGTAATATGCCTGTACCGGTTTCTCCCCGTTCCTCAGCCATTTTGAGGAGTTGGCGCGAAACAAAAGGGAACTTCTGCAATGTTGTGATGATTACCGGTACGGCATTTTCAAGCGCTTCAGCGAGTTGGCGGGATCGTTCATCGATTTTCAGCACCACGCCGCGTTTGTGCTCAAACTGGTAGATCGTGTCTTGTAACTGTTGATCGAGCACTACGCGATCGGTAACGACGATTACGCTATCGAAAATACGTTGGTTTTCCTGATTGTGCAATGACGCCAACCGATGCGCCAACCAGGCAATGGTGTTGCTCTTTCCGCTGCCGGCCGAATGTTCAACCAGGTAGTTATGTCCCACACCCTCATTTCTGGCCGCATTCACTAAAAATCGCACAGCTTCGAGCTGGTGATATCGCGGGAATATCATTGTCTCCCGCTTCACCTTTCGACCGTTGTCGTCGCGCTTCTCATCCACCTGGATATGAATAAAACGCGCCAGAAGGTCGAGCAGGCTGTCGCGCTGAAGTGCCTCCTCCCACAGATAGGCGGTTCGATAAGTGCGACCGTCGGGATCCGGTGGATTGCCTGCACCGCCGTTGAAACCTTTATCAAAAGGCAGAAAATATGTGGCTGAACCCGCCAGCCGTGTTGTCATGAGCACCGCCTCGGTGTCTACGGCAAAATGCACAAGTGTGCGTCGTTTGAACTCAAAAACAGGTTCGCGAGGATCGCGATCCTGCATGTATTGTCTGCGAGCGTTCTCTATAGTCTGACCGGTCAGGGGGTTCTTGAGTTCCATGGTGGCGATGGGAATGCCGTTCAAGCTCAAGGTAATATCGAGAGACTGCTCAGAGCGCGTGGAGAAGTGGAGTTGGCGAGTGATTCCGAGTCGATTGGCGGCATAGCGTGTCTCCAATTCTGGGTTCAGCTCGTGGGCCGCCCTAAAAAACGCAACGTGCAGCCGTCGTCCGTAGCATTTGAAGCCGTGTCGCAATGTTGCCAGCGACCCATTGACATCCATCCATTTACACAAATCCGATATGATCTGCTCGCCGGTCTCATCGCCGTGAAGCGCCTCCAGCTTTGCCCACTCCCTGGGTTGAGTTTCGTGAATGAAATTCAGCACCATATCCGGAAAAATGGCGCTCTCCCGGTCAAAGTCATCGCTGTCCACAGAGACATAACCATTACCGAGAAGGTGGGCCTCGATGACGGTTTCAAATGCGGCTTCGTTCGTATGTTTCATGATGCCTCTCCAAGAACGAATCGCGCTCGTTCTCGTCGGAGCATCTCGAAGGGCGTCATGCATTTAATCCCCAGGCCGATGCAAGCGTTTGGTATTTTGATTCTTTTTGTAGTTGATGCAGCTACCTCGTGCGTCACGATGGTATGGTCGTGCGCAAGAGCATGGACGACAAGGTAGTAATCCGCGACTTGTAAAAAAGTGCTCACTGCAGCCTGATCATATCCCTGGGTTGCGGCCCAGGTGCTCACCTTGCCAAGAGCAGGAAGCATCGCCTGATCTGGTTTGAGAAAAAAGCCCGGATCTCGCTCCTTCACCCAACTGGAAAGCTCGTCATTGCCAGCATGTATCTCATCAGCGACCTTCTCGATACTGAAGACGTTTTCAACCTGATTATTGGCCACCAGCCAAGCCCAGAATGCGGGACAGAAATCAAGTCCGTAGTGGAGGTTCTTGGCCTGAATGAATACGTTGGCATCAAGCAAATACGCCATCACATCACCCCTAAGCTATATCCTAGTTCGAGGAACGTGGAATGCTTCGAAAAGCCAAGCATGCGAAAAGCATCTCGGTGAAGTGTCTGACCCTCAAGTGTGCTGATTATAAGCGCCCGGGCAAAACGTTTGCTCACGCGCGCAGCCTGGGTGAGATAAAAATTGCCTCCGCTGCCCTTGGGTATGGACAGAAGGCGTTCGAGTTCGCTGTTATATGCATCCCATAGTTCATCTCTCGTCAAACCACCCGCGTCATGGATTCGGCGGAGAATCACCAGCGTGCTCACTTTGAACTGCCTGGCCAGCCTGTCCATCTCATCGCTGAGATAACTATCTCCGTTGTACGCGCTGATGATTGCATCTAACGGCACCAAAAGTTCGGCTGCCACCTGGTTGCACCAGCGTTCGACGCGGTTGTTGGAGGTCCGCACCGCCTCTGCATCGGAAATAGCAGTCTCCCCTATCCAGACGTGGGCTATCTCGTGAGCCAGGGTGAACATCTGCGCTGATTTGGTATCCGCGCCGTTGATAAACACAAGCGGGGCGAGCTTGTCGGACAGGGCAAACCCACGGAACTCGTGTGGATCGAGTTTGCGTCGATTGTTGCTGCCCACTACACCACTCACCATTACCAGTATACCGAGCAGATCTGCTTGCTCAATAAAACGTCGAAGAGCATCAGCCCAGGTTCGCATTTTTTTTCGTTCTTCGATATTGAACCCAAGCGCCTTCCGCATGAAGGCTGCGGTTTGAATAACATCGTCTGTCAGTTGGGCAGATCCTACAAAGGGCAAAGGATCTCCTCCCATGGAACGTTCGAAGTCGCGATACCACTCCTGGCGTTGCTGGCAGATGTAGATAGTATCCAGAAGATCGGGACTTGGCCGGTCAAAGTACTCCGCCGCCATGGTGCGAAAATCAGGGATCGGCACCTGCTCATCTGGAGGTTCCGGAAGAAATAGGAAACCGATGGGGGTGTATGTGGCCTTGGCAAAGGTTTCAAGCTGCTTGAGTGTTGGAGACAGCTCACCCGCCAGCCATTCCTCTATCTTGGGCAGCTTTTTGGCGAGCATATCCGGGTATTTCCCACTGCGATCCAGCGCCCATTGGATAAGCTCAGGTTTGACCGGTACGCGGTTCATGGATTTCTTTCCCTACAAACAAAATTCGCAGTCAAACTGCTTGCGGAGATTGCTTGGCGGCTCATCACACCATCCCCGCCAGTTTCATTCTCAGCCACCACACTGCCACTTGGCAGTACGGCGGCAACCCTGTTGCCCCGTCGGTTCGCTTCTGAATTTCCCGCTCTATGCGGGCCGGTGATACCGGTCGGCGGCACATACGCCACCAATCCAAAACCGCCGTCAAGACGCCTTTCCTGTTGTTTTTGAGCCAGGCCATGTTCAGGTTCAGGACCTCGTTCAATTGAGTATTGAACTCGTCGTCCAGTGCCCGAATCGTACCATCGAGTTCATACTCCAAACGATCCTCGATTCGGTGCGCTGGATCGGAGGGATTCCACTTGAGGTCCCGATCTTCCTTGCACGTATCGCAATGCTGTTTGGATCCCGCTTGCCCCTGGCCACCGAGGCACGCGCCGAGCAGGTTGCGATACACGAGTTCCTGGTCCCCATTGGCCGACCGGCACCGCCAGTGCTCAATCTTCATCCCGTTGCGGTCTCTCCGAATCCTCCCCATGCAGTAGCAACACAGCCCGCGCTGTTCGGCGACCAGGGCTTGGCGCAATTCCTCTTTGTCTTGGTAATTGTCGTAGTCACAGTGCGCTCCGGCGCGATGCTCCATCAAACTGCGCGGCTCGGCTCCCTTGGTGATCGCCCTCACTCGTCGTCCTCCAGGAATTCGAGAAGGGTCCGGGCTCGCGTCACCTCGGGGTCATCCTCACCAACTTGAGCCGCCAATTTGTCGAGAAAATTTCGTGCCTGCTTGAAGTTCTTCATCGAACTCGCCCGAGACAGTTTCGTCAATAGCTCATGCACCTCCCTCGCTCTTGGCCGGGCGTCCATGATCTCCTCCAGCACCCGGCTGGAGTCCACACCGAATGAATGGCCAGGCGAGTTCACCTGTCCATCCGCAATGATCTGGATCCTCTCGTTTTCCACCTCGCCAATCACCTGTGGCGAGTGCGTCGTTGCTATGAATTGACACTTGGGAAACGCTGCGATGAGGTTCCTTGTGATCTGCCGCTGCCACTTGGGATGGAGGTGAAGATCGATCTCGTCGATCAGAACAACGGCTTCGGCATCTTCTGTTGGGCTATCCATGGCGGGATTTGCATTGGCCAGTCGACGTGTCAGGTCCAGGACCAACGCCAACACTCCTCGTTCACCATCCGAGAGTTGGCGAACATTGATTTCCGTTTGTCCTCGATTAATCAGCAAATTGAATCCATTTTCTTTGTTGCTAATATGAAGATTTGAATAGCCAGGAAGAAAGCGTTGTACAGCATCTTCAAGGGCCTTTAGCACTCGTTTAGCCTGAGAGCGTTCAGTTTTAATAGCGTCCTGTACACGCATCCAAGCTGAAAATTCGCCAAGTCGCAGTTCTCTATTAGCAAAGGCATCGGCGCAGGCTGCGGTGACACCACCCGCAGCGACCGTTTTGGAAGGAGTACGTTCCGATGGTAGTGCCCTACGCGTCGAGAATAATACTGCAAGAGGACGGCCATCGACTTCGTCTCCAGTTGAGCTCTGCGGAGCATTACCCAAGAATTTCGCCTTTTTAGGCGTATCATGGACCTGCTCGCGAGGCATCCCGGTCTTCTTGGACTGTGCTACACTGGTCTCACGGGGCTTATGAACCAAGTACTCGAACTTCCCACCATGTATCTCAATACCGCATTCTACGCTGAGAACATCTGTTCCAATTCTAATATCATCTTTCGTGAAAGATTCAGATCGCGTGCGTAGGCGGTTCGAATGTTTTACGACAGCGGATAAACATACGCTGAGTGCATCTATAATACTCGTTTTACCCACGCCATTGACACCTACGATGAGGTTCATTCCTGGTTTAAAATGGAATGTTGCAGTCTCAATGGCTCGAAGGTTGGCAATCTTAAGGCTTGTAACTATCATGCTGCATCCTCCACCTGGATATTGCCAGTAACCGCGGCGACGATCAACGCCGAACGGCGCTCCTTGAGCAGGGCGATGGTGCGCTCGGTCGAGGAATGCAGGGCGTCGAGCTTTTTGGTTTCGGTTGCAATATGCTCGACGATGGCACTTTGTTCGGCTTTTGGCGGAACAGGGAAGAAAACTTCAAAAAATCCTTCAGGGTAGAGCCGCAATCGCGACGACCATACGCCCTTGGAATACCGAGTTACCTCTTGGGCAAAAACTGGGATGCGAACAAGTGCATCAACATAGTCAGGGTCCAATCGCGGACCCGGCTGATATACATGGTATGCAGGGCTTACGATACCCTTCACGGGAGAAACACCCATAGCACCCATCCACGCCCAGAGTGTGTTGATAGCAAGATCGTCGGCGAAGCATATTTTGTATCCCTCGGTTGTTTCTGCTTCGAACATATTAACGTCCTTTTCAGTTCGAGGGGTTACACCTGTGATGTGTGATACGGTGAGAAGTTCTTCTTGACCAGTTTCTGAACGTTCGTCTCGTTCATTGAAAAGCCAATGCGTTCGTTCTATCTCCCAATGCGCCGGAATTTCTCCTATCCAGGGGATGCCGGAGTTTTTCATTTTTACGTTGGGATCAATGCCCCTGGTAACGGCGCGGGTGATGAGCGCCTTGCGTTTTTCGTCCAGGAGTTTCAGCACCCTTTCCTTGGCAGCAACCAGCGTATCGATCCGCGCGGTCTCCCTGTCGAGGTAGTCGGCAATGGCGCGTTGGTGGGTCATTGATGGATGAGGAACGCGCAGAGCTTTTAATTCGTCGGTACTAAGTTCCATGAAAGTTGAACCCCGGCCCAGTATCTGAAGATACTCCTTCTTTGTGTAAAGCCAATAATAGAAAAAGCGCGTATCTGTTTCGCCGCGAGGCGTGAGCAAGAAACACCCCTGGTTGGAGCATGCCTCTCGGGCAAGGACTGCGAGTTCGCCAATCGGAGCACGCTTGGTCAAAAGTATCGCGCCAGTCGGCGCGATTTGCGCACCGCAGGACTCATAACCAGCTTGTGTAATCTTTCGCCGCGTATCTTTCAACCAATTGCCTTCGATGGTGCTGAGGTCCTGTGGTGTCGCCCAATGGATGTCGCCATCCCAGTACTCGGCCATACCACTCTTAGGAGTAGCCCCGCTGCTCACGGTGAATATGTGGCGTAGTTGCTTCTCGGCAGTTGAACTCACTCCGTCACCTCCTGCAAAAGGCGCATGATCTCCGCTTCGGCTTCTTTTAGTTCGGAGTCGATCTCTTCCAGTGGGCGCGGTGGGGTGTACTCGTAAAAGTAACGGTTGAAGTTGATCTCGTAGCCGACTTTGTCTTTGCTGCGGTCCATCCAGGCATCGGGAACGTGGGGTTTTACTTCGCGCTTAAAATAGGTTTCGATGTCTTCTTTGAGCGGAATATTTTCAAAATCGCGCAGTTTGGTGTCCGGCTCATAATCTCCTTTGCAGGCATCTTTGAGCACCGGCGCGGCTTCGGGGTCGGTCTGAGTAAAAACTGTGCGAAAGAGCTTCTTTTCGGTGGCTTTCCACTTGGACTTTCGTTTGCGGAGCAGCTTGGCAATCTCGCCCCATACCTCATTCCAATTGAGCAGGGGCTCACGGCCTAAAGCTTTGTCTATAGCTTGTATGTCATCCAGCAAATGCGGGCAGGCATCTAAAAAACGAGCCTTGTCGTCGATGGTCATCTGGTAGCGGAGACGAAGCGGCCTCTCAACGGTAACGCGGGTATAACCAAAGTCCTCATTATCGAAAATCTTGGACTCTCTGCCTTCTTCAAAACGACCGTAAAGCTGGACGATTTCTTCAATCTGCTCGGGTTCACCTTCAGCTCCCTCGCCGATTTTGCGGCGTTTATCGCCCAGGCTGCGGCGCATGGGCACATAAGACTGCCGGGCATCGATGAGCTGAATCTTGCCCTTGCGGCGACTCTCTTTGCGATTGGTAACAATCCAGACGTAGGTTCCAATGCCGGTGTTGTAAAACATCTGCTCGGGCAGGGCGATGATGGCCTCCAGCCAGTCGTTCTCTATGATCCACCTGCGGATATTGCTCTCGCCGGAACCGGCGCCACCGGTAAACAGCGGCGACCCGGAAAAAACAATGGCAAGTCGTGAACCGTGCTTGTGCTCCCGGGGTTTAACCGGCTCAAATTTATCGACCATGTGCTGCAAAAATAGCAATGAGCCGTCGTTGACACGAGGCAGACCGGCTCCGAAGCGACCGTCAAAGCCGCGCTTATCGTGCTCGCGCCTGATCTCTTTTTGTTGTTTCTTCCAGTCCACACCAAACGGCGGATTGGTCAGAAAGTAGTCAAATGTCCTGGTGGGGTTTTCGTCAAATCGGTCTTCGGTAAAGATGTCTCCGAACCGAATATTTTCGCCACCGCCATTATGATTGACCTGCTTCATGAGCATATCAGAGGCCGCAGTGGCAAAGGCGCGTTTGTTGTAATCCTGGCCATACACAAAAAGTTGGGCATCCTTGTGGTGCTCGCGTAAATAATGCTGGGCCTCGGCCAGCATGCCGCCCGTGCCGCAGGCGGGATCGAGAAGCTTTCTCACCGTACCGGGAGTTGCCAGCAGTTTGTCGTCTTTGATGAAAAGAATATTCACCATTAAACGGATAACCTCACGGGGCGTGAAGTGATCACCGGCCGTCTCGTTGGCCAGTTCGTTAAACCGCCGGATGAGATTCTCAAAGATCAGGCCCATCTGCTCGTTGGGAACCGTGTTGGGATGTAAATCCACATCACAGAACTTGGAGACGACGAGATAGAGGATATTGGCTTCGCGCATCTTCTCGATTTCACTCTCAAACTCAAAGAATTCGAAAATGTCACGCGCATTGCGGGAAAATCCCTGAATATAGCTGACCAGATGCTTCTCTATATTGTCCGGGTCACCCTTTAGCTTCTCAAAATCAAGCGGCGAGTGGTTGTGAAAGCGCTGCCCCGCCACTTTATTCAGCACTTTATCCAGAGCGTCTTCGTTCAGCTTGCCTTCTTTGAGCTTCTCGCGCTTTGCAAGAACCTTTGACTTGGTGGGGGCGAGAACACAGTCAAAGCGACGCAGAACTGTCATGGGCAGCATAACGCGTTCATACTGTGGCGGTCGGTACGGTCCACGCAGAAGATCGGCAATCTGCCAAATCAGGTTCGAAAAATAGTTATGATCAGGCATTG
Source organism: Desulfosarcina sp. (assembly GCA_014237405.1). Taxonomy (GTDB): domain Bacteria; phylum Desulfobacterota; class Desulfobacteria; order Desulfobacterales; family Desulfosarcinaceae; genus Desulfosarcina. The sequence goes on along the minus strand of JABZFO010000077.1, from coordinate 63,381 downwards.
GACTTTACTCTCGCTGTTGGTCGATGAAAACAACACTTCTGTCACGGATCTCATAGCAAATGTTATATCAAACGACTGGAAAATATCAAGGTCATTTCGATTGAAGACAACGAGACAGGGAAACACATTAAACCCCATTTCCCGATTCCTGCGAGGGACTTTTGGTTTGAAAATTCGGGGGCTTTACGCGTTTTCGAACCGCGTCCTGTTAGGTTTTTATGGGTTGATAAGATATGTGTTTGTGTAATGGCTTGATCTTAAAGGGATACCGCAACCGGACGAGGTCTAAAAGCTGAGCTTGAGAATTCAGAGAAAAATCCTGGCGGAGAAGCGTTTTCCCACTCCAATTTCCTGAAAACCGAGTGATATTGGATGGAACCAGTTACGACAAGAAGCGCAGTAACCCCTTGCTACCAAAAGAAAAACGAACCGCCCGACATGCCACTTGCGGCACCCGGACCGGTTCGTTCAAATTTTAATGGTGGAGGCGGCGGGAGTCAAACCAGCGTCCTGTAAAATCAACACTTCAGGCCCTATGCGCTACACTACTGCTACACAGATTCGACTTTAATCCCTTGGGGTTAATTCCCCGAAGCTTTGCTTCGAAAAATAAAAATGTTACTGTGCTTTTATGAGCACCTATATTCATAAAAGCCACAATGTTTCAGTATTGATTTATCATTTCGTCTGTCCAGCCAAATACCGTAGAGTTGTCTTTGATAAGGCTGTGGACGAAACTCTTAAAGAGATTTGTTTAGAAATATCTAAACGTTACGAGATTATCTTTTTAGAGATAGGGACAGATTTGGATCATGTTCATTTTTTGATTCAATCCGTCCCAACCTACAGCCCAACAAAGATTGTAAAAATGGTCAAAAGCATAACAGCTAAAGAAATTTTTAAACGAGCACCTCAAGTCAAAAAACAGCTTTGGGGTGAATTGGCCAATACATTAAAAATCAAGGAACAGAGAAAAAATATAAAAAATTACATAGTCAGCAGGTGCAGTTAGAGCTGTTTTGATACCCCGTCAGCTCTGCTGCGGGGTAGTTCATTACTAAATTTAGCATGACCCCCAATATGGCTGCCAAATTAAGGTTCGGGGCACAATATAGTGTGGTTGAAAAAAATATTATAAATGGATTCAGTAGGTTGTAAATAGAAAAAATATTACGCTAAAAAAGTGGCGTAAAAAGCTTGCAATTTGAAATCATTGCGTTATATTGTTGTAACAATTACGCTGATTGGCAGCGTAAACACCAATGCGATGAGGAGGGAAACGGTGATGAGAAAGGGGGCACGATGGAAAACTTTGGCGGGGCATTGAAAAAAGCCAGAATATCCAGGAAGGCGACCCTGCGAGAGGTCGGTGAAAACATAGGAATATCAATAGGTTATATTTCCGACATTGAGCACAATAGAAAGCGGCCACCGGATTTAGAAATAGTAAGTAAAATCGAAGATTTTCTCGGAATAAAAGATGGTTCACTCATAAAACTAGCTAAAATTGTAAGAAAAAACATGAGGCGGTCACTTCCGCAAAGATTGAAGAAGAATCCGAAGCTATCTACTGTTTTACTTAGAGCGGAAAACCTACCTGAACACAAAAGGGATGCTGCAATGGACAAACTTCTTGAGACTTTAAGACAGTTTGAGGAGGAACCGTAATTGTCACGACGAATAGTTCCGGCGAAGCCACGAAAAAAAATTGAGATAGACCATCTCGCGATTTCGGTAGTTAAAGCAATTCAGCCAAGTGCTCTTTCAAAGGCTGAAAGGTTTGAAATCGAGCGGTTTTTTGATTGCTATTTGGAGGAAATTACAGGGGTCAAAACTGATTACCGCGCTCTTGATGATGGGATATATGGATTTACGGACTCAGACCGTATGGAATGCGTAATATCCTGTGAACTTGCTGAAGACGCAACGTCGGAATATTTTTGCCGTTCGACAATGGCACATGAGGTTGGACACGCTATAATGCATGTTATGGATTACAGATTAAAAAAGGCACTATTGCGTTCGATACACAGAAAAGATCATCAGCTTCGTGTTTACCGGGAGAAGGAGATAAAGATCTATAAGAATCCAGAATGGCAGGCGTGGAGGTTTGCCGGCTCGATTTTGATGCCCGAACGCCCATTCAGGAGGTTGCATCGGCAGGGACATTCAGATAACGAAATGTCTGAAATTTTTGGTGTTAATCCGGCTTTTATTAGGTCGAGGAAAAAGGCTTTAAATTTGCGAGCTTAAAAAAGTAGAGGGCGCATTGGCAGATGCGCCCTTTTACTTTGTACAGCGGACCAAATCACTCAGTCTTGGGGTGCTGAAATATTTGGTAAAATTTCTGCATGTTGCAGAGTGGGGCCGCTGCGTGTGATGAATATCACCTTAACTTTATACTATTCATCGCATGTCCCCCTTGTCAAGAAAAACCTACCCCGGCTATGAAAGGAACTCGATATGGATCGTGAGGATCGCTTCGAGCATCGCAAGCCTGTCAGGTACATATTTCGTGCTTGGCGCACAAGTCGCGATGGAACACGCCTTTATGCCAAAGACTTCGGTCTGAAAGCATGGCGTATTCCAATATACGCTGACTAAGCTGCGGTGTATCCTGTTTTAGAAACCGGGGACGCCCCTTCCTGGGAACAGAAAAGGGGCAAAAACTAACCTATTTTTTTGACAAAGAAAGGGAAATTAAAATGTCTGAATCTCAGAGCCACAAGCGGGCGAAAGGTAAAGCTCCAGGCCAAACTGAAGTACCAATCTCTAAAGGTCGACGTCTTGATTCTGCTACCAAAAAAACAGCAACTGAGGTCGAGCGTAACTCACAGAATATTGAGAAGGCGGTAGAGCGTTTGCGCGATAGTGGTAGACAAAGAAAGGTATTGGTGGTTCCGCAAAAGTTCATGCCACAAGCTTCCAAAGCCATGCGTAAAAAGAATGTAGGTGGTACAGTGAAAAATCTTTCTGGAACTAAGCGAAGGTCAATACTGAAGAAGAAATAGGAAAAACGGTTCTAAAAAAGCCCCGCAATGTATTGTGGGGCTTTTTTGGGCCAATGGCATTGAATTCTTATGTCCCCGCCACAATTATCATGAATGGTTAACGCTTTGCTTTGTAATGAAATCTATAGAAGAGTGAGGATGAATCAGTTAGGTGGTAGCGCTACACAACCGCTACACGATAGTGTGGCACAGCGAAGGGTTTAAGTATCTGATTATATATTTTATAATTGGTGGAGGCAGCGGGGGTCGAACAAGCGTCCTATCAGTGCCTGTCCAGAAATGGTAGATTTCGGTTCCCCGCAATGCGGGATCTATGACACGTCAAGGCCGCAGCGACGTTGAAACCGCAGGCATAGCAGCGCTACGTCGAGGATTTCAACTGAGCGAGAACACCGGTCTGGGCCGAAAGATGCCGTTTCCGGATGGGCACTACCGTGAAATCAGGTTCTGGTAGTGCACTAAATTGTCGTTCCACCGCCGACCATTTTCCTCATCTTCGGAGCCCCTTACCCCGTTTTTAGTAAAGAAATCGATGGCATTGTCGTAGTTTGCCTTGGAGATGGACTCCTTGAGCCGGATTTCTCCCTGCCGGAGCATGCGGTTGCCGATGGTCAGCATCTTTTTCAACATCTTGGCCTTGTTGTGGTGGTTGCGCCGGTTCTTGGCAAAATAGACCAGTGCCGTGCGATAGGATTCCAGAAAAGATTCGATATACCCGGCAAAGAAAACCAGCTTGCGAAACCCTTCAGAAGAGAGGTTGTAGGTATCCGGCATGACCGGATGGGGTACGAGAATCGCATTGTCGATAAAGGCCTTAACGGTTTTTCGGACGATGTAGGCCGGGGGGTGGATCGGGTCGGGGTTGAACTCCTCGGAAAACAGATCCTGAAGGCGCCGGTAGGTGTCGTGCAGGTCCGCCGCCGAAAATTGAAAGGCGTCTTTTTCTAATATGGCCATTGCCGTGAACGCCGGGGGGACGAAGTGGCTGATGCTGATGTTCTTGTAGTAGTCCAGGGCATTCCGGCGGTTTTCCACGATGCGGCAGGCATCCTGCCGAACCTCACCTTTGGTCTTGGCATCGACCCACTGGATGAATTTGCGCCCCCGATAATAATAGAGGGTGCTCTCCACAGCGGACAGGTGGTCATGGGCAAGGGTGTCGGCCATGCACGACCCCTGGGCATAGAACAGGTTCATAGATGCCTCGATGCGAAAGGTCAGTTCCTTTCGTGAGACGATCTCCCTGCCGCCCGACAGCAGGGCACCGGCTACCAGGGACTGGGGGTTGACCACGGTCTGCCGGTCGATGGCGTTCATTACCCGGGTACCGATGTCCCGGCACAAGGTATTTTGCTGCTTGGAGGAGAGTACGGCGCCGGTCAGTCCCTGCTCCGCCAGCATGTGATTCAGGGTCAGCGGATTTCCGAAGTTCAGGTGAACGCTGCCATAGCGGTTTTTAAGCAGGGCTTTGGCCTTGAGCATCTGGCGGAAGCTTTCCGGGGACTTCTTTCCGCCGCTGATTTCATGCAGGTAGGACCCTTCGTCCGGGATGCGGTCGTAGGCGATGAATACGGGGACGAAGATCAGGTTCTTGCAGGCGCCCTCGAAGCAGGCGTGCAGCAGGATGGAGAGCATGCCCAATTGGGGCTGGAGCAGCTTGCCGCTGCGGCTGCGCGTCCCCTCGATGTAGACGGCGATGTTAAACCCTTCCTTGAGCACCTGGAATATATAGGCAGAAAAGACCTTGGCATAGAAGACGGCGCCTTTAAAGCTTCGCCGCACAAAAAAGGTTCCCACCCGCCGGAGCAGCGGTGCCATGGGCCAGAAGGCCAGGTTTTTGCCGGCAAAGACATGGGGGCAGGGCATGTGGTTGTCGTACAGGGTAAAGGAGAGCAGCAGCGAGTCCATATGGCTTTTGTGGGCGGGCATGAAGATGATCGGCCCTTTTCGGGACATCCGTTTGATGGCCGACAGCGCTTCGGGGCTGAAGGTTACCGACTCGAAGAGCGTGTTCAGGAATCGTCCCATTACCCGGTGGACGAGATTGATGAAGGAAGGGCTGTAATTGGCGGCGATTTCGTCCACATAACCCATGGCCTCGCGGTGAGCCTGGAAAATCGTCATCTTCCGGCGCTTGGCATGGGTGACCATGAATTGGCGCAGTTCCTCCCCGGTCAGGATATTCTGCTTGATCTCTTCCGGCGTCTTGATGGTGGGCCCGGTGATGCTTTTCCGGTGGGCATTGATCTGGCTCAGCAGATCCCGCCTCAGCTTCAGGGCCAGATACGTGGTGCTGCGTTCCCGGTTTTCCGTCGAGTCGAGAAAGCGCTTCAAGTTGACAGGATCGGACACCTCGATGAAAATGTTGCCGGGTTTTCTGAACAGCGTGGCCAGACGCCGCAGTTTTCCCGGTTTTTGCGGCGAGCCGAAAAAGATGTCCGTCAGCGTGGGCCAGGTGGATGCCGGGTTATTGCTGAAAAACAACAGCTGCGGAATGATGAAGATAGGCCGCTCCAGGGTTTGCTGGATATAGATCAGATGGCGGATGGGGTCGGTCTTGGATTTGATGAACCGGCGGTGAAAATCGCGTTTTTCCACCAGCGGCAGAAATGCGGTGGTTCCCTTGTCGATCTCGTCCCGGATGAATCCATCCCGGTAGGGGTCCCGAAAGGAAAAATGGCGAAAGAAGAATTTTAGCTGGGCGATAACGATGCGTATCAACCGGCCCACGGGCTGCCAGATCCTGACGTTGTAGTCAAACCCCAGTTGCGGATAGGGCAGGCCGGCCTGCATGTAGCGGGTATAATAGCACAGAAATTCAAAAACGCTTTTGGTTTTGGAGACGTAAACGATGACCGCGTTGTCCGGAAGGTCTCTTATGGCAGTCTTGAGTTCGGGGTTCATGCGGATCCCCGAGAAGAGGCGGCGCAGGATGAACATGGAAAACATGCCGGTCTGCGCGGGCAGCCAGCAGGTGAAGGGGTTGCCCGCTTTTCCCGAACCCCTTTGAATCCAACCAGCGAATTGTGATGGCTTCTTCATGGACGCGGTTATACCAGATTTACGAAAAAAGGCCACCGTCTAAACGATGGTGAAAACCGGTTTTTTTTGAGAACGCTGATCACTGGGAAAAGGGCTCCAATGGCAAGCGCTGGGCCGTGTTGTCCCGGACCGGGTTGGACGCGTCGGGGTGGGCGCCGTACAGGTAGCGCACGCTGAAGTCCCTGGGGACCCTGTCTTCAAGTTCGATGTGGATGGTACTGCCGTTTCTCCGTGAAACCGAGGCGATGGGAAGCGGCTGTTGGCCCGACAGCACGTCGAACCCGGTGATCGCCGACCAGGGGGTGAAGTCGGTGCCGCCCCGGTGCTCGATGGCCACATCGATGGCGCTGTCCGACACCCGGGTGACGGCCGTAATGGCCGGCCCGCGGTGATAGGACACCTTGCCCAGCAGATAGAGGATGGTCCGGGCCGTTCGTATGCCCAGGGTGGCGTAAGACTCCGGCGCCAGGTGCTGGCGGCCGCGGTTTTCCAGGTCTATGCTCAGGGCCGCCAGGTGGCACTCGTCGACTGTTTTCAGGGCATCCATCTGGGCGTCGCGTATCCTCTGGCAGGTGGCGTCCTTTCCACTGGGCCGTTTGACCAGAGGGATCATCAGGAAGGGAAGCTGAGACCGGGACGACCCGTTTTTGATGTCGGACCGAATCTGATTGTTGACGAAGCGTTCAAGGGCTGCACGGTATTCCTCCCGGGACACGGTCCCCCGCGCCGCATCGGCCTCCCCCTGCATCCACACCACATATTCCACCGATCCGCCGGCGGTGTGAACCCCGTCGATCAATCGCCGATAGATGCCGTCGGGGCCGGTGTCCAGCCAGAAGCCTTTTCCCCACTCCGCCCTGGCCGTCAGACCGGTGCCATTGACCGAATAGTCCAGCAGGCCAACGGGGATCTTCAGCGTTGCCGCCAGCCGGTTGCCCAATGCCAGTGCCCCGTTGCCCGCGGCGCCGGGTACGATCCATTCTCCTTCGCGGTGAAGCATGACCAGCCGGGATGGCTGAAGGTCGCTCCCCGTGTAGAACCACTCGCGCATGTTGGACTGGCCGATGCAGGCGACCAGCATGCCCACCCCCCATTGAGTGCGGCCTTTTCTGACCATCCACGGGGTGATGCCGCTGCGCACATGCAACCGGTACCATCCCCCCTGGGGAACGTGGTGCAAAATGCCGGTGAAGAGCCCGTTTTCCGGTGAACCGTCCACCACGGTCCAGGGTACCACCGCCGCATCGGTTCCGGCGGCCACTACCCGGGCTTCAACCGGTCCCGACACGCCGGTGTAGGTGCCGGTGACCACGATGTCCGCACCCTTGCCCTGACGCTGAAAGATACGGCCCTCCTCAATATCGGCCAGGGTGAGTTCGGGCAGCGCATCCGTGGGATGCACCGTTGTTTCCGCGTCCGCCTTGGTGACCGTACTCGCAGGTGGTCGTTCGATCGGCTGAATATCCATTCCACGGTAGATATCCCCGACGGTTGAGGAATCCTCCGGAACCGCCGGCACTGGTGGCGGGTTCTTGCCGTAAAAGCTCAACAGTTCTGCTTTTTCCAGGGTGAACACACCCGGGTGCTGACTGGGGCCGATCTGCATCGCCACCGATTCATCGAAGGGCAGGGGAATAATCAGGTACCGGGTTTCCCGGCTCAGGGTTTTTTGAATCAACCCGGTCATGTCCGGCCGGGTCTTGACGGTGATACGACCCTGGTGCGCTGGGGAGAAGGTCAGCTTCACCATCCTGAAGACGCTGTTCGTCGAGCCGGAAACCGGAGGCAGAGCAAAAAGGGCCCCCTCGCCCGAGGACCGGATTTGAAGGCCGTCGGGGGTGATGTCCAGCGCGCACTGGGCCACCGGCATCGCCCTGTCAAGGACAATGTTTCGTTTGACCACGCCCTGCATCTGTCCGCCGGCCATGGCGTAAAGTGCCTCCAGGTTCAGATGAAGCCGTTCAAGCCCGTTTTCCGCGCTTTCCAACACGACCAGATCACTTTCCAGGGCCATTACATTCCGGCCGAAAGTGGGCTCCCGGGTTGAATCGATGATCTCCATGGTGTTAAAGGCGTGGGTCAAAAACGGCAGCAGGCGGCTTAGATACTCGTCTCCATAGACCACGGCCATCGGACCATTGACGGCATGGGGACCCGCGGCATAACCGGCCAATGGCGCTTTTTCCTGCGGCGCTTCATCCAGAAGGAGGCGGTAGAGGTCATTGTCCGGCGGCGGGCAGACAGTATCCGAACGGTTGTAGGATGCCGGTCTGGCCGGTTCCTGAAAGGTCAGGATCTGTTCGGCCGCCGCCGCCGCACCGCCGCAGCTCCACAGGCGTGACCGTTTATGATAGACATCGATTCCGCTGAGTTTGGTTTTTTTCAACACTGGGTTCAGCCCGATAAAGCCGGTCAGGGGATGGCGGCCGTTCGCGTCAAGCAGGGCATCGTAAACCGGGCTTTGGGACGCTGCGGTGTCAGAACCGACATACTCCGGATAGATGGCTGACTTGCCGGGAACCACGGTGATTAGAAACCGGCGCTCCGTGGCGGTGATCATCTTTTCAGCGGCATGAAGATCCAGAAACAGCCGGTGGCCAGTCTGCCGGGCAATGGTCGATTCCGAATTATCGGCGATGGCCGCCCCGGGGTAAAGCCAGCCGTCAATGCCGATGTGCACCGCCGTGGCCGAAGTAGCGGAAAACAGATGATAGTTCAGCCAGTTGTGAAAAATTTTCAAGGATTTTCCGACGGGCAGGGATTCTCCAAACCACCCTTCGACAGCCTGGTAGTAGCCCCGGTCAAGCCACAGCGCTGCTTCAGGCAGGGGGAACCCCTGGCGGACGGTATTGTCCCCATTGCCGCGCATATGGCCCACCAGCCACAAGGCCACCGGTGCGGTCAGCAGAATCACAAAAAAAAGAGAAAAAAACTTTTTCACCGTTTCGATTAAAACCGGTAGTAGATAAAAGGGTTTAGAGTGCCGGAGGCCATGATGGCCATGCACCAGGGCAGAAGCACCATGAACAGAACGATTCCCGCCGCGGCAGCCAGCAGCCGCCGTTTTTCCAATTGGGGCCCGGTATCCATGGCCCCTGAGGGAAGGATCAGCGCCGTGGCCGAACAGAGCATGAGCACCGTGTTTTTCAGGTCCAGCAGATTTACAAGGGACGTCGGCAATTCATTAGTGGTGAGACTGAACATGGCCGTGAAAAAACGGCCGGCCTGGCCCAGATCGTCACAGCGGAAAATGACCCAGCCGCACACCACCACCATCAGCGTAAGCAGACGGCGTAACACGCGCAGCCGGTCTTCAGGAACCCGGCGCAGGCCGGCAATCCGTTCGATCACCAAAAAAAGGCCGTGGTAGGCGCCCCAGGCCACAAAGGTCCAATTGGCGCCATGCCAGAACCCGCACAGGAGAAAAACGAGGGTCAGGTTCAGGTAGGTGCGGGCCGCCCCTTTGCGGTTGCCGCCCAGCGGGATATACAGATAATCCTGAAACCAGCGGCTCAGGGAGATATGCCACCGCCGCCAGAAATCGGTAAGGCTGACGGCGCTGTAAGGTCGGTTGAAATTTTCCAGAAAGCGGAAGCCGAAGAGCATGCCCAGACCGATGGCCATGTCCGAGTACGCGGAAAAGTCCAGATAGATCTGCAGGGTGTAGGCAAGGGCACCCAGCCATGCGGTTTTGGTGTCCAGCACCGCGGGCGGAAGGCTGAATATGACGTCTGCAAACCGGCCGCAGGTGTCGGCCAGGATCACTTTTTTGCTCAGGCCCCAGCAAAACCGCACAGCGCCTGAATAAAACGTGTCCCATGATTCCACCCGGTTTTTGATCTGGTCTTGAATGTCCCGGAACCGGACAATGGGACCGGCCACCAGCTGGGGAAACAGGGCAACATACATGGCAAAATCGATGATATTGGTAATGGATCTGCATCGCCCCCGGTAGACATCGATGGTGTAGCTGAGCTTCTGGAAGGTGAAGAAGGAGATGCCCACCGGCAGGGCCACCGCCTCCCATCCGGACAGGTCGAGGCCCAGCCGGGCGAGGTGATCGGCGGTCTGGGCCACCATGAAGTTGGCGTACTTGAACCAGGCCAGCAGCCCCAGGTTGACCACGACGGATAGGGTCAGCCACAGCCGCTTTTGCCTTTCATGCCGATCCATGAGGCGGCCCATGATATAGTCGAACAGGGTGGATCCGGCCAGAAACAGGATGAAATCAGGGGCACCGAAAAGATAGAAGATGTAGGAAAAGATCAGCAGGGTGAGGTTGCGCAGGCGGTTTTTCAACAGCCGGTTCCGGCCGTAGTAGCAGATGAGCACCACCGGCAGAAAGGCAAAGATAAAGAAAACGCTCGAAAAGATCATGCGATTGTTTTTATTTTAATGGGACACGGATAAACGCGGATAAACACGGATTGTTCAGCAATTCATAATTCATAATTCATAATTCAACATTCAAAATTATATTGTTTGCTCCGCCCTCCGCCCTCAGTCCTCAGTCTTCAGTCAGCGACAGCGGCGTCTGAACGGGTGCCTCACTCTCCAGTCGGTCCACGTTCTGGAATCCCCGGGGCAGCTTCTTCCCCCGGCGGCCGCGTTCTCCTACATATTGGGTCAAGTTGCCGCAGGTGAGTTTAAAATGCCGCTTCCCGGCAAAAATGGTCAGGGTGCCTTCCGCAGGCACCAGGATCAGATGGATCAGCAGTTCCTTGCGCTCCCTGGCCCGCCTGGGGGGGATCTGAATAATTTTGTTTCCCTTTCCCTTGGCGAGGGCAGGCAGCTTGTTTAACGGGAAGACCAGCATGCGCCCCTCATTGGTGATGGCTGCCAGCAGATGACCGGAGGTGTTTTCCAGCAGGATGGGCCGCAGCGGCTGGGCCCTTTTGGGCAGCGAGAGCAGGGCCTTGCCTTTGGTGTTGCGCGTCACCAGATCTTCGAAGCTGGTGATGAACCCGTAACCGGCATCGCTGGCCATGAGTAACCGGTGGTCATTGGGTGCCATGATCACGGCGGTGAATATGGCGCCGGGCGGCAGGACAAAACGGCCGGTGAGCGGCTCGCCGTAACCTCTGGCCGATGGCAGGGTATGGGCCGACAGGCTATACGTCCTCCCGGTGGAGTCCAGAAAAATCACCGGCTGATTGCTCTTTCCCCGGGCGGCGTCCAGATAGCGGTCGCCCGGCCGGTAGACGGCCTCGCCGGGATCGATCTCGTGGCCCTTGGCGGCCCGTACCCAGCCGTTGGCCGACAGGATTACGGTCACCGGTTCAACAGGGGCCAGCTGCTCTTCAGAAATGGCCTGTGCCTCCCCGCGCTGAACGATGGCGGTTCGCCGGTCATCGCCATAGGCCTTGGCATCGGCCCGAAGCTCCTTTTTAATCAGCGTTTTCAGACGGGCCGGCGATCCCAGCGTCGTCTCCAGAAACTGCCGCTCTTTATCCAGATCCCGCTGTTCGGAGCGGATTTTCATCTCCTCCAGTTTGGCCAGGTGGCGCAGGCGCAGCTGAAGGATGGCCTCTGCCTGGGTATCGGAGAGGGTGAAGTGCGCCATCAGCACCGGTTTGGGTTTGTCCTCGGTGCGGATAATGCGGATGACCTCGTCGATGTTCAGATAGGCCACCAGCAGGCCCTCCAGGATGTGAAGGCGCTCTTTCACTTTCTCCAGGCGGAATTCCAAACGATTTTTGACGGTTTGGGTGCGAAATGTAATCCATTCGGTGAGCAGTTCGGCCACTCCCTTCACGCCGGGTTTTCGGTCCAGGCCGATGATGTTCATGTTGACCCGCTAAGATCCGCCACCATGGGCAGCTTCTTCTTGTTCATCTGGGCGGCGATCTGCTCCAGCACCTTGGCCGGCGACACCTGGTGGGGCAGGGCGTTGATGACGATGTCGCCGTTTTCCAGATCGAAGGTGGCCCGCATACGGATCACCCCTTTGCCGGTTCGATAGATGCCTGCAATTTCCGACTTCGGGGTGATGATCTCCGCACCGGACGGGTAATCCGGGCCTTGGATGTGGTTGCACAGGTCATCAACACCGGCATTGGGCTTGTCGATCAGATGAATGCAGGCGTCGACCACCTCCTTGAGGTTGTGGGGCGGGATGTCCGTGGCCATGCCCACGGCGATGCCCGTGGTGCCGTTGAGCAGGATGTTGGGAAGCCGGGCCGGCAGCACCCGGGGCTCTTTGAGGGTGCCATCGAAGTTGGGCACCCACTGCACCGTTCCCATGGTAATCTCGCTCAGCAGCACCTCTGCATAGGCGGAGAGCCGGGCCTCGGTATAGCGCATGGCGGCAAAGGATTTGGGGTCGTCGGGTGCACCCCAGTTCCCCTGGCCGTCGATGAGCGGGTAGCGGTAGGAGAAGGGCTGGGCCATGAGCACCATGGCTTCGTAGCAGGCCGTGTCCCCGTGGGGGTGAAACTTGCCGAGCACATCGCCCACGGTGCGTGCCGACTTTTTGTGCTTGGACGATGCTTTGAGGCCCAGTTCGCTCATGGCGTAGACGATGCGTCGCTGCACCGGCTTGAGCCCGTCGCCGATGTGGGGCAGGGCCCGGTCCATGATCACGTACATGGCGTAGTCGAGATAGGCCTGCCGGGCAAACTGCTGGAGGGGCATGCGTTCGGTGCCCTCGATGCGGAGGGAGGGGGTGACGTTCATATAAATAATTCTTTCAATAAGATGTGTTGTGTTTGTTTCATTGATACATTAAGAGAGGATTTAAGGGGTCGAACGTCCAACATCGAACATTGAACGTTGAACATCGAATGATGAACTCGCTTCGCTCGACCAGTTTATAAAAATAGTCAGGATACCCTATTCAAAATTCGACGTTGGACGTTGGATGTTCGACGTTCATTTTTGCATTCAACCCGCCCTAAACACCTTCAGCCTATAGCCTATCCGCCTCTCTCAATCCACCTCAGCGCGGTCCCCGCTATCTTCTATCCACTGGCGACGGTCGGAGGCCCGTTTTTTGGCCAGCAGCATGTCCAGGGTCGAAAAAGCCGCTTCGTTTTCATCCACGGTCAGCTGAACCAGCCGCCGGGTGTCCGGGGCCATGGTGGTCTCACGCAACTGCATGGGGTTCATTTCACCCAGTCCCTTGAACCGCTGGACGTTGATTTTGCCGTTGGGCTTTTTGGCCTCCATGCGGCGGATGATTGCGGTCTTTTCCGCTTCGTCCAGGGCGTAGTGCACCTTTTTGGCCATGTCGATGCGGTACAGCGGGGGCATGGCCACGAATACATGGCCGGCTTTTACCAGCAGGGTAAAGTGCTGCAGGAACAGGGCGCAGAGCAGGGTGGCGATGTGCAGGCCGTCGGAGTCCGCATCGGCGAGGATGCAGATTTTCCCGTAGCGCAGCCCGTTGACATTCTGCGACCCCGGGTCCACACCGATGGCTACGGCAATGTCGTGAACCTCCTTTGATCCCAATATCTGTGTCGATTCCACTTCCCAGGTATTGAGGATCTTGCCCCGCAGGGGCATGACCGCCTGGGTCTGCCGGTCCCTGGCCTGTTTGGCCGATCCGCCTGCCGAGTCACCCTCCACGAGAAACAGCTCGCTTAGTGCAGGGTCCTGGCTGACGCAGTCGGCCAGTTTGCCGGGCAGGGCCGGACCGGCGGTGACCTTCTTCCGCTCGATCTTCTTGCCGAGGCTGAAGGCGTCTTTGACCACGCCGTTGACGAAAGAGGCGCACTGGCGGGATGAGAGGCGCTCCTTGGTCTGGCCGGAAAACTGGGGATCGATCATCTTGGCCGACAGCACGTAAGCGCAACGGTCCCAGATATCGTCCGGAGCCAGCTTGATGCCCCGGGGAATCAGCTTGCGAAATTCGCAGAATTCGCGAATGGCGGCCAGAAGGCCTGAGCGGAAGCCGTTGACATGGGTGCCTCCCTGGGGGGTGGGGATGAGGTTGACATAGCTTTCCGTGATGGTCTCCCCGCCTTCGGGCTGCCACACCACGGCCCAGGACACGGCTTCGCCGTCACCATCCATTTTTCCCATGAAAGGTTCATCGGGGATCAGCTCACATCCCTGCAGTCCGTCGGCCAGATAAGCCTTCAGGCCGTCCTCATAGTACCACTGCTCTTTTTCGCCGGTATTCTCATCCGTAAACGTCACGGTGAGTCCCGGGCACAGGACCGCCTTGGCCCGCAGGGTGTGGCGCAGGCGCCGGGTGGAAAACCGGACCGTTTCGAAATATTTGGCGTTTGGCCAGAAGTGGATGAAGGTGCCGGTGTTGCGCTGGCCCACGGTGCCGGTTACTTGCAGCTCCTGCTGCTTCCGTCCGTCGGCAAACCAGATAAAGTGCTTTTTGCCGTCCCGCTTGATCTCCACTTCCAGGCGGGATGAGAGGGCGTTGACCACCGACACGCCCACGCCGTGGAGCCCGCCGGAGAACTGGTAGTCCTTGTTGGAAAACTTGGCGCCGGCGTGCAGCTTCAGAAGAATCACCTCCACACCGGTGATGCCCTCTTCCGGGTGGATGTCCGTGGGCATGCCGCGTCCGTCGTCGGCCGCACTGAGCGAGCCGTCCGTATGCAGAGTCACGTCGATGCGGCTGGCATAGCCGGCGATGGCCTCGTCCACACTGTTGTCGATCACCTCCTGGCCCATGTGGTTGGGCCGCTGGGTGTCCGTGTACATGCCCGGCCGCCGCCGGACCGGGTCAAGCCCTTTGAGGACCTCCAGTGAGGCGGCGTTGTAGTCCCGATTGGGTGAGCCGTTTTTATTGAAAAGTTGATCGGATTTGATGGGAATACCTCCGGGTGACAATTTCTACAGAATTCCTGACGAAACTCCAATAAGTGCACCTTTACCTCGTGTATTCAGGGGTGGCCAATCCTAACACCGATGGTCATCCCGGCGAAAGCCGGGATCCAGCCAAGGCCGAATGTCGAATTAAGTTTGTTTCCTCTTTATTTTCAATTAGTAACAATCGATCGTCGAATTGGATTGCTGATGATGGTCTACGATCAGACGGAGTGAAGCGATCTCATCATTCGACGTTCGATGTTCAGCGTTCGATGTTCGACGTTCAATTTAACCCGATCCCTTTATGATGGATATCGGGTAAAAAATCAATACTGTATGTTGTGGTTGCGAAGAATTTAAGGGGCAAATCGGCAGTGTTGCCGGTAAATTATAGAAATGGTCGATCAATGGGAAGGGAAGATCGCCTCGATTGAATTAACGGTTGGTGGTTTGTGATCGAGAGGGCTAATGGTCAGGGGAGGGCAGGCTGAAAAAACCAAAGCCGGGGTGACAATCCACCACGGCTTCGGTATATCCAAATTAAGAGGGTCCAGCGCTAACTTTTTTTCATGAACTTCTTACGGGAGGCGCCGGCCAGCCCGACCAGTCCGGTTCCCAACAGGAGCATAGTTGCGGGTTCGGGAATTGGAGTTCCTTCAAATCGATCAACATGGCTGATTATAAATTCGTCATCACCTATATTCATTCCCTCTGGGAGGAGAGAGGAATTGAAAACACCCCAGCCCATTTCTACATTGTTCCGAAAAAGCGCATACCATGTAGAATTCTTGAGAAGGAAGTATTCTGACTCCGGAGGAGTTGCCATCGGGAATGCAAACACCTGTTCCCCGTTAGTATTGTAATACGCGACATTTTCATTTTTGACGTAAAAAGTTACGGAGTCGGGACTGAGCACCGAGTTGACCCAAGCCGTTTCTTGTTCCCAATTGTTTCCAGTAAGTAGTAATGAGTCGAAATCGGCTTTTGATATATCCTCCATCAAAGAGTCGAGTCCACCCACATCTGAATCAAAATATGACCCAGGGTCAGTAATTGTGTAACACCAACCCATCGTAGCCATACCAAAGCACAGAAACAGTAGAGCTAATAAGATTTTAATTTTCTTCATGTTATATCCTCTTTTTTAATAAATTATGGGAACCGTAGAAATTAAAGGTATACAATGGTTGTGTGAAGCGCCTCCTTTCAAAAAAAATTGTGAACCCTTTTTTTGTAGGGTATTAGCCGTATAAGTCAAGCAAAAATAAAACCACTTTCCATTTATTTTATAATAACCGAATAAAATAAATAATATCAATATGATATTATTTAGCCTGATCGAAATAAATTAGGATAAAATATAAATTGTGAAATAAATGTTATGAAAATAATTTCATATTATGGAATTTATTACCAATACACGGTGTAAAATCATTTCTAATTTTCAAATTTATCGTTAAGGAAAACATCTATATCGGAGAAAACCCAAAAGACAGAACGACCAATCTTCCTGCCTTCCGGTTTATCCAACATTAGCGGGTTCAAAGGGGGCGGGATAGTCTCGGGCGGGGTATCAGTATATCCGAGCGGCGGGGTAGCTTATTCTGAGACTTTCAGGGTTAGGTATTCTGAGAGGTAGCAACAAAGATAGTAACTGTGGTGAAGAGCATTACTGCAAGAAGAATATTTTCCAGAGTTCCTACAGTTAAAGAACAGTTGTGGGGCGGCGAATTTTGGACCGACGGATATTTTGTATCCACAGTTGGCGCACATTCAAATGAAGATGTCATCCGCCATTACATAAAGAATCAGGGACAGCACGGAAAATACAAGCAACTTCATAAGCAAGAAGTGGCATATAAACAACTGACGCTGTTCTAACTGCCAATGCCAATACCCCGCTGCTTGCGGCGGGGATCATTTATTCCCAAGATGAGGATTTGATCTTCTTGTATTTTAAAAATGACTCTATAATTTCCAATCCTTAACTTCCAATAGGGTTTCAAATTCCTTCGTAACGGTTTTCCATAGATTTCAGGCCGTTGACCGGGGAAAGGCCTGGCGGTGCGTACGTTAAGGCTGAACAAGTGTTGTAGTATTTGACAACGCTCACAGATGCTATTAGTATTGTTACCAACATGGATGCCGACCTGATGCTGAACGAACGCCACGTCATCTCCGAAAACGCTTTCGTGGAAATGGTGGTGTGGCGCTTATCATCGCCTGTTTCGGGAAGCCACCACGGCTTTAAGTATCGGCTCGCCCTCGTGGTGAATGGGCGTTGTGTTTTGCGTTACGATAACGAGGAAGGCAAGGGTGATCACAGGCATGTGGGCGAGAACGAGAGCCCATATGTTTTCACCACGTCGCAAGCCCTACTCGACGATTTCTGGAACGACGTGGACAATTGGAGGCCTTAACATGCGTACCGTTACATTGGTAGTCTCTCCCCGCGAAAAAGTTAACCGACGGCTCCTTCGCGCGTTTGAGGGAGAATCGCAAGGGAGGTTTATCAGCTTCGAGTCACCTGTACTTCTTTTCAAGGTGCTCACGGGCAAGCGCTGGGAGCTGCTGAAGGTCATGACCGGCGCAGGACCCATAGCGATTCGTGAGGCAGCACGCCGGCTGGGTAGGGACGTAAAAGCGGTTCATGGCGACGTGCACGCGCTTTTAAACGCCGGCATACTGCAGAAGACCGACAATGGCCGCATCGACTTCCCGTTTGATGCCGTGCATGTGAATTTTATGCTGAAAGCGGCTTGATTGGTGATTCAGATATTGGTTTTTGATCTTCAGCATCCGGCGGCTCTTCAAGTTGTGATTGGCTGAGTTCTTCGATCTCTTTTGGGGTGGGCAGGTCCTTAAGGTCTTTGAGTTCAAACACTTCGAGAAAGTGCTTGGTGGTGGCGTAGATCAACGGCCGGCCGGGAATTTCCTTGCGCCCCAGCACGCGAATCAGCTTGCGCTCCATGAGCATGCGGATGACGCCGCCGCTGTCCACGCCGCGGATGTGCTCGATGTCGCTGCGGATGATGGGCTGGTTGTAGGCGATGATGGCCAGGGTTTCCAGGGCTGCCTTGCTCAGGCGCGGGGCACGGGGACGGATCAGGCGCTTGATCCATTCGTTGTAGCGACCCTGGGTACGGAACTGGTAGCCGCCGGCCACCTGCTTGAGCACGAACCCGCCATCGCGCTGCTCATATTCTGCCATCAACACGTTAATGGCAGTCCGGATCGCCGCGGTTTCCTCACCTTCGAGGATGCCTTTCAGGTGGTCCATCGTCAGCGGTGTTTCCGAGACGAAGAGCAGGCTTTCGATGATATGCTTTAGGTTTTCTGGCATTTGTGGTCAATATGAACGATGATCTTTATGTCTGTCATCCCCGCGCAGGCGGGGATCCAGTTCTCTTTAGGGGTTCCTGGATAGCGCTATCGCTTCACTACGTGCCCGCCATGCGCCGGAGTTTCGGCAGTTTTTTCAATTCAACAGGCACATGCTGGGCGATGCGGATCAGGCTGAGCTTGGCCATTTCCAGGATGGCCAGGAAGGTAACGATGACATCGGCCCGTTCCTGCCCATCGGCAAATAACTCGTCAAAGGTCACGGACTCCTTTGCTTCGAGCAGTTCCGTCAACTGGGAGATGCGTTCCTGGACCGATACCCGGTCTCGCGTCAGATCGACCCGGTGGCCCGGCGTCACCTTGTCCAGAATACTCTGGAACGCATCGATAAGCTCAAACAGGCCGATGCGGATCACCTGATCATCTTCCATGCCTTCCAGGATGTCGGTGTCCGGCTTTCGGGTAAAGGTTTTTTCCCCCAGCAGGTTGCGCTCCGCCAACTGCTCGGCCGCCGATTTGATCCGAAGGTACTCCAGCAGCGGCCGCGTGATCTCCAGCCTGGGGTCCTCTTCCTCCTCACCCTCCTGTACCGGCAAAAGCATCCTGGATTTGATATGGGCCAGGGTGGATGCCATCAGGACAAAATCGCCGGCAAAGTCGATATTCATCTCCTTCATCCATTCCAGATATTCCAGGTACTGTGCGGTAATCTGTGAAATGGGGATGTCATAAATATCCACTTCCGCTTTTTTGATCGGCTGTGCACCCGTCAAGTTGTCCATCATCAGTGGCATATGTGTGTAAGGCCTTTATTAAAAATTGAACATCGAACATCGAACGTTGAACATCGAATGATGAGGTCGCTACGCTCCACCGATTGATGAAAAGGATAGAATACCTTATTCGACGTTGGACGTTGGATGTTCGATGTTGGGCGTTCAGCTATTTAATTACGGGTATTGAAGTTTCATACAAGTGCAGAATCCAGAAGAATGGATTCGCCTTCTACCTTCTATCCTCTACCTTCTGCCTTCCACCTTATACCTTCTGACGTCTGTCATCCGACTCCCTTAATCCCTGATCCGGATGGCCGCCCTCACCTGATCCATGGTTTCCCTGGCAACCGTACGTGCTTTTTCACTGCCGAAGGCGATGATCTCTTTTACCCGCTCCGGTTTGGCCTTGAAATGCGCCCGCCGTTCATGGAGGGGCTCCATGACTTTGATCAGATTTTTAGCCATGATTTTCTTACATTCGACACATCCGATCTCCGCTTTCCGGCACTGGGGGTCGATGGCCTCCCAGGTCTCCGTGTCCGAATAGATTTTGTGAAATTCGAACACATTGCAGATGTCCGGGTTGCCCGGGTCGGATTTTCGCATGCGCTGGGGATCGGTGATCATCTGGGATACTTTTTTCGCGATTACATCGGGCGCGTCGGACAGGTAGATGGCATTGTTGTAGGATTTGCTCATATTTCCCGGGTGATCTCCACGTGGGGCACCTGGTCGATGCCCACCGGTACGCCATTGGCCTTGTACATGATGATGTCCGCCGCCTGGAGGACCGGGTATCCCAAAAAGCCGAAGGTGGACAGATCCTTGTTGTTGATCTGGACGATCTGATCCTTGTAGGTGGGGTTTCTTTCCAGCCAGGGCACCGGCGTGATCATGGAGAGGAACAGGAACAGTTCGGCATGCTCCGGAATCAACGATTGAACGAACAGGGTGCTTTTATCCGGATCGAGGCCGGCGCTGAGCCAATCGATCATCATTTCGTTTACGTAACCGGTGATGGCGCCGGGGTCTTCGTAGTCGCTGGTCAGGGCGTGCCAGTCGGCAATAAAGAAAAAACAGTCGTATTCATCCTGCATTCCTACCCAGTTGACCAGGGCACCGTGCAGGTTGCCCAGATGAAGTGGGCCGGTGGGTCGCATGCCGCTTAAAATCCGTTTCTTGGAACTCATGAAAACATCTCCCGATCGGTTGTATGGATGTTGCCGGTTTGCCGGCCGCCGTTAGATTCTTGCCAATTGGATCTGAGAGTTCATCTCTCACAATAATCGAATAGCATAAAAATTCGGTTAATTGAGGAAATCCAATGATGAATTCTAAATTTTTAATTTTGAATGAAGGCATTCTATCGTTTTTTTAAATAGACCGAATACATTAATTCAAAATTAAAAATATGTTTTTTTTAGATTTTAAAAACCCACTATATTAACCACAAGCCGGTATGCAATCAAGAAAAAAAGGAGAGAATGGGTGGATGGAGATGGATGGGCAGGCTGTGGTCTTGATTAACAAATTGAACATCGAACGTTGAACGTTGAACATCGAATGATGAGGTCGCTACGCTCCACCGATTTATGGAATGGATAGAATACCTTATTCGGCGTTCGACGTTGGATGTTCGATGTTGGGCGTTCTTCTACCTTCTGTCCTCGACCCTAACCCACTATCTTCATAACATTATTCCTGACGAAGGCGAACTCATCCTCTCGGGTTTTGACCCGTCCGTTGAGTTTGGCTTCCAGTACCGCCTGCAGCGTTTTGCTGAATACGGGGCCAGGTTCAAGACCCATTTCCAATAGATCTTTTCCGGAGATGGTGATGGCTGCATTTCGAAGCTGGGTGTGGTAGTGGGAGATTCGTTTTTTCGCCATTTCCGAACCGGTGCATACCATCATATACAGAATTATTTCCGTTTTGAACGGTTTGAGCAGGTTGAATACTTCCGCGTTGTTCATGCGCTTACGCTGTTCCAGGCGAAGGAGTCGTTTCTCCACCCCGATGCGGGTTTCACCGAACAGCTTTGCATACTGCGGGGGGATGGTGAGGTGCTCGCAGATTTCGCGGGTGGTTTTCAGATCGCAATGGCGGATCAGCGTCATGAAATAAACGGCCCAACGCTCATAGGTCTCATCGATAAAGAGCAGGTCGTGCCAGTTCGTCACCTTTTTTGCGTTATCGAGCAGGTGTTTCAGATCGTTTTCGATTTTTATCGCCGGATGAATGACCCGTAAGAGATCGTAATCCAGCAGCCTCAAAATAGCCGGCGTGGGGTTTTCTTCCTTCAGGATCCATTGGAGTTCCGCGTAAACCCGTTTTCCGGCAAGGCGCTTGAAGAAATCCATTTTTACGGCATTTTCGATAAGGCTGGATGTGAGTTTGCCGATGGTGAAGCCGAATCGCTGCTCGAACCGCAAGGCCCGGAACACCCGCGTGGGGTCTTCCACAAAGCTAAGGTTGTGCAGCACCCGCAGGAATTTGTCCTTGATGTCCTTCTGGCCGGAGAAAAAATCGATGAGTCTGCCGAATTTTCCCGGGTTGAGCTGAATGGCCAGCGTGTTAATGGTGAAATCCCTGCGAAACATGTCCATTTTGATGGAACTCATTTCAACCACCGGCAGCGATGCCGGAAACTGGTAATATTCCATCCGCGCCGAGGCCACGTCAATTTTAAAACCGTCGGGAAATATGATTACGGCGGTTCCAAATTTCTGGTGCGTGTGGGTTCTGGCCCCAAATGCCTGGGCGAAGGTCTTGGCGAATTCGATTCCGTTTCCTTCGATGACCACATCGACATCTTCATTTTTTCGATACAGCAGCAGATCCCGGACAAAACCGCCTACCACGTAGGCGCCGCAGTCCAGCTGGCTGGCGGTTTTGCCCAGCTGGATAAGGGTTTCCATAATGGGTTTGGGAAGGCGCTCCCGCATGAAATTGATCACCATCCGTGAACGTTTGCTGCTGGATTTGCCGTTCAGCGTTGGAAACGCGTGGTTGCTGGGCCGATTCTGCTGAACCAGGGTGTTGAGCAGGTCTGTGCGGGTGATGACACCCATCACCTTTCCATTTTCCATGACCGGTAGAATTCGCTGTTTGTTCCCAATGATTTTGTCCTGAATTTCCACGAGATCCGCATCTGGATGCACGTGGGAGATCTCTGTACTCATGTATTCGCGGATCGGAATGGTGTCGAGGTCATGAAACAGGGCCTTTTCGATGACCTGCCGAGTGATGTAACCGCTGAAACCCATGGCGTCGGAACTGCTTTCTGCAACGAGCAGGGCATTGATGTTGTAACGGATCAGCAGTGCCTTGGCCTCCTTGCAGGTCGTGTCTTCACCCGCCATGATGGCCGGCGAAGACATCAAATGCCGGGCCAGGTGCCTGGGGTTGATTTTGGCGTACAGGGCCTTGAACAGCAGTTGCTCGGTTTGAGCGATGGTTTTGCCCTTGACGGTCGCTGCTGCGGCTGACGGGTGGCCCCCACCACCAATTTGATCCAGAATATCTCCGACATCCACGTCATCCGTTCGGCTTCTGGCAATGACGTAGACCTTGTTTTCCATCAGCGCCAGGGCAAAAATGGCGTCGATGTTTTCCATTTTTGCCATCTTTTGGACCAGGAAAGAATCATGTCATTGAGCAATCCGATCTGTTCGGGATTGAACTCACGGGTGATCATGCTGGAAATAACATTGAGATTGGCGCCCCTTGAGAGCAGGTACGCGGCCGCCTTGAAGTCTTGCTCGGTCGTCGAGGGGAAAGAGAAGGATCCGGTGTCCTCATAGATTCCCAGGCACATGATGGTGGCTTCTTCAGGTGTGATGGGGATATTTTTCTCCCGGAGAATGCCCGACAGGATGGTCACCGTGGCGCCTGTCAGCATAAAATGTTCTTTGTCCGCGGGAATATCATCGTCTTTTTTCGGGTGGTGATCATAAATATGAATTTCCAGTTCGGGGTTGTCCAGAACCCGGCACAGATCACCGATCCGGGTTCGCCGTCTGGTGTCAACCAGCACCAGTCTGGTGACTGCTGAGAAGTCGATTTTTCCCACTTCGGCGATGTTGAAGAGATAGACCATGGACTGGATGAAGAAATTTCTCAGGTTTTTTTCCTGAGATCCGGGGAACACCACCAGTGCATCGGGGTATAGCTTCTGGGCGGCAAGCATCGAGGCCATGGCATCGAAATCGGCATTCACATGGCTGGTGATGATGGTCAGTGATCTATTTTTCTTCGCGTGTTCGCCGGTCATAGCCTTGTGGGTATCTGCCTCTCTGTGGGAGATTCAAGGGAATTCAGGAGCCGGAATCCAGCGCCGCCGCCAGCAGTTTGCCGGTTTAACCGGAAATGAAACCATATTCCCGGAACGCTGGGCTGTGGTCTTGATTAAAAGATTGAACATCGAATGATGAGGTCGCTACGCTCCACCGATTTATGAAATGGATAGAATACCTTATTCGACGTTCGACGTTGGATGTTCGATGTTGGGCGTTCAGCTGTTTAATTACGCTTTTGGTTCCGTTTTTGCAAGTCAAACGATCGATGTGCCCGGAGTTGGACTTTTTACGAGACCGTCATTGTTGTTACAGGCAGTTTGTGATAGCAAGATCACAACCCAATTCACTGATAAAGACGATGAGCACCGATTGCACATTTACATACAAGACCCTGTTCGGACCGGTTCCATCAAGACGCCTGGGCATTTCTCTCGGTGTGGATCTCGTGCGCCACAAAACCTGCAGCTTGGATTGCGTATATTGTGAATGCGGCGCAACGACCCATCTGACCATGAAAAGAAAGGAATACGTTTCGGTGGATCGGGTTAAAGACGAATTGGTCGCCTATCTTTCCCGAGATGAAAAAATTAATTATATCACCTTTTCCGGCTCTGGGGAACCCACCTTGAACGAGGGAATCGGCGACGTGATTCAATTTCTTAAATCCGACTATCCTCAATATAAAGTGGCCCTGCTCACCAACAGCACGCTTTTAGACCAACCTGCCGTGAGGCGCCAGATAAAGGATGCCGATATGGTCATGGCATCTCTGGACGCTGCGACCGAGGCGCAGTTCAGGCGGGTGAATCGTCCCCATCCGAAGCTTGATCTTAATTCGATCATTGATGGCATTGCAGCATTCAGGAAGATGTTTTGCGGTCGGCTGTTAATGGAATATTTCTTAGTGAATGGCTGCAATGATTCTGCTGAGGAGCTGATGAAACTAAAGAGGATCCTAAGGCGGATTGATGCCGATGGTCTTCTCCTTAACACCCTTGACCGACCGGGCACACAAGCATGGGTGCAACCGGTTGGACCGGATCGGCTTAAAAATACTTCAGATTTTCTCGAAGGTGCCGAAATTGTCAAATATAAGCCTGCACCGCCTGAAATGGCGACGCGGCATGAAGACCTGATGGAGCGCCTGGTTTCAACTGTTCGAAGACGTCCATATACCGCCCAGGATGTGTCACAGATCATTGGGCTTGATGTTGAAACGGTGCAACCGGTTCTGGATCGATTGGTCGCTTCCAACCAACTGGCCATGAGACAGATGGACCGAGGCCTCTTCTACCTGGCTTCTATAAAATAACATTTCATCAGCGTGGCGCTAGCGGCAACTGCTCATTTATGGATATAGGGGGATGTGATGTCGATTTATCTGTGGGAAGGAAAGAACAGAAACAATATGGTCCAGAAAGGTGAGATGGAAGCATCCAGCGAGGATGTGGTTCGTTCCAATCTTAACAGACTCCGTATAACACCGACCAAGATCAAGAAAAAACCGAAAGATCTTTTTGAAAATGTCGCTTTCCTTCAGCCTAAGGTAACGCAAAAAGACGTTATTTTGTTCTGCCGCCAGTTTTCCACAATGATTGATGCGGGACTTCCCATTATTCAATGCATGGATATTTTATATGCTCAGCAAGAAAACGCCACATTCAAAAAGATGCTTAAAAATATCAAGGAGCAGGTGGAAAGTGGTTCAACATTGGCTGACGCATTGAAAAAGTATCCCAACCAATTTGATGATCTGTTTGTGAATATGGTCTCTGCGGGTGAGGCCGGTGGTATTCTCGATACCATCTTAAGGCGGTTGTCCGCTTACATGGAAAAGGCGGCAAAGCTGAAGAGTCAGGTCAAGGGGGCTATGACCTACCCGATTGTGACATTAATTATCGCTGTTCTTGTTGTTGCGGTCATTCTGGTGTTTGTTATCCCCGTATTTGAGGAGATGTTTGCCGATATGGGTGGAGCGCTTCCAACGCCCACACTTATCGTCGTCGCCATGAGTGAATTCGTGAAATCAAAGATCCATTGGATTATCATCGGTGTTATTCTTTTCATTTTTGCATTCAGAAAATATTATAAGACCGAGAAAGGCAGAAGACTTGTTGATGCCACGATGCTTAAGCTGCCGGTATTTGGCATACTGGTTCGAAAGGTGGCTGTTGCCAAGTTTACCCGTACCATGGGAACCATGTTGTCCAGTGGTGTGGCGATCCTGGAAGCATTGGACATCGTCGCCAAAACATCAGGCAATAAAACCGTCGAGCGGGCAATATATAGCGTACGAAGCGGCATTGCCGAGGGTCGTACCATGGCAGACCCACTGGCTGAAAGTGGCGTTTTTCCGGCAATGGTATGCCAGATGATTTCCGTTGGTGAATCTACCGGTGCTCTTGACGCCATGCTTCAGAAGATTGCGGACTTTTATGAAGAAGAGGTCGACCAGGCGGTAGATAACTTGACGGCGCTGATTGAACCCTTCATGCTTGTTTTTTTAGGTGTGGTAATCGGCGGTCTTGTCATTGCCATGTATCTGCCTATTTTCAAAATGGCTGGAAATCTTTAATTGTCCGGATAGTTTGACATCCTGTCTTGTCTAAATTCTTGCCTAATTACCAGCACGATAAAGAGACGTTTAACCGTAAGCTCAAATGGCTGGTGTCCATACGGTTGCTTTTCGCTTTATTGCTGCTGGGGTCAACCATTGCATACCAGATTGGCAATCATGTCTATTCATTAGAAACACCTATCGTATTTCTATACGGACTATCCGGAACGATCGTATTACTGTCTGCCGTTTATGGCGTTCTGCTGCCAATCGTTAAGCGTTACCAACTTTTTTTTACTTATGGCCAGATCACTATCGATGCATTGTGTGTTACCCTGATTATTTATGTGACTGGTGGTTATTCCAGTGTGTTTTCATTTTTATACCTGGTGGTTGTTATCTATTCCAGTGTGTTTGTATTTAAGCGGGGCAGTCTCCTGGTGGCAGTATTCTGCAGCGTCCAGTTTGCAGTGCTGCTGATTCTGGAATTAAATGGCACCATTGATTCATTCGGCTATGGTGGCATCATTGCCGGTACCGCAATAACGGCTATTCAGGTGTCCCAAAAATGTGCCATTATGACCGCGGCATGCTTTTCAGTTGCATTTCTCAGTGGTTATCTTTCTGACCAGGAGCGAAAATCCAAGGCTGAACTGGTGGCTATGGAAGCCCATCTTGACAGGGTTCAAAACCTGGCGCAGATCGGTGAGATGGCCGCCGGATTGGCGCATGAAATCAAGAACCCGCTTGCTTCATTATCGGGTGCCATACAGATCCTTAAAGGTGAAGTGGAAAACGACAAGGACAACATGCGATTGATGCACATTGTCCTCAGGGAAACGGACCGATTGAGTAGCTTAGTCAACAATTTCCTTGTTTTTGCCAGGCCATCTGCAGGCCAGACCAGATGTGTGAATTTGGGAGAGGCCTTGACTGAGATTGTAACGCTTTTTGAAAAAGACAGTTCAGTCGGTCAATGGATCAAGGTGGATTTAGCCATAATCCCAGACGCATATATTGAAATCGACCCATTGCAACTTCGCCAGGTTGTCTGGAATCTGTTATTGAATGGGGCTGAATCGATTGATAACGAAGGCAGAATAAAGATATCGGTACAGAAACTTAAGAACGAACGAATCATGGTTGAGATTGCTGATGACGGATGTGGTATGGATGAAAAAACGGTAAAATCCATTTTCAATCCATTTTTCACGACAAAACCCGATGGCACCGGCCTCGGTCTTTCCATTGTATACCGAATTCTTGAAACCTATGACTGCCGAATGGATGTACAAAGCAAGCCTGGCCTGGGCAGTGTTTTTACCCTGTACTTCAAACCGGTTGATCTCACCCAAAAGCCTCTAAAACAATCATCCAACGATTAGTATCAGTATACAGAAATGCACTGTCAATGCTATGAGCGTCGTGCATTTTTACACACATTTGATTGCGAAGCTCGGGTTTAATACCCCGCCGCTTGCGGCGTTAAAATCGAACATAACCTATTTCGATACCCCAGTGATACCCCGCTGCTTGCGGCGGGGTAGTTCATTCGTTTTAATTTTTTAATCAATCGCAACATATGCCAGCAAAATATAAAAATCTGGAAAAGCATATCTATACAAGTGCATTTCATATTTTTAGGGTGGGGCTCTAAAAAATGGTACGAATTATGCTTTAAAGTTGTCGATGTTTTTTGAAAAGGAAACTGCTCGATAAAGGCAAAACATCCGAAAGGGTGTGACGCAAAGCCAACGGCCTGACACCAGAAAATCTGGAAATGGCGGCAGGGCTGCCGAGCGAACACAGCATCTCTCAAATTCGCTGATGGTCGCAAGGCGCATAAAAATTTGGGAGATGCTAAAATGAAACTTACCACCCGATCTTTTCTGAAGGTTTTTTCCGCTTCCCTCGCAATCATTGCAAGCAGTGTGACGTTTGTTTACAGTGCAAACGTTACGCTGAGATGGGATGCCAACGTACCGGCCCCAGAGGGATACCGGGTTTTCGCCCGTGAAGGAAGCCAGAGTTACAACTATGATTATCCCATCTGGGAAAACAACCTTACGACGTGTACGCTAACCGGTCTTACCGAAGGTGTCACCTATCATTTCGTCGTTCGTGCCTTTGATGGCGATTTGGAAAGTGCCGACTCTGAAGAAGTTTTCTACACTCCCGGCGTTGTTGTGCCCAACCAGGCACCTACTGCTGATGCCGGACAGAACCAGGTTGTCTATGAAGGCACATCGGTAACCCTCAATGGATCCGGTTCAAGTGACTCGGACGGTACCATTACCGGATATCAATGGGTGCAGACCGGTGGAACTGGAATAGCCATAAATAATGCCACCAATGCACAGGCATCTTTCACTGCTCCTGTTGTCGGTATCGATGGCGAAACCTTAACTTTCAGCCTGACCGTAACCGATGATGATGATAGTACCTCAGTTTCAAATATGACAGTCAGCGTGATCAAGTCTTCGAGTACCGATGTCGACGGTGACAATGTGCCTGATATTTTGGACCAGTTCCCCAACGATCCAAACGAATGGGCAGACAATGACGGCGACGGAATGGGCAACAATCAAGATCCAGACGATGATAACGATGGGATGACTGATGTATGGGAAATTGCCTATGGCCTGGATCCGCTCACGAATGATTCTGAACTGGATGCGGATGGTGATGGCATGACCAATATATCTGAGTTCCAGGCGGATACCGATCCAATGACCACCCCGGCCAATATTGCACCTGATGCGCCTGTTATCGATACCGCCATTCAGACCGAGCGTGTAGATCTTACGCCAGTGCTTGTCTCCTGGGCTTATTTTGACACCGACAACGATGACCATTACAAATCTCAGTGGCAGATCAGTAATGAATCAGATTTTTTAACACTAGTTTTGGATGAGATCAGCGAGACCCAACTTACCGCGTACACTGTCGGCGAAATGGTGCTCGATGTAGATACCGTTTACTACTGGCGGGTGAAGTTCATCGATGCACGCAATGGTACATCGGATTGGTCTCAAACCGCAACATTTACGACAATCGCTGCCGACAGTTCGGATGATACGGACATCGATGGCATTCCGGACGCTCAGGAAGTCGATAAATCGGTGGATGTGAATGAAAACGGAATTCCCGATTACCTCGAAGACAACATCATGAGTGTCAATACGGTAGAGGGACAAACCATTGTCGGTGTCGAAACCATTTCCGAAAATGTCACGCTGGTTTCGATTAAATCCCTGCCCACTGATACGATCTCCGACCAATCAGTGAAGATGGGATTTGGCCTGATTGGTTTCAAACTATATCTGCAAAATGGGGTTAAAACCGCCGCGGTAAACATTCATTTTTCAAAACGGGTTCCCAAAGATGCGAAGCTTTACAAATACATCGCCGATACCGGATGGCAAGTATACGAGAATACAGTTTTTGCCAAAAACAGAAAAAGCGTAACGTTATATCTGGAAGATGGTGGTATGGGGGATGAGGATGGTATTGAAAATGGTGTAATTGTTGATCCCTCTGGAATTGCATATACGGATTCCGTGGTATCCGATAGCGCTTCTCTATCAACGGGAGACGGATACCCTGGCGTCAGTAGTAGTCGTGATTGTTTTATCTCAGCCGCAACCCACGAAATGGGAAGGCTTGATTCAACCGGTTCAAGTGCTGCCATGTTGCTGGCTATGCTTCTGCTGGGGGCGGGAATGGTTTTCGCCGCAACATTTCAAGGCCAAAAAAAATAAGTAGATGCGACAGCAGGTGCTGAGAAGTATCTGAAAGACAACCATACGATAATAAACGGTACCCCTGATGCACCATCGTCAGGGGTATCTCATTTTGAAAATGTCTGCTAAATAAGATCCGTCAGATAAGATCCAGCGCGATTCTGGCAACCCGGTCCGAGGCACCGGCGCCGCCGAGAAGGTCTCTAACGCGAAACAACTCCTCTTTTATTTGCTTTAACCTTTCCGGATCGTTGATCATGTCGGTCACTGTTTCAGCGATGATTTGGGGCGATGCATTGTCCTGGATCAATTCGGGCAGCAGTTCCTTTTGGACAATGAGGTTGACGATGCCGATATGCTTTACTTTTATGAGTCGTTTCCCCAGCCAGTAACTCAACGGGGAGACTTTGTAAACGATGACCATTGGAACGCCGTAAAGCGCGGCTTCCAATGTGACTGTACCGGAGGCCGCCACCAGCAATTGGCTCTGTTTGAATACCTGAACAACGGATTCCCTGATTATCTCTATTTCAAGCGTTGAAGCATATTGGCTGACGACGCTCAACACCAGGTCTTCGTTAATGGATTCGGCACATGAAACCACGAACCTTGCCGTCGGCAGGTATCGCTTAATGATTTTGGCCGCTTCAAGCATAACGGGAAGCAGGGTCGTCACTTCTTTTTCTCTCGATCCGGGAATCAGTCCAATGACCGGTTCTGTTGAGAGTGTCGATGATGGTTGGCGGCCTGGAAGTGGCAAGATTCTGTCTAAAAGGGGATGGCCCACAAAGGTGACGGGCACATGATGTTCACGGTAAAACGGTACTTCGAACGGCAGGATCACCGCCATGTGATTCACCAGCCGTTTGATTTTTTTGACCCGGTTTTGGCGCCATGCCCAGATCTGGGGGCTGATGTAATATAAAACCGGAATATCAAGCTTCTTCGCGACAGCAGCAACATGGAAGTTGAAGTCGGGAAAATCAATTAAAATCAGCAGATCCGGCTTGAGGCTGTTGAGGGCTTTTTTGACGGTCGTCATGGCTCGATAAATCGTCGGCAGTTTGGCAAACACTTCCGTGATGCCCACAACGGAAAGCGTTTTGGAATCGACAATGAGTTGGACGCCTTCCGTTTGCATGGCGTTGCCGCCAACGCCGAAGAGGAACGTATCCCTGGAGCGGTTTTTTATGGATTGGGCCAGTTTCGCACCGTGCATATCGCCCGAGGCTTCACCGGCAATTATCATGATGCGTTTTGGAGGCATTAGATTAGATGATTCGCATCAACACACAAGGTGCTGGCTGGTTTCTTGAATCTGCGCCATAATGGACAGCGCGGTTTCCAGCGCGTCGCGGCCCATCTGGCCGGTTACCAACGGTTGGTGACGATGTTTGACAGCCTGCACAAATGATTTAAGTTCATCATCCAGTGCATCGCCTTTATCAAAGTTCAGTTCCTCGATTTTCATGCCGGGAATAATGCTATCGGACTGACTCGCATCAGGATGGACAAGGGTGATTTTATGGTTGGCAAAATCGATGGATAGGTAGCCATCTTTCTGAA
This sequence comes from Desulfosarcina sp., assembly GCA_014237405.1. Taxonomy (GTDB): domain Bacteria; phylum Desulfobacterota; class Desulfobacteria; order Desulfobacterales; family Desulfosarcinaceae; genus Desulfosarcina. The sequence goes on along the minus strand of JABZFO010000077.1, from coordinate 32,271 downwards.
AAAGTCTGATTTTTCGCTCATTCTTTGCAGAAATCCGGCTAGCCGTTACATTGGCAACTGCGCCATTGGTAAATTCCAGGCGGGCGTTTGCGATATCAATATTTCCGGATATTACGGAAATGCCGGCAGCATTGACGGTTTTAATCTCTGAACGGACAAGGTTTAAAATCAAATCGATATCATGGATCATCAGGTCAAGAACCACGCTTACATCGGTACCGCGCCCCTGAAAGATACTGAGACGATGGGATTCGATGAATCGGGGCTGGTTGATTTTTCCTTCCAGTGCTACCACCGCCGGGTTAAAATGTTCCAAATGCCCCACCTGAATGATCAACCCCTTGGATTCAGCAATCTGGATCAATTCATCTGCATCTTCGAGAATGCTTGTGATCGGCTTTTCGATCAGAACATCGACGTCCTGCATCAAGAAGTCTTTCGCAATTGAGAAATGGGTCGGTGTTGGTGAAGCAATACTGATTGCATCGACCTTCCCGAAAAGCGATTGGTGATCCTGGTAGTATGCGGTGCAGTTGTCCTGGGCCACTTTTTTTGCCTGGTCCGCGTCAGTGTCAATGATACCGACAAGATCCACATCCGGCATATGGTGGTATTTTTGCGCGTGGAATTTGCCCAGATACCCCACCCCCACGACACCGACTCGTAGATTTCCCATTTATTTATCCTTAAACGCAGATGATCGCAATATCGCTTTCATTTGCCGAGCGAATCATTTCCGATCGATCAAAGACAACCGTTCTTCCAGCCTCTATGGCTAGGGCGCGGACATCGTGCCGGCTCATGGTTTCAATCGTTTTCACGCCGACCGAAGGAACATCGAAACGAAAATCCTGATTCGGTTTGCAGACTTTTACCAGCACCGCCTCACCCTTGCCCAACTGGCCGCCCCGTTTGATTGTGGCATCGGTTCCATCAATCGCCTCAACGGCCAGAACAGATCCGCCACCGACAACCACGCTTTGCCCAATATCCAGTCGGCCGATTTCCCGTGCGATGGAAAGACCCAACGCGATGTCTTTTTTTTCTGACCGTGAGGGCTTCCTGCGCGTCCAGATACCTTCCACGGCGAGCATCTCGGGCAAGAGAAAGGTTGAGGGCTCAATCTTGATACCTTCTTTTTCCAGACTATCCGCAAAGGCCCGCATAATGGCATCATCGTGGGTATGTCGCATTCCCGCAATGATGGATATGGCTTTCATATCCGGTTTCACATCGGTGAATAGCCGCGTCTTGCGAACGGCGCCTAACATCACTGCCCGGTTGACGTTGTTTTGTTTAAAAAACTTGATGAGCCGTTTGATCTGACCCAGGTGCAGCCATTGAATCTTTTCAGACAGCTGGGTGAGTTCCTGGTCTGCTTCGTTGACATATGCCGCCGTGTATACAAAGAACCCTTTCTTTGCGGCGGTTTTCGAAAATAGGATGGGGAACTGCCCGCTTCCCGCTATGAGTCCGATCTTTTCATCCATTGAATTGGTAACCACTGTGTTTATCGAGTCACTCCTCTGGAGGATGCTTTGATAAATCCGATGAAGGTTTCGACTTCAGGTACCATTTCCACTTCGGCATGCACACGCTCGATGGCTTCGTTCAGGGTTAACCCATATCGAAACAGTATCCGGTAGGTCTTTTTCAACGCGGCCAGCGCCTGGTCGGAAAAACCATGGCGTTTCAGGCCGACACGGTTGAGGCCATGGAGAACGGCCCGATCACCGGCCGCAATGACATAAGGTGGTACATCCTTGACCACGGCGGATTTGCCACCGACAAATGCATAGTCGCCGATCCTGACGAACTGATGGATGGCCACCAGACCACCGACAGTGGCGTGATCGCCAATGGTGATATGTCCTGCCAATGTGGTATTGTTGGCAAGCACCACCATTTTGCCGACATGGCAGTCGTGGGCGATATGGGTGTAGGCCATCAAAAAGGAATTTTCCCCCACTCCCGTAATCCCATCTCCCGATTCCGTTCCCCGGTGAATGGTAACAAATTCCCTGATGGTAACGTTAGGCCCGATTTTTACATAACTTTTTTCTCCACCAAACTTCAGGTCCTGGGGAATGGTGCCAATGGCTGCAAATTGAAAAATTCGGCATCCAGGCCCGATGGTCACATGGGGGTCAATGACCACATGGGGGCCGATCCAGGTTCCATTTCCTATAGTGACATCCTCGCCGATAATTGAGTAGGCACCGATTTCTACGCCGTCTCCGATATCCGCACCGGGACTGACAATTGCAGTGGGATGAATCATGTTAGTCTCCATAAGCCGCCATCAACTGCGCTTCGGCGACGATTTTTTCATCGACTTTTGCAATGCCGGCCATTTTTACTGCTTTAGACCTCAGTTTCAGTATCTCCATTTCGAGAATCAACTGATCACCGGGTACGACCGGCTTTCTGAACCGTACTTTGTCAAATCCCATAAAGTAGATAAGCGTGCCTTGATTTTCAGGCGGAAGTGATTGGGTGACCAGAATTCCGCCGGCCTGTCCCATGGCTTCTACGATGAGAACACCGGGCATGATGGGCGTGTCGGGGAAATGCCCCTGAAAGAAGGGTTCGTTGATGGTGACATTTTTCAGGGCGACAATTCTCCTGTTTTTGACCAACTCAATGACCCGGTCCACCAGTAAAAAAGGATATCGGTGGGGAAGGTTCTGCATGATCGACTTGATGTCAAATACCATTTCCATGAGTGGACCTCCGCTTTGAATCAGCGTTCTTCAACAATTCTCTCCAGTTCAGCGAGTTTTTTTTCCAGTTCAGTAATTTTTTTCTTCATTTCCGGCAACGCCGGAATGACGCGTTGAACCCTCAGCCAGGTCCTGTGGGGCATGGATGGAGAGCCGGATGAAACCACTTCTCCATCCGAGATGGATTTGCCTACCCCGGTCATAGGGCCGACGGTGACATGATTGCCGATGGTAAGGTGGCCGGAGATCCCTGCCTGTCCGGCTAAAATCGCATGATGGCCGATGGTGGTGCTGCCGGCAATACCTGCCTGCGCGACAATGACACTGTTCGCTCCGATCACCACATTGTGGGCAATCTGGACCAGGTTGTCCGTTTTAACCCCGCGCTGAATCCAGGTTTTCCCGAAGGTAGCCCGATCAATGGTGTTGCATGCACCGATCTCAACATCGTCGTCAATCTGAACAATACCAAGCTGTGGAATCTTGTGATATTTGCCACCATCAGGGACGAAACCGTAGCCGTCACTGCCGATTACCGTACCCGGATGAATCGTTACGCGGTTTCCGATCCGGCAGCCGTTCATGATGGTTACATTGGGGTGAATGACAACATCATCACCAATAACCACATCGTCTCCGATGAAAACGCCATTTTGAATGATTGAATCGGAACCAATGGTCACGCGATTGCCAATCGTTGCGAATGCACCGATAAATACCCCATCACCGGTTTGGACGGCACTGCCTATTGACGACAATTCGTTGATACCCGAAGGTGGTAGAACCGTCGGGTGATACAACTTCACCACATTGGCAAATGCCAGTTGCGGGTTGTTTACACCGATCAGGTTTTTATCGGGTGCCTCGAACCCTTTTGGGACGATGATGGCACCGGCCCGAGTGTCGTCGATCCGTTTTAAAAATTTGCTGCCGCCGGCAAAAGTGATCTGATCGGAATCAGCTGTGTCAAAAGGTGCGACACCACTAATTCTTTTCTCTTTGTCACCAACGGCGTCACCATTTGTCGCGTCGGCAATATATTGAAGGGAATATTCAGTTGGCACTGTCAATACCTGTGGTTACTTTTTTTTATTTTTGGCGTACAGGGCATTGTATTTTTTAATGACTTCATCGGTGATATCGATGGTGCTCGGTGAATAGAGAACCCCTCGTTTGTCCATAATCAGCAGATAGCCCCCTGATTTACCGATCTCTTTTATAATTTCCAGAGTTGCAGCTTGAAGTCCACCCATCAGTTTTTTCTGAATGCCCTGCAAATCCATCTCATATTTATTCTTCAGGTTTTTAATATCATTGACCTTGATCCTGAATTCGCGCTCCTTCTCTTCACGCATTTCTTTGCTCATCACCAGGGCCTCACGTTCCAGCCGCTTTTTCAGTTCCTCAATCTCAGCGCCCTTCTCTTTGAGTTCGGCCTCCATCTTTTTACCCTGCGTGGTGATTTTTTCCTTTATTTCTTTTCCGGCATCTGAATTTTCAAATAGGCGCTGGAATTCTACTACACCGACCTTTGCCACATCCGCACAAAAGCCTGATCCCCCACCGAAAAAAATAACCAATACTGTCAGGATGATCAATTTGCTTGCAGATCGCATAAATTCCCCTTTCCATGCGTTTGATGTGAATTTCGCTGTATTATGTATCATTGGATGCGGTTATGATCAAACAGTTGTTGATATTAAAACGCGCCACCCATGGAAAACTCCCAGTTGACCCCGGAATCTTCTCCAAACGCTTCTATGGGATCCAGGATGTGGCCGCCTTCAATGCGAATCGGACCGAGGGGTGAATACCAGCGAATGCCGTATCCGGCAGCCTGGCGAAGGTTACCTAAATCAATAGTCTCATCAGCCCCGTAAACATTGCCGGTGTCATAGAAAACCACGCCAACGAGGCCCAGATCTTTGAATAGTGGATAGGTGAGTTCAAAATTGAACTGGACATACTTTTCTCCACCTTCCTCTGAAATTCGACCATCGCTGTTTATGGTTTTGATGTTGATGCCCTGAAATTCAAAACCACGGACGGAGTTCATGCCGCCTAAATAGAATTTTTCATAATCCGGCAATGTATAGCCTGGAATCTCACGAACAAAGCCGGATTCTCCGTGTAAAAAAGTTACCAACCCTTTGTACACCGGGATAAACCAGCCGAGTTCACCCACGACCTTGTGAAAACCGATATCACCGCCTAACCCCGCATAAGTATAGGTGAGGCGATGGTCTTGTCCACTTGTGGTATTAAAGGCTCTGTCTCTGGAGTCGTAAACCAACGCAGTGGTTATGGAACTGGTTGCGTTTTTGCCGACCAGATCTTTGATATTATCTGACGCATCAGACGTGACTTCGGATAGGTCCGTGACATCGTATCGATAATAAATAGAGGCGCGTGTGAAGTCATATACAGGATAACTGAAACCCAGGCCCCCTCCGGTACTGGCCCGGTCATAGGTGTCATATTCTCTTTTATTTCGGTAAATATTGGCCGTCCCGGACAGTGGAATATCAAACATCCATGGCTCTGTGAAGCTCAGGTTGTATAAATCCGATGAACCCCCGATTTGACCACTCAGCTTGAGAATTTGTCCGCGACCGAAAAGGTTTCTCTGGGAAATAGAGCCGGTCACGAAGAAGTTGTCCACAGTGCTGTAGCCTGCGCCAAATGTGAAGGTCCCTGTGGGTTTTTCCACGACTTCAACTTTCACATTCATCTTGTCGCCAGCGCTGCCTTTAGGTGTATCCACCTTCATATCCTCAAAAAAATCCAACCGATGAAGGTTTCGTACGCTTCGTTTGAGTCGGCTGCCGCTGTATACCTCTTGCTCGTTGATGCGGAGTTCTCTTCGAATAACTTTGTCACGGGTACGGGTGTTACCTGAGATATCGATGTTTTCAAAGTAGACCTTGTCTCCTTTTTTAACGGAATAGGTGATGTCCACCAAGTGAGTTTCTTGATTTTCCCGGGTCACTGTGGAAATATCGGCATAGGCAAATCCTGTATCCGCATAAAGGTCAGTGAGCCAGAGAATATCCTGTCTGACTTTGTCACGGTTGAAAAAGGGTTCCTTGGAAATCTTGAGTCCAGGCATGAGCTTTTCTTTGGGAATGATAAGCTCCCCATCCATGTCGATGGTGCCCACTTTGAACCGCTCACCCTCTTCAATTTTAAAGGTGATATATATCCATTTGTCCTCGAAGTCTACCACGGGGTCGGCAACTTTGGCATGGATAAAACCATTGGTGTAATAATGAGCCATGAGACGGGCGGAATCTTGACTCAGATCTTCTCGATTTAACTCTCCGGAAGAAGTGACCCAGGAGAAAAAACCTTTTTCCGACGTGCTGATCAATTTTTTCAGCTTTTTATCGGGAAAGGTCGTGTTGCCCTGGAATGTAATTTTTTTAACTTTGATCTTTTCCCCTTCCTCGATGACAAATTCAATGTCTGCCTGGTTGTTATCCCGCGCATGGGCGGTGTAGTCTATTTTGACATTGTGGTAGTTTTTCTCCTTATACATAGCCTTGAGCTGTTCAATGTTGGACTTGATCGTAAAGATGTTCAGAATGGAACCCGTGCTGATACTTAAATTTTCCCGAAGCTTCTCATCCTTGAAAACATGGTTGCCGCTGAATGAGATTTTTCGAATGGTCGACTTTTCCTTAACATGAAAAACGATCGTTTTACCGCCCTGGCTCTCTTCGGACTCGACGCGGATATCTTCAAAGTATCCCATCTTGTATATGTTTTTCATATCTTTGGATAACTCGCCAGCACGCAGCACATCTCCTGCCTTAACCCGGATCACCCGTTCGATGGCATCCGCTTCGATACGCTTGTTGCCGGTAATCCGGACTTGTGTGATCATTTCCCGGCGAAACAGCTGTCGAGCCAGTTTTTCAGCCGATTTTTTGGCGACAATCCTCAGGCTTTCCATTCCCGTACCTGCTTCATAAATGGAGAACACAGGTTTGGTGCCCACCGTTTCCACCATGCTGGTATCAAGGCTGATGCTGTTGCCGATCCGTGTCATGCTTCCCCAGATCACGCTGTCTGCGCCGGCGTTCAGGCCAATTTGCCTCAAGGTTTCCACATCGGATGTGATCTTTGAGGTCACAACCTGCTGTGGTTCGTCCATTTCGACCAAGACCGCGCCTTCTGATTGCAGGTGCTCTTGAATGACCTTCGGTATGTCTTCTTTCAGGTAGGATAGGTCCTGGCTGGCATGAATTTCAAAAGGCAACACCATCACACGAACCGTTTCAATGGCGGCAGCGGTGTGAGGCGCGAAGAAAAGGAAAAAAAACAGCACCGGAAAATATCGCCTCAACATCGAATCCCCCCTGAACGATAGCGGTCTTAGGGCCGCGGCAAGAATTAAATACACGATCTTACTTGTTTTTTTGCCCGTGTTCTGCGTTGCATCAGAGGTTACAACCAACAAGGTTGCGCCCTCTGACGCGCCTTGCCTGATCTTAATAAAACCGGCAAACAAAAACCCGGTGTCATCTCTGTGTATTTTATTTTTGCCGAGGCCCTTATCACAATTAAAACCGTTTCAGAATCGGTTGATATCCAGAAAATAGTCGTTCATCGGCAACCTTGCGGCAGTAATTTATTTTTCTCGCCACCCATGGACAATATAATTCGCCCATATCAGGAAAATTCTTGCAGCGCGCCGTTGGTGATGGTTACCCGTCGGGATACCAAGGCCGCCAGTTCCATATTGTGGGTCACCACAACCAGTGCCATTCCCATTTCATGGTTCAGTTCCATCAGAAGGGTGTGGATGTGGTCACTGTTTTTTCGATCCAGGTTGCCTGTAGGTTCATCTGCCAGAAGAATCGCCGGCCGCTGCACCAGTGCCCGGGCCAGGGCCACCCGCTGTTGCTCACCACCGGACAGTTCACTGGCCCGATGGGTCAGCCGGTCTTTCAGACCCACCCGAACCAGAATCGCTTCGGCAGCCTCCCTTGCCGGATTTTTCCCTGCACCGCTGATCAAAGTCGGCATCATGGTATTTTCCAGTGCCGAAAACTCGGGCAGCAAGTGGTGAAACTGAAAAACGAAACCGATAGTCCGGTTTCGAAAACGGGCCAGCTGGCTGTCATCCAACATCAAGACATCTTTTCCCGAATATTCCAGTTTGCCGGTATCCGGTCTGTCCAAGGTCCCAAGAACGTGAAGGAGGGTGGATTTGCCGATGCCCGATGCACCCACGATACCGAGTGTATCCCCGAGGCCAAGCTTGAATGACAGGTGGTTGAGCACCACGATACGTGCCCCACTGTGGTTATAGATTTTGCTGATGCCGGAAGCCTGAATCAGCGGACTTCCAGGAGAGTGTTGAACGGGGCTGTCGACATCCCTTTCTTGTCCATGGGCATTATCCATGACGGATGGCCTCCACCGGATCGATGCCGGCTGCCTGACGGGCCGGGTAAAGGGTTGCCGCAAAGCAGATGAACAGTGCACTGACCGCAATCAACAGGACGTCCGATGCCTCCAGGTTTACCGGTAACGTGTTAATATAATAAACATCGGCCGGAAGCTGAATAAAGGAATATCGCTCCAGGAGGGTGCACAAAACCAACCCTGCTGATGTCCCAAGCACCGTTCCCACAAGGCCGATCATCAACCCTTTGATGACGAAGATGCGGCCGATGGACCTGGCCGTTGCCCCCATGGCTTTTAGAATAGCGATATCCTTTCGTTTTTCCATGACCATCATGACCAGGGATCCGGCAATATTGAATGCGGCAACCAGGACGATAAGGGCAAGGATGATGAACATGACGGTTTTTTCCAGCCGAAGGGCTGAAAAAAGGTTGCGGTTCATCTGCTTCCAGTTTTCTATGGTGTAGTCTCTGCCGACGACCTGTTCAATCGCATTGGAAATCCCTTTGACCTGATCCATATCCTCGAGGCGGATCTCTATTCCACTGACAGACGCAGGCATGCGGAGCATCTTCTGGGCCTGCGTCAAGTTGACGAAAGAGAGGGTTCCATCAAATTCATACATCCCGGATTCGAACCGGTCGGCAACCTGAAATTTAATCATGGCGGGGATATGACCGGCCGGTGAAAGCATTCCCCGCGGCGAGATCATGTACACCGTGTCACCGCGAATCACGCCAAGATGGGCTGCCAGCTCCTTGCCTAAAATGATACCGGGCAGTTGATTGTTTCTGTCTGGTGCGCCTTTCACGGCAGTCCGTGTCGCCAGTCGGCTGGTATCTACACCATTGATCCCGCTCTTTCCCTGGACCGCATCAATTCCTTTCATAATGGCCCCGGCGGCCCGGGTTGTCGTTCGGAGGACAACCTGGGTGGTGATATAGGCCGATGCCGTTTCGATTCCACCGATGGGCTTCACTCTTGTCAAAATCTGATTGTAGTCTGTAAAGGGACCCTGCTTTTTGGTGATCAACAGGTGTGGCCGGATTCCCATGATCCGCGATTTGAGATCGGTTTCAAACCCCGCCATGACGGCAATGACCACGATCAGTGCCATCACCCCTACGGTGACCCCGGCAATGGACAGTACAGTAATCAGCGAGATAAACGCTCGCTTCTGGCGAGTCCTGAGATAACGCCCTGATACAAATGTTACAAATGACATGGGATTAGCGGTGCCGGCGGTAGTTGACTATTCTCGGTGATTGCCCTTGCCGTGTCCTTTAGGGTCTGGAAATCAATAATCCATCGTTTTTAAATTCCTGCCCTGGGCTTCATGTGAGGAAACAGGATGACCTCTCGAATGGACGGGGCATCGGTCAGCAGCATCACCAGGCGATCGATCCCAATCCCCTGACCGGCTGTGGGCGGCATACCGTACTCCAGGGCTTCGATGTAATCGTCATCCATGAAGTGCGCTTCGTTGTCTCCGGCTTTTCGATCTTCCACCTGTTGCAGAAACCGTCCTCTCTGGTCTTCCGGGTCATTGAGTTCGGAGAATCCGTTGGCGATCTCCCGTCCGGCAATAAACAGCTCAAACCGTTCGGTCAGGTCCGGATGGGTGTCGCTTCTTCTGGACAGTGGCGAGACTTCAGCCGGGTAGCCGGTGATAAAGGTGGGCTGGATCAGCTTAGGTTCAACAAGGGCATCGAACAGTTTGGTGATGACTTTTCCCAAACGGCCGGTTTTGGTGACCGTTATCCCCTGTGAATCTGCAAATTCAAGCAAACGGTCCTTGTCGGTCAACAAAGACGGCTCGACTCCGCCGATCTGTTCCAGCGCGTCGAACAGAGAGATCCGTTTCCATGCGCCATCCAGTTCAATTTCTTTGCCCTGATACGTAACGGTAGTGCTGCCGGTGACGGTATCGGCAATTTGTGCGAACATTTTTTCGGTGAGGCACATCAAGTCTTCATAGGTGGCGTAGGCCTGGTAAAACTCCACCATGGTGAATTCCGGGTTGTGCTGGGTGGAGATGCCCTCGTTTCTGAAATTGCGGTTGATTTCAAATACCCGTTCAAACCCGCCCACCACCAGGCGCTTGAGATAAAGTTCCGGAGCGATGCGCAGATAAAGGTCCATGCCCAAGGCATTGTGGTGGGTTTTAAAGGGGGTCGCCTCGGCACCGCCCGGGATCGGCTGCATCATGGGCGTTTCCACTTCCAGAAAATCCCTGGACAGAAAAAAGGATCGCATGGCCTGGATGATCTTGCTGCGTTTGATAAAAATATCCTGAACATCCGGGTTCATGATCAAGTCGATGTACCGCTGTCGGTAGCGCTTTTCCGGATCTTTAAGCCCGTGAAATTTTTCAGGAAGCGGTCTATTGGACTTGCAGACGAGATGAATTTCTGTGGCCAGAATGGTCCATTCGCCGGTCTTGGTGCGAAACAAGGTCCCCGTAGTTCCTACGAAATCACCGACATCGAGGCGTTTGAACAGGTCATAGGCCTGATCCCCAACTCTGTCTTTGCGAACATAGGCCTGCATGATGCCGGTACGGTCCTTGAATCGTATGAATGCGGATTTGCCGAAACGGTTGATGGCCATCATCCGTCCAGCCACGGTGAACTGGGTCGGATCCTCATGCTGTTCATCCGACAGGGTTTGAAGATGATCGCTGATATCCCTTATGGTATGGTTGACGGCAAAGCCATTGGGGAACAGATTGATTCCGCCAGCCTTCAGGCCGTCTGCCTTTTCTTTTCGCTTGCTCAGCAAGTCTTTTGCATTGTCCATGGTGCCACCGCCTTATTTTAGCTCCGCGTCCATTTCTATAATTTGCGGCTCTCCTTTATTTTTCCCACGGCCCTAAGGGCCGCAGCCGAAAAACTGTAAACCATTCTTGCTATCTTATTTGGTGGGTGGTGTCAAGGATGGCGCATTGCTCGCAAATCCTCGGCAAGTGGTTTTTATAGAGCTTTCGAGCGGATTTTCTTTCGTCTTGCATCACCTCAATGGAACAACCCAGGATCGGAAGTTCGGGCGAAATGTGATCGCTTGACTGCATGGGACAAGCGTTATTGTCCCTTTTCTTGACAGGCGAATGATTTGCTGTAATTTCAAGTCTAAATCCTTTCGGATGCTTGGAGGTAAAAAATGCGAATCGAAAAAGACGCGATGGGCGAGAAGCGGGTTCCCGGAAAAGCCTGGTATGGCATTCATACATGTCGTTCCATGGAAAATTTCAATGTTGCCGGTGAAGCGGTACCCCTGGCGATCGTTCACGCCATCGTCCGGTTGAAAGCGGCTTGCGCCACGGCTAACGAACAGCTCGGGCTTCTCGATCAAAATCGATCCCAGGCGATTCGCAAGGCGTGTGCAACAATTCTCACCGGCGCGCACGATGACCAGTTTCCCGTCGATATCTTTCAGGCCGGATCCGGCACCTCCACCCAGATGAATGTCAACGAGGTGATTGCCAACCTGGCAGCTGTGGAACTGGGCGGAAAGCCCGGGGACCGGGAGATGGTCCACCCCAACGACCACGTGAACAAGGGACAATCCACCAACAATATATTCCCCTCGGCCATCCGGCTGGCCAGTGTTCAGCTAAGCCACCGGCTGGAAGCGGCACTCGATCAGTCGATTGCGTCATTCAGTGAGAAGGCCAACCAGTTCGCCGGTATTGCCAAGAGTGGGCGCACCCACCTTCAGGATGCAGTGCCTATCACCCTGGGTCAGGAGTTTGCCGGATACGCCCGTGCACTGGAAAAGGCGAAAACGCGAGTTGCCAATGCCGGCGAAAACCTGCTGGAGATCGGCGTCGGAGGGAATGCGGTGGGAACCGGGATCAATACCAAACCGGCCTTTCGATCCCATATTGTAAAGGCCCTTAACGATTCCATCGGCCTGTCGTTCAGGGCAGCGAACAACGGCATCGAGATTACCTCGTTCATGACGGATATGGGGCAGATGTCTGCGGCCCTCAGGCTCCTTGCTTTGGATTTTCTCAAGATCACCAACGATTTGCGGCTGTTGGCCTCAGGACCCAATACGGGCATTCGCGAAATCCGGCTGCCGGCGGTGGAGCCGGGTTCTTCCATCATGCCGGGAAAAGTCAACCCCAGCATCTGCGAGGCCGCCAACATGGCCTGCATCCAGGTGGTCGGCCACGATGCCGCCGTGGCCATGGCCTGCGGGCTCGGCCAATTGGAACTCAACACCCATATGCCGCTGATCGGTGCAAATCTGGTCAGGTCTTTCAATATACTGATTCGCACCTGCACCATGCTGGATGAAAAGTGCATCCAGGGCATCGAGGCAGACGAAGAGCGGTGCCGAAAGAATTTCGAAACCAGCGCCGGCCTGGCCACCATCCTCAACCCGGCATTGGGTTACGACAAGGTAGCGGCCTTGGTCAAGGAGGGCCTGGCCAGTGGCAAGAACCTGAAAACCCTGGTGGCGGAGAAGAAGCTGATGACGGAACAGGAATTGGATCAATTGCTGGCCGGCGCGTTTGGGCCGAATCTATAGTAGCTGATCGCTCATCGCCCACAGCTGACAGGGGATAGAGAACAGGATTCAGAAGTCGGATGACCGAACCCAATAAACCCCTAACCGGCCAGCCGTTTTTCGAACAATCCCCTGTTTTTCTCCAGCATGGCCCCGGCCATAAGATCCGCCATGGCGGCCTGGAAATGGCTTAGGTCGATGCCGGGGATCAGCCGGTGGCGATGGATTTCCGCCAGCACAGCCATGTTCTGCATGCGGGTGTCCGGAAGATCCGCCTGGAATACGGATATCACTTGAATACCACGTGCGCGGCAAAGATTCTGGATATCATCCTCGGTGACCTCCGCCGCTTCGTTCAGCCGGACAGCAAGCGGTTGCCACACGGTGTTGGAGCAGACATAGGGGTCGTGTCTTGAATCCTGAATGCGTTCAATATTCAAGACACGACCCCTATGTTTTCCACTAAAACCTACCATTCGACCGGTTTGCGGCGAATGGGCATGGTCATGCACCGGGCGCCGCCGCCGCCGCGGGGCAGTTCCGATCCGTCAAGGGTCACGGCGCACCGGTTGACATCATCCAGCCGTATATGTCCGCTGATGATGTCGCCGGCACGGATGACTTCGAAGCCGGCGCGGTTCATCTCCTCCATGGTGTGATCGTTTCGGGCGTACCCCACCACTTTGCCCGGGGCAAGGGCAAAGAAGTTGGCGCCGGAATGCCACTGTTCGCGCTCCTGGGTCCACAGGTCCTTTTTTCCGCCGCAGCTTACCGGCTTCAAGTCCATTCCCAGGTTCCTCAGGGCATCGATGAGCATCTTCTCTTCCCGGATGCTGGTCACCCGGCCGTTTTCGATAAGGATGTGAATGGTCTGGTACTTGCTCGGGCTGAGCACCAGCGGGTCGAACACCATGCAGCAGTCCCGGTCCAGGAGGGTGAACACCATGTCCAGGTGGATAAAAGATTCGGGGCGGTGGGGCAGTTCCTGGACCAGGATGTGGCGTTTCCGGTCCTTCTGGGCCTTGAGCTGCTCGATGATGAAATCGATGCCCTGGGAGGAGGTGCGGCTGCCGTTGCCTATGACTATGATGTCATCCCGGGCCACCAGTAAATCCCCTCCTTCGATGGTGGCGACCGGGTCCTGATGCTTGTCGGCAACGGGGTTGATCGTGTTGACGGAAAACTGCGGGCTGTGGTTGAAGATGGCCTCCATGATGATGGATTCGCGGGACCTGACCGGCTTGGCCATCCGGCCGATGAGTATTTCGTCCATGATGGCCATGGCGGCATCACGTGTGAAAAAGAAATTGTGCAAGGGTGGCAGGGAGAACCGTTCCTTGGATAGGAACCGGGTCAGGTTGTCCCGCGGCTGAACCACCCCTTCGATGAGCTGCCGGGCGAGTTGTTTTTCCGGCAGTGCCAGAAGCTCGTCGCACAAGTCCAGGCACCCTTCGGCCTCGCAGATATGCAGAATCAGTGGTGCCCTTACCGCCGGTTGGGCCAGGATGGATTCGAGGAGGTCGCGTACCTGAAATGTCTTGGTGACGGTGTTCAGCAGATCGGCCAGCTGAGCGTATTCCGTCCGGGCAACAGACAGGTTAAGAATATCACTGTAAAGGGCCCGCTCCGCGTTTTGGGGGGTCATGTTCTCCACTTCCGGACCGGGTGTGTGAAGGATCACCCCCTCCAATTCGCCGATTTCAGATCTGAGGTCGATTTTCATAATATTCTAAAATCTTGAGTTTTCGAAAAATAGCTTTCGTGTTTGGCATAGTAACTGCTGAATCTATTTTTAGTATTGAGTGATGAGTATTGAGATTTCGATTTGTGTATCTAATTCATACATTGAACCTCTTGCAATATCAAGGAAACGTACTATTTCTTTATCAGAATTTCTACCATGACTCTATGCAATATAGGAAGGTATGGAGATAACACTGCGCCGCATTTGTGAAATCAAACCATATTGTTCGTTTATCCTTAGAAACCTGGTCCTTTGGGCCAGGTTTCTTTACTGTGTGGGTGCCGTTGATCCCATGGCCTTGACATCCAAAGGCTCGGGAAATATTCTGATGGTTATAGCCGATAACAAAAAAGCATGCTCAGGAGGATGCCATGGAAGAAAAAGCCAGGGCGCACCTGATTGTTTCCGGGCGGGTTCAAGGGGTTTCCTTCAGGGCGGAAACCCAAAAGGCGGCAACGATCTTTGGTGTTTACGGATGGGTCAGAAATCGGCGTAACGGCACAGTAGAAGCGGTTGTTGAAGGGGCAAAAGACGATGTGATCTCCCTGATCAACTGGTGCAAAACCGGCCCGCCCCCATCCCGGGTGGACAATGTCGATGTTACCTGGCAGGATTATCAGGGCGAGTTTGGTAAATTCGGTGTTCGATATTAACGATACTTCAATTCTCGGAGGACTCCCATGGCCGCGATTCTGTCCCTTCAAAAAGTCGAAAAATTCGAAATCGAGAAATATAAAGCACCCAAGGACATCCAATCCCTTTCCAAGACTCACGTGCCTTTCACCGGATCCCCGCAAAAACACCCGCTGGACCCGGAACAGATCATCGTTGTGCCTGATCCCTACAACTGCACCAGCCCCTACCTTGAATTCAGCAAAAATGACATCACCCACGTGGAGAAGCTGGCCAACATCGTCAACCTGGAGGGAGAGACCGTCACCATGGCCCGAATCTGGGTGAAAAAAGGCAGCATCGCCATCCAGTGCACGCCGTTTCAGGTGACTTCACTGTAGGTCCGCGTTTGATTCGATTGTCGGGTTTATTCTCATCCATTTAAAAGCCCGCTGGCGGTTTCGATACCAATGTGCGTATTTAAGGGGGGTCACATGATTGTTGTCATCGGTGAGATTCTCATCGACATCTTTCAGGATTATCAGCGGATCGGTGGTGCCCCTTTCAACTTTGCCTTTCATCTTAAAAAGCTGGGATTTCCGGTGCGGTTCTTCACCCGCGTGGGGAATGATCGGCACGGGCGGCGGATCATCGACATGTTGAAAGAAAATGGCTTTAACGACGCAGACGTCCAGATTGATTCCAGGCACCCCACGGGAACGGTTCGCGTGGATCTGGACGAACGGGGCGTTCCGCATTTCAATATATGCGAAAATGTGGCATACGACCATCTGGATCTCGACATCGGCGACGCGCTGGATGCGGGTGCCACAGACATGATCTATTTCGGCACCCTGCTGCAGAGAACCGATTCCGGCTACGGGCAGGTTCAGCGCTTTGTTGCCCGCAAAGGCGACAGCGCCACCCGCTTTTGTGACATTAACATGCGCCCGCCCCACGTCAATGCCAACGCCGTGGCCGGATCGCTCCATCACGCTGACCTGCTCAAACTCAACGAGGCGGAACTTACAGACATTCAACGCGTGTTTGATGGCCCGACAGCGACGGGCGGCATCATGCCCTGGCTGATGGAAACATTCAAGATCAGCGCCGTGGCGCTCACCCGAGGCAGTCGGGGCAGCACGTTTTACAGCCGCGGTGCTGAAATCAACAGCCCCGCCGTGCCGGGAACCGCCGTTGTCGATACGGTTGGTGCCGGTGACGGATATGCCGCGATCCTGGCTGCCGGCTATATCCTGCAGATCCCCTGGGAAGAGACCATCAGTCAGGCGTCCCGGTTCGCAGCACGAATATGCGGCATCCCCGGTGCTGTTCCCGATAATGAGATGTTTTACGACGATTTTCGACCTCTATGGCCGCGAAAATAATAAAAGGAAACGCCAATGGCCGGTAAGGAGCCCTACGTCCAGCTGTTCAGCCTGCATGGCCTGATTCGATCGAAAAACCTGGAGATGGGAAGGGATGCGGATACCGGGGGGCAGGTCAAATATGTCATGGAACTGGGCACGTGCCTGAGCGCCCGGGAAGATATCGGTCGCGTGGATCTCTTTACCCGCCTGATTGCCGACAAACGCGTATCTACAGATTACAGCGAATCCATCGAGGTCATCAACGACAAGTTTCGCATCGTTCGCATTCAGTGCGGGGGACGCAAATACATGCGAAAAGAGCTGCTTTGGCCCCATATCGAGGAGTATGTGGACAAGGCGATCAAGTTCATCAAGCGTAACCATGCCATGCCGGACATCGTCCACGGCCATTATCCCGATGGCGGTTATGTGGCCTTGCAACTGGCCGACATCCTGGGACTGCCATTCGTCTATACCGGCCACTCCCTCGGCCGTGCCAAAATGGCCAGGCTTCTTGATCAGGGGATGACCGAAGCGGAAATTGTCAAGAGATTCAAAATCGATCGTCGAGTCGATGCGGAAGAGCAGATCCTGGCACGGGCAGACCTGGTAATCACCAGCACCCGGCATGAAATCAAGGAGCAGTATGGCCTCTACCACAACAAGGATGTCCCCGAATATCAAGTGGTCCCGCCCGGCATCGACATCGATACCTTTTATCCGTTTTATCATGACATGCTCGAAGATACGGAACGGTCAGAGAACACCCGATATGCCCAGGCCTCCATGCTAAAGGAGTTGAACCGCTTTTTCATAACCCCGGAGAAACCTCTCGTCCTGGCCTTGAGCCGGCCGGACAAGCGCAAGAATATTTCCGGGCTGGTCCGGTCCTATGGCGAAGATCTCGAGTTGCAGAGCATGGCCAACCTGGCCGTGTTTGCCGGGTTGAGAAAAGATATCGATGCCATGGCGGACAACGAACGCGAAGTCCTCACCGAGATGCTGCTCGCCATGGACAAGTACGACCTGTACGGGAAAATGGCCATCCCCAAAAAGCACGATTTCGAATACGAAGTGCCGGCCCTGTACCGGATTGCCGCTGAGCGAAGAGGGGTGTTCATCAATCCGGCCCTGACGGAGCCTTTTGGCCTCACCCTGCTGGAAGCATCGGCCACCGGACTGCCCATCGTGGCTACCGATGACGGTGGCCCCAACGATATCGTCCGCAACTGCAAGAACGGCATCCTGGTAGATGTCGCCCGGATGAAGCAGGTATCGTCCGCACTCCGCAAAATCATCGCCGACACGGATTTGTGGGAACGCTACTCGAAAAACGGTATCATGAACGTGCGCAAGCACTATACCTGGCAGAGCCATACCCATGATTATGCCACCGCCATCCGGAAGCTGACCGCCGCCAATCAACGGTCCAACCTTGCAACCGCCAAACCGTCAGATCCCGTTGGCCGGCGGCTGATGAAACTCAACCATTTCGTGATCACCGATATCGACAATACGCTGATCGGTACCGACAACGCACAGCTGGAAAATCTGGTGCAGCTGCTTAACCGGTATCGGGACCGCATCGGATTCGGGGTGGCCACCGGAAGGACCGCCGATTCAGCCAGGAAAATTCTCGAAAAATACCGGATCCCCCACCCAGATGTGATCATCTGCTCGGTGGGCAGCGCCCTTTTCTATGGGCAGCGCCAACAGCCCAGCCTGGGATGGGCCAGTCACATTGCCAGCCGGTGGAACCGGGATAAAATCGTTGAATTGCTCAAGGATATTGATTTCCTGGAATACCAGGAAGAAGATACCCAGCGCCGATTCAAGATCAGCTACTACATGGATCCGGCCAAAGATCGGCTGGCCACCATCCACAACCGTCTTCTCCAGCACCGCTGCCGGTATAACCTGATCTACTTGAATTTTCTGGTGTGCGGAGACTCGGGAAACGATGAGGAGATGCTTCGTGGAGAGCCCCGCGCCGTGGTGGTGGCCAACTACAGCCATGAGCTGGAAGACCTGAAGGGCAGCCGGAATATCTATTTTGCAGATAGCTGCTGTGCCGGCGGAATCATTGAAGGGATGCAGCACTACCGTTTCATCGAGGGAACGAATGGAGGCTAAGCGATGACCCTTAAAAACAACGTTCAGCTGATTGTCTATCCGGACAGCCTGGGCGGCGACCTCGCCGAACTTCATTACGTGTTGCGCCGCTACTTGAGCCGGGCCATCGGCGGCGTCCACCTCCTGCCGTTTTACCCCTCTTCCGCGGACCGCGGATTTGCCCCATTGACCTACGATGAAGTGGACCCGGTTTTCGGTACCTGGCGAGACATCGATCTGATCGGCAAAGAGTTTGATCTGATCATCGATTTCATGGTCAACCATATTTCCATGCAATCCGTCTATTTTCAGGACTATTTCGAAAAGGGAGCGGACTCCGAGTTTGCCGACATGTTCCTGAGCTTCAACAAACTCAGCCCGGACGGCGAGATCAGCAAAGCGGAACTGGCTAAGGTCTACACCCGAAAACCCCGGCCGCCGTACACCATTATCCAGCGCGCCGACGGCTCCAAGGAGAAAGTCTGGTGCACCTTTGACTATGAGCAGATCGATCTGGACTGGGAATCACCCAAAACCCGCGAGGTGATGCGGCGGTACCTGATCCAGCTGTCACGGACCCGGGCAAAAATGATCCGCATGGATGCCTTTGCCTATTCTACAGTGAAAATCGGCACAAGCTGCTTTTTTCTGGAGCCCCAGGTGTGGCAGCTGCTGCAGTGGCTTCAGGATTTTGTCTCCCCCTTTGGGGTGGAAATTCTACCCGAGGTTCACGAACACTACAGCTATCATCAGAAGATCTCCTCCCGCGGATACTGGACCTATGATTTCTCACTGCCCATGCTGGTTCTGCACACCCTGTATCACCACACCAGCCGGCTGCTCAAACAATGGCTGGCCATCTGCCCCCGCAAACAGATCACCACCCTGGACACACACGACGGCATCGGTGTGGTGGATGTGCTAGACCTGTTTTCGCCGGAAGAGATCCAGCGGACCCTTGATGGTCTGGATGAAAAGGGCGCCAATACCCGCAAGATATTTTCCGGTCCCGAATACCGGAATCTGGACATCTATCAGGTGAACTGCACCTATTACTCGGCGCTGGCATGCAACGACGATTCCTATCTTGCGGCACGGGCCATCCAGTTCTTCTCACCGGGCATCCCCCAGGTCTATTACGTGGGGCTGCTGGCTGGCGAAAATGACATCGAACTGGCGCAGCAGACGAAAAACGGCCGTGACGTCAACCGGCACAACTACACCCTGGACGAGATTGCCGTCGAAATTCAGAAGCCGGTGGTGCAGCGTCTGTTGCGGCTTATGGAATTCAGGAGCACCTGCCGGGCCTTCGACGGCCGGTTTGCCATCGAAGATGCACCCGACGATCAGATCAAGCTTTCCTGGACGCAGCTGCCCCACCGGGCAGTTCTTCATATCGATTTGCGAACATACACGACACGGATCGCGTATTACGATGAGGAGAAAGAAGCGATGGCGGAATTTTTGGCGTGAGCTGATTCAGCCGATAGCTCATAGCTCATAGTCAAAGGAAAAAAACTTTCAGCTGTCGGCTTTGAGCTCTTGATCCTGCCGGCGATGCGCCAGTTACCCTGATTTTCTGACATCAGGATTCGGTTATCTGCCCTCAGGTTCCGGACAGATACAGTCATTCGTATCCACCGATTTCCTATCCGTGGCCTCACCCGGTTCCACGGCATCGTCAAAATCCATGATGATGGTGACGTCGTTACCGCCGCTGACTTTGGCATTGGGATAGCGCTTTTTGAAGACGTGGAGCATGGCTATGTTTTCGCGCAGGACCGTGGCGGAAAATGCCTTGAAGTTGTTCTCTTTGGCGATGCGCTCCAAATCTGCCAGCAGAAAGGAGGCGATGCCCATACCCTGAAAATCCTCACGAACAACAAAGGCCACCTCCGCTTCGGTATCGCTTTCATCCGCATAGGAGCCGATGGCAACGATCTCCTGGTGGCCCCCGATGCGAACGAGACCGATCATAGAAATGTTTTTCCGGTAATCCACGCTGGCCCATTGCTGCTGCACCACCTCGTGGGAGAAAAGCTTCATTTTGTAGAAAAACCGGAAATAGATGGTTTTTTCCTGAAGGGAGTAAAAAAAGTTGCGGTAGGCAAACTCGTCCGAGGGCAGCAAGGGGCGGAACTCCACCGTTTTACCGTTTTTCAGGGTAAGGCGGTTTTTATAACCCTCGATGAAGATCAAGTCGTCCTGGGAGGGCGGCAGCTGATCGGAAAAGATGTAATGCCGGGTTTTGGCCAAATCGATCAGCTCTTCGCGGAATTTGGGATGGGCAATCTGAGCCAGTTCCATTACCCGCTGATAGATACTCTTGCCCTGAAGCTCGGCGATACCGTACTCGGTGACCACGAAGTTTACGTCACCCCGGGTCGTGGCCACCCCGGCACCTTCGCTTAAATGGGGAACGATTCTAGAGACGGTGCCGTTTTGGGCCGTGGAGGGCAGGGCGATAACGGAAAAGCCGCCCCTGGACATGGCGCTGCCCCTAAGAAAATCTACCTGGTCGCCGATGCCGCTGTAAAACAAATAACCCATGGAGTCGCTGCACACCTGTCCGGTAAGGTCCACCTCCAGGGCCGAGCTGATGGAGATGAGGTTGTCGTTTCTGGCAATCACGGTGGGATCGTTTACAAACTCCGATGAACGGAAATAAAACATGGGGTTGTTGTCCACATACCGGTAGAGCGCTTCCGATCCCATGCACAGCGATGCCACGACCCGGCCGGGGAGCAGGGTTTTTTTGCGGTTGGTAATCACTTTTTTCTTGAACAGAGGTAAAAACCCGTCGGTGATCAGCTGGGTGTGGATGCCCAGATCTTTCTTGTTGGTCATGTTTTGCAGGATGGCATAGGGAAGATGACCAAACCCGATCTGAAGGGTGGCCCCGTCGTCCACCAGTTGATTCACATAAAAACCGATGCGGCTGGAGGTCTCCGAATTCTTGATGCTGGGCAGCGCCTCCACCAGCGGCTCTTCATATTGTACGAGATAATCGATGTCGTCGATATGGACAAAACTGTCTCCCCAGGTTCGTGGCATGCGGGGATTGACCTGGGCGATTACCAGCTTGGCATTTTGCATACCGGCGAGGGTGATGTCGATGGATACGCCGAGGCTGCAGTAGCCGTGCTCATCCGGTGGGCTGACCTGTATCAGGGCCACATCCAGGCCAATTCGATGGTTGGCGAAGTATCTGGGAATTTGGGACAGGTAGCTCGGAATGTAGTCAATCTTGCCTTCGAATGCCGCTTTTCTCAAGGAACTGCTGATGAAAAAGAGCTTAAGGGAGAATCGCCTTAAAAACCGGGGATCATCCACATAATCGGAAAAGGTCCAGGACAGCATCTGGTAGACCATGATGTCCTGCATGTTCAGATCTTCCACCATGGTCCGGATCAAGTGCTGGGGTTCCCCGCATCCGGTGCCGATGAACACCCGGCTTCCATTCTTGATTTTGGACATGGCGGTTTCAGCGTCCACCACCTTGCCCGGGCATGCCGTCTTCAGATCCATCCTAATTCTCCCCATCCTTCGCTTATGATTTAAACGATGCGCGGCATCGATACCCTGTCCGGCCAACCGCTGGAATCTATAACTCAGCCATTCCACCGTAAATCCATCGGATAGTCAAGCAGACAGTTGATGCGGATTTATTGTGTTTATTGGATTGAATGTGTCGTTCATCGGTTAGAACGCTGTACAAAACAGTTGACAGGATCGATGCAGGCTCATAGTTTCCAGGCATAGGTTTCATTAATATGTGCTCTTAAAAAGAGGCAGGAAACGAACCGTGAAAGTAATTCAATACAGTCAGGAACCGGAAACCCGCTTTGAAAATGATATGGTTAAGGGCGTTTCCGGCAGGGTGGTTATCGGGGAGGCAGATGGCGCCCCCAATTTTTGCATGCGCGTGTTTGAACTGGACAAGGGCGGCTTTACCCCAAGGCATCGACACGACTGGGAGCATGAGATCTTTTTTCATGCCGGTCAAGGCGAGGTATGGCAAAACGGTAGCTGGGTACCGATAAAATCCGGCAGCGTGGCCTTTATTCCCGGCAATGAAGAACACCAGATCAGAAATGCCGGGGACGACAAGCTGACCTTTGTTTGCCTCATACCATCCGGAGCACCGGAGTTATAACATGGCCGAACCATACAGGAATCCGCTGCCTACTGTCGACATCATCATCGAGGTAAAAGGCGGCATTGTCCTGATCGAACGGAAAAACCCGCCCCATGGTTGGGCTATTCCCGGTGGGTTCGTGGATTACGGCGAGTCTGTTGAAAATGGTGCCGTCAGAGAGGCCCGGGAGGAGACCGGCCTGAACGTCCGCCTGAAGGATCTGCTCTACGTTTATTCCCGGCCGGATCGGGACCCGCGGCACCATACCCTCACCACGGTGTTCGTTGCCACGGCGGACGGTATGCCCGTTGCCGCGGATGATGCGATAAACGCCGGCGTGTTTTCTGCTAAGACACTGCCCGTTCCCCTGGTTTTCGATCATGCGGATATTTTAGTGGACTATTTCCAATATCGGGATGGTGTTGAGCGGAAAAAGATATTTAAGAAATATTATTGAACAGGTGAGGTTTTATCGGAATACCTGGGAGTACTTAACCGACTGAACCGCCAAATCCGTTGGAGAGACCATGACACACCGTCGATCATCCATCGGAAACAGACCCTTTAAATACCTGGGCAATCTTCTTGCCGAGAAAAATATCCATCTGCCCGAGGTCTGCCTGCCTGAATTGCCGGTTTGCCGGCTTACGCCACTTGAAGAGAACCATCTGTTTCAACAGGCCATGGCCGATGTGATTCCGCTGGCCGGCAGAAAAAAGATCGCACCGGTCAGGCCAAGGCAGCGATCCGGTAAACAAATGCCGGAAGATCCCGATGCCGAAGCCATCGATCAACTCAAACAACTGGTGGAGACTGGTGATGGATTCGTGCTCAGGCACACCGCTGAATACGTTGAGGGTGCCACAGGCCGGATACCGCCGGAGATGTTCCGACGCATTCATAGCGGGTATTTTTCCATCCAGGGCCATGTGGACCTTCACGGGCTGAACCTCAAAGCGGCCAGGGAACATTTCGATGGATTCATGGGACACGCCATCGCTTCCGGCAAACGGGCGGTGCTGGTGGTTCATGGCAGGGGGCGAAGCTCACCGGGACCGCCGGTACTCAAACGAAATCTGTTCCGGTGGCTGGTCAGCGGGCACTGGAAACGCTGGGTGATCGCATTCACCAGCGCCAGGTCCTGTGACGGCGGCACCGGCGCCACCTATGTGCTGCTGAGGCGAAGACCGCGATAATGAATTCGGGGATTCGGAATTAAGGGATTCGGGGGATTGATAGGGAAAAGGTTAGTTGTTTAATTGGTTTGATTGCGAAGCTCGGGTTTAATACCCCGCCGCTTGCGGCGTTAAAATCGAACATAACCTATTTCGATACCCCAGTGATACCCCGCTGCTTGCGGCGGGGTAGTTCATTTATTTGGTTGGTTTGAATGGACACGAATTAACCAACAAACCCAAAAAACTCAATAAACCAAACCTCGTCCTACAAGGGAGTCAAACGATGCATGCCAGCGATGTAATGACCACACGGTTTATGACCATGAAACCCGAGAACACCATTTCCGAGGCAGTCAACCGTTTTCAGGCAGCCAGTCGGGAGCAGGGGAAAAATGTCTTCGGGTTGATGGTTACCGATGATGCCGATAGACTGGTGGGAATGCTCTCCATGTACGATATATTGCTGTTTGTCCAGCCTCGCCATGCCAACATCTGGCAGGAACTGGAAGCTGCGGAACAGGCCAACGCGTTCAGAGAAATGTTGTGGCGGGTGAAATCCATCCGAGTGGGCGACCTGATGACCACCGACGTGGTGACCATCACGCCGCAAACCCATCTGATGGCCATCGTGGATATCATGATCAAACGCCATATCCGGCGGCTGCCTGTGGTCCGTGATCAGGAGGTAGTGGGCATCGTATACATCTCTGATCTTTTCTACCATCTGCTGAAGCAATATCTGGGGTAGTAAGGGGAGGGGCAACCATGCCTGTAGCTAGAACAAGCCGGTTGATCAAATATAAGGCGGATGCCTTGCTGGTGATGGATTCGGAAGGAAAACCGGCGGGAATCGTTTCAAAGACAGATATGGCAGGTGCCTATTACGCCGGGCTGCCCGTGGACACGCCCCTGGAGGCAATTATGGTGGGGCCCCTGCATACCTGTTTTATCGACGACGGATTGGAACATGCGCTGGACATCATGCGAAGCAGCAGCATTCACCAACTTTTCGTGGTGGGGGCGGATGCCGGCCGGTTTGAAGGCTTGTTGAATTACGGGGATATCCTGGGACTGATGTTTCAGATTTGCCGCAGTTGCCGTAAAAGCAGATTGCGTGAATCAGCAGCAGGCGATGAAGACCATCTGCCGTCAGAATCAACCGTGTCCGATGTGATGACACCGGCGGTGATCACCTGCAACGTCGCAGACGACCTCTATCAGGTGATTGAATCCCTGTCGGCCCACCGCATGAGTGCTGTTCTGGTGACCGGTCAGGATGGCCGTCCTGCCGGCGTCATCTCAAAAACCAACCTGGTGGTTGCCTGGCACCGGGACATTGCACCCGACGCCGAGGCCGCTGCGGCGATGAGTGAACCGGTGGTCTCATGCGATCAAAGCAACACCATTAACCATGCCATGGCCACCATGCTCTTTGGGGATATGGGGCGTATTTTCGTTCACGACGGCAGCCCCGAAATGATCGTCGGTGTGCTATCCCTTTCCGATGCGGCCAGCCACCGATCCGGCACCTGCCGGGCCTGTATCTCCAGCAGGATGGTTGCTTAGTGCCTGAGCAGTAAATCATCATGCAGCTTATGGGGTGCGATCCCGTGAACGCATACGAAAATGCTATTGTCTTGCGTTGATTAGTCGTGTAATTGTGCATCCTTTGCCAAAGGAACTAAGGAACCGAAGAGGAAGCCAATGATTACCCTGCTGGACTATGGTGCGGGAAATGTACGCAGTGTCATCAATGCCATCGAAAAGCTGGGCGAACGGGTCACGGTCGCCAAAACCGGCCGGGACATCCTGAGCGCCGATAAGCTGCTCTTTCCCGGTGTGGGCAGCTTTGGCAGCATGATGAGTACTTTGAGGCAAAAGCGGTTCGTGGAACCGCTGGTGGCTTACATAGGCTGCGGGCGGCCATTTTTTGGCATTTGCCTGGGGATGCAGGCCCTGTTTGAAGGCAGCGATGAAGCGCCGGAGGAGAAAGGCCTGTGCATCCTGCCCGGGCGGGTGAAACGGTTCGACGTTGACCTGGCCATTCCACACATCGGCTGGAACGGCATCAGCGTCAAACAGCCCACCGATCTGTTTTACGGGCTTGACGGCGACGAGAAATTCTACTTTGTCCACTCTTATCATGTGGTGGTCGACGATCCGGCGGTGGTGCTCACCACCACCGATTACGGATACCCGTTTGTCAGCGCGGTCCAACGAGGCAGCATTCAGGGCACCCAGTTTCACCCGGAAAAAAGCGGGGCTTCCGGGTTGACCTTGCTGGAGAATTTCATTCGCAAGGACCGCGAGGTGACGATCCCTTTGAAAAGCCTGTCGCAGACCCGGCTGGCAAAGCGCATCATTGCCTGCCTGGATGTGCGCGCCAACGACCGGGGAGATCTGGTGGTGACCAAGGGCGACCAGTATGATGTGAGAGAAGACGGCAACGTGCGCAACTTGGGCAAACCCGTTGAACTGGCCGGCCGCTACTTCGAGGAAGGCGCCGACGAGGTGACCTTTCTCAATATTACCGGGTTCCGGGATTTCCCCCTGCAAGACATGCCCATGATCCAGGTGCTCAAGGAGACATCCAGGAACGTTTTCGTGCCGCTGACCATCGGCGGCGGAATCCGGGATTTTACCGACAAGAACGGCCGCGCCTACACAGCCCTTCAAGTGGCGGCCGAGTACTTCCGGTCCGGGGCAGACAAGGTTTCCATCGGCAGCGATGCGGTGGTTGTCGTCGAGGAGTACCTGAAAACCGGCAAAATGACCGGCCAAAGCGCCATCGAGCAGATATCCTACGTGTACGGCAACCAGGCCGTGGTGATCTCCATCGATCCCCGCCGTGTATATGTAGATTCACCGGAACAGACCTCCGAGAAATTGGGAGCCGGGGAAATACTGCTCAACTGCATCGACCGTGACGGCACCAATATGGGCTTTGACATCGAGCTGATCAACGCCGTGAAACAGGCGGTCACCATCCCGGTCATTGCCTCCAGCGGCGCCGGGTGCGAAGCCCACTTTGCCGAGGTGTTCGAAAAGACCAATGCCGAATCCGCCCTGGCCGCCGGCATATTTCACCGGCGCGAGGTGCCCATCTCAGCGGTGAAACAACATTTGAAAAACACGGTGGAAGTAAGGCTTTAGGGACCTCGGAAAATCAGAAGATGACGAACAAAGAAAAGATCGTTCATATCGCCCCCCGTCTGTTTGCCGAGCAGAGCTTACCGGGCATCCCGGCGAAGCGGATTGCTTTTTGCCGCAATGCCCGGGTGGCCGAACCATGATCAAATTTATCCACAGCGCCGACATTCACCTGGACAGCCCGCTGCACCGGCTGGAGGTGTACGACGGTGCACCGGTGGACCGGATCCGCCAGGCCTCCCGGCGGGCCCTGGAAAACCTGGTCGATCTGGCCCTCGGCGAAGTGGTGGACTTTGTGCTGATCGCCGGGGACCTGTTCGACGGCACCTGGAAGGACTACAACACCGGGCTCTATTTTGTCAGCCAGGCCCGCAGGCTCACGGCAGCGGGGATCGATATCTTCATCATTTCCGGCAACCACGATGCCGCCGGCCAGATGACCCGTTCATTGCCCTATCCGGAAAACATTCATCTTTTCTCCCACCGCAAAGCGGAGACCCGCACCCTTGAATCGCTGAAGGTGGCCATCCATGGGCAGAGCTTCGGGACGGCTGCGGTAACTGGTAACTTGGCCGCCGGCTACCCGGAGCCGGTGCCCGGGTATGTCAACATCGGCTTGCTGCACACCAGTCTGACCGGCCGGGAAGGGCACGAAACCTACGCCCCCTGTACGCTGGCAGATCTGGAAAATCGCGGCTATGACTACTGGGCTCTGGGCCACGTCCACCAGTTCGAAATTGTTGCTGAGGCACCGATGGTGGTGTTTCCCGGCTGCATCCAGGGGCGCCACGTCAAAGAGCCGGGGGCCAAGGGGTGCGTCCGGGTCAACCTGGAAGCGGGGTCAGTGCCTGAAGTAGTCCATCATCCGCTGGATGTGATCCGCTGGGAGCGGCTGATAGTCGATCTTACCGGTGCGCAGACTATCGACGAGAGCCTGGATCGGTTCAAAGATGCCTTTGAGAAGGAGATTGACAAGCATGACCCGATACCGGTTATCGCCCGGGTGGAATTTGTCGGTGAGACAGAACTTCACGCCCAAATCGCCTCGGATCCGGAACACCTTAAAGAATCCGTCAGATCCGCTGCCATTGCCGCCTTCGGTGACCGGGCATGGATCGAAAAGATCAAAGTCAGGACGTATCCCAAAGGCAGGGCAACACCCGACCCGGGACCGCTGCGGGAACTGGGTCTGTTCGTGGAGACCCTGACGTCGAGTGAGAGTGACCTGCTGGCTTTGAGCAACGAACTGTCGAGTCTCTTTCAAAAGCTGCCTCTCGATTACAGACGTGGTGAGGTGAGGATCCGCCCGGACGACCCGCAGCAGATGAGGGAAATTGTGGATCAGGCGCACGCCCTGCTAGTCCGGAGACTGAAGAAGGATGCCGCCTCGTCATGAAAATCAGGACAATACGACTTGGCGCCTACGGCCCCTTTACCGGTGTGATCATCGACTTTGCCGATACCGGTTCAGACTTTCACATGATTTTCGGCCCTAACGAAGCGGGCAAAAGTTCGGCCTTGAGAGCGCTTCGAAATATGCTCTTCGGAATACCGGCCAGAACCCCGGACAATTTCCTGCATGGATACGCCAATCTTCGTGTCGGATCCAAACTGGTCAAAAGCGACGGCACAGAAATCGAATTCATTCGGCGCAAGGGGCAAGCCAAAACACTGCGAGGCCCGGACGACGAATCCGTTTTGGATGATGACGCACTGGTGTCGTTTCTCGGCGGGGTCCGCCAGGGATGGTTCGAACAGATGTTCGCCATCGGCCACGAAGACCTGGTCCAAGGCGGTGAAGAGATCATTTCCGGGAAAGGGCGCATAGGCGAGGCCCTTTTTGCTGCCGGGGCCGGCCTGATCCGGCTTCAGACCGTCCAGCAGGGTCTGGCCCAGGAGTGCGGGGCGCTCTTTAAACCCAGCGGATCGACCCCCCGGATCAACCAGACGATTTCATCGCTGAAGGCCGTTCGAAAAAATCAAAAAGAGGCGCTGCTGCCGGCTAAAACGTGGCAGGGGCACGATCGTTCGCTTCGCGATGCACAAATCCGGATGGAAAAGGTGCTCGAGTTGCTCGGGCGGAACAATCAAAGCGTCGCCAAGCGCCAACGCATTTGCGAGGCCCTGCCGCTGATCGCCCGGAAAAAAGAGATCGACGCCAAACTCGTCGCGCTTCAAGGCGTGCCGGATCTGCCGGACGATTTCGGGGAAAAACGACGTGATGCCGAAAAGGACCTGAAAATTGCCACCAGGGACTTTGCACGGTCCCGGGAAACCATTGGGAAAATAAACGGTCAGATCGAAGCCCTGCCTGTGCCCGCAGCGTTGATCCAGCACGCCGTCGCCATCGAGGCACTGCAGCATGAACTGGGCAGTTTCCGCAAAGCCCAGAGAGACAGGCCCGGTCTGGAAGGGCGAATGCGGACGTTTCAAAAGCAGGCAGCCGGCAGGCTTGTGGAGATCGATACGGAGATTTCAGCCGAATCAGCCGAAAGCCTGAAACTGCCCCCTTCGACAGTCGCTGAAATTCAAAACCTGGGCAAAGCATTCGAACGGCTGACAGCCACACTGGAAACAACCCGGAAGCAGCGCCGCAAACTGGAAAACCGTTTCAACCGAATGACGGATCAGCGAAAATCGATGCGCGCGCCTGCGGATGTGTTGCACCTTGAGACCGCCGTTCAATCGGCTCAAGAAGCCGGCCCCATTGAAAAGCGGCTGGCCGAAATGCGGTCCTTTGTCGCAGCGCTCGAAAACGAACTGAACCGCTGCCTGAAAAGGCAGACCCTCTGGGGCGGCCCCTTGGCGGACATCGACGTTCTGCCCTGCCCATCCAAAGCAAGCATCGACCGGTTTGAAGAGCAGTTTGACGCCTCGCAGCGTCGTATTGAAAAACAGCGGGAAGGCAAGGCGGCGGCGGAGAGCGAAATTGTTCAGATCCAAACCGATCTTCAGGCCATCGATCGCCTCCACCAGGTGCCGACCGAGTGGGATCTGAATGACGCCAGATCGCTCCGAGACAGGGGTTGGGGCCTCATTCGGCAAGGTCTCGCCGGCGAAGAAGTCCCGCCAGCCGAATCCGATGCTTTTGTCGGCAGCATCGAAGGCGCTGCGGGTCTGCCGGAAGCGTTTGAAGCGAGCATGACCCGGGCGGATCGCATTGCCGATCGCCTTCGGCGGGAGGCTGAACAGGTCAGCCAGAAGGGGCTGCTGGAGGCACGGCGCAAACACTACGAAAATTTGCTGGTCAGCCTTGAAGGGGAACTCGACAACGCGTTGGATCGTCACAGCAAGTTGACAGCCGAGTGGCAAGCGCTATGGAAGCCTTGCGGAATCACCCCCCTTTCCCTCAAGGAGATGCGCGCCTGGCTTTCAGATATCGAGTCGTTGAGAGAAAAGCTTTTCGATCTAAAGGAAAGAAAGACCCAATCCGAAACCACTGCAACTGAACGGGCTGCGCTCAAATCCAGCCTGCTGCTCGCCCTCGAAGCAGCGGGTGCTCCCCAGGAAGAAGGGGCCGTTCTTGCAAAGCTGATCAAAACAGCCCGAGCCCATATAAAAACCCAGCAAGATCTCGAATCCCGAATCACAGCCGCGGATAAGGACCTGTTCAACCTCGGGGGGGAACTGGAGGAGGCTGCCGCCGGTGTTGCGGACCTGGAGAACGCCCTTTCCAACTGGAAAACAAACTGGGAAAGAAACGTCGGAAAAATCGGACTCAATGCCGATGCCAGCCCAACGGCTGCTTTGGCCGTGATCGAAAGTATCCGTGAAGCCAGAAACCAAATCAACGAAGCCGAAGTCCTGAAAAAACGGATTGACGGCATCGACCGTGATTCAGCCGCATTTAAAACCCGGGTGGACGAACTGGTCGACACCTTTGCGCCGGATCTCAAAGCGGGACCTCAGGACAGGGCGGCAGAATTGCTCTACGCCGGATTAACCACCGCCCGAGAAGCCGATTCAAAACAGCAGGGCCTCAAAACGCAGATCGCAGCGGCAAAGAAAGAGGCGGAAGATGCTGAAAAGCGCATTTCCCAGTGTACCGCATCGATCGAGTCGCTATGTCAAGAGGCGAGGTGCGAAGGCGCCGATGCTCTTGCCGAAACGGAAAAGCGTGCCCAAACCCGAAAAAATCTGGTCCGGGAGCGCGACGGCCTCGAATCGCGTCTGCGCGGATTGAGCGCCGGTGCAACCGTGGAAGAGTTCATTGCCGAGGCCGCATCGGTGGAAGCCGACAGCATCGGCCCTGAACTGGAGGAGCTGAAAAAAGAGATTAAAAGACTGGAACAGGAGCGGTCGGAACTTGACCAGGCCATCGGTACAGAGAAAGCCGAACTCAAGCGGATGGACGGCAGCGCCGAGGCAGCCGGCCATGCCGAGGAGGCTGAACGTCTTCTTGCCAACCTGGAATCGCATGTGGAAAAATACGCCCGGTTCAAAATCGCCGCCTTTATTCTTTCCAGAACCGTCGAGCAGTACCGTGAAAAGCACCAGGGGCCGCTGATCTCCCGGGCCAGCGAGCTGTTCTCCCAAATTACCCTCGGCGCTTTCAGTCGACTTCGGGCGGAATACGATGAAAGGGGCAACCCGGTTCTGGTCGGCATACGGCCGGAAAGCGGGGCACAGGTCACGGTCGAAGGCATGAGCGACGGCACCGCCGACCAGCTCTATCTGGCCCTTCGTCTGGCCAGCCTGGAGCAGTACCTGGAGCACAACGAGCCGCTGCCCTTCGTGGTGGACGACATCCTCCTGCGCTTCGATGACGACCGGTCCATGGCCACGCTGAAGGTGCTGTGCGAACTGTCCAGAAAGACACAGGTGATCTTCTTTACGCATCATCACCATCTGGTGGAATTGGTCGAGAACCGGCTATCGGATTCAGCAATCGTGCAATATACATTGGGATCTGAAAAATCGACTTGATCCGGCAGGATCACTCAGCCGCTTTAACGAATACACGCCGTTGAGTCCTTTGATTGGTTTGGGAAGTATAATTTGCCTGCCCCCTCAATTTCCGTTATTTTGCTTACAGATGACAAAGCCATTCCCAGACCGGTAAAACGTGGATGATGCCGTTTTGGCTGTGGATGAACACTAAAAAAACTTTAATAAAAATAATGATACCAGTTGGTTGAGTTTCAGTCAATATTCTTTCGCTGTAGACAGGCGCAATGTGTGATGTGATTTAGTGTCCGTCCAGAAACCTGGGCATCAATTGTCTGAAAAGGGATCCACAACGGGCATTCTGGTTCGCAGGTTTTCCTGCTCGACGATGATTGACGCTTTCTCAATTGATACAACCACCGCCTGT